>NZ_JBDGIN010000003.1:0-514524 GCF_057657395.1 Telluria sp. Soil_C_11 | reverse complement strand
GGAAACTCGCCTTGAGATGAGATTTCCCGGAGCCTTGAGCTCCTTGAAGGGTCGTTCGAGACCAGGACGTTGATAGGTCGGGTGTGGAAGTGCAGTAATGCATTAAGCTAACCGATACTAATTGCCCGTACGGCTTGTCCCTATAACCTTGGCAGTCAAAGCCGGGTCGATGACAGCTGTTTGTTGATACCAGATTACGAAAACACTTCTTCCAGATTCAGGGTGGCGTTGCGCAATAGCGAACGACACCCGTACAAGTCATGCCTGATGACCATAGCAAGTCGGTACCACCCCTTCCCATCCCGAACAGGACCGTGAAACGACTTTGCGCCGATGATAGTGCTGCAACCAGTGTGAAAGTAGGTTATCGTCAGGCTAATTATTTGCAGAAGCCCGCTCAGTTAAGTCTGAGCGGGCTTTTTGCTTTTCGGCGACCGGTTTGCATAAACAGTTTTTGCTGGAGCCAAGTGGCGTATGTACGGTAGCATTGTGCATCCGTCATTTCGCCCATCATTATGGCCGCCAGCAGCGACAATACTCCACCGCCCAGGCGGACCAGGCATCTCCGTCTTGCTGCATTGATGGTGTCGTTTTCCTGCCTGACGGTCGCGATCACGGTCCTTCTGCAACTGGCACTCGTCGATCATTACGCGATCGCCCATGCCTCGGAACAGGCAAGGCTGCGCCTTCAGCAGCTGTCCTGGCAGATGCGCGACTCGCTCGACCGTACCCTCGACCAGGCAGTGCGCGATGTCTACCTGCTGTCGGCCCTGCCGCAAGTGCAGCGTCCGGCGGACCCGGCCGCCGCGCGCCAGGTCCTCGATAGCCTGCAGCACCACTTCAAAGATTACGCCTGGATCGGCATCGCCAGGCCGGACGGCAGGGTATTTGCCGCCACCGGCGGCCTGCTCGAAAGCCGCGACGTCACTGGCCGGCCCTGGTTCCACACGGGCCAACAAGGGGTGACGGTCAGCGATTATCACCCGGCCGTCCTGCTGGGCAATCTCCTGCCGCGCACGCCCGATCCCTGGCGTTTCGTCGATGTCGCCGGGCCGATCCGTGACGCCGACGGCAGCCTGCGCGGCGTGCTCGCCATCCACCTGAGCTGGGACTGGGCGCGCGGCGTTGCCCGCGGTCTGCTGACGCCGGCGCAGCGCGATATCGGCGCCGAGATCATCGTCGTGCGCAACGATGGCGTGGTCCTGCTCGGCCCGGACGACATCCTCGAAAAGCGGATTTCGACGGACAGTCTGACCCTGGCCCAGCAGGGGAAGACAGGCGCCATCACGGAACGCTGGCCCGACGGCCGGACTTATGTGACCGGCTACAGCCTGAGTGGCGGCAGCCGCGAGCACGCGGCCTTGCACTGGTCGGTCCTGGTGCGCCAGACCGAACAGGCGGCGATGGCCTCGGCGCATCAGTTCGAGCGCCGCGCAATGTGGTTCAGCCTGCTCCTTGCGGCCGTGCTGGCCGGACTGGCAGCCATGCTGGCACGCCGCATCGCCGCGCCCTTGAAGTCGCTGAGCGGGGCCATCGAAGGCCTTGCCCAGGCTCCGGACCAGGCGCGGCCGGAAGCGATTCCGCTTGCCGGCGGCTTCCACGAGGCCGAGGTCTTGTCCGATGCGCTGCGTGGCCTGATCCGCAGCGAACGCCGCCATCGCGCCGCGCTCGAGGAAATGAATGCCCATCTCGAAGATACCGTCGCGGCGCGTACCGCCGAGCTGCAGGGTCTCCTGATGCGCGACGTCCTGACCGGCCTGCCCAACCGGCGCGCCCTGATGCAGGTGCTGCCGGAAGCGTTGGCCCGCGCGGCGCGGCTGAAACGTCCTTGTGCCGTGCTATTCCTGGACATGGATGGTTTTAAACAGATCAACGACACCCGCGGTCACGACGAGGGCGATGAGTTGCTGCGCCAGTTCGGCGCCCGCATCCTGAACAGCATCCGCGAGACCGACATGGCGGCGCGGTTGGCGGGCGACGAATTCGTGGTGATCCTGGAGATGTTGGGCAGCGAGCTGGATGCGATCGCCAAGGCGGATTCACTGCTGGGCCAGCTCACCCGTCCTTTCATCCTGAACAGCGGTAGCGTGCAGGTGGGAGCGAGCATCGGGGTTGCGCTGCAGATGCCGCATCAGGCCCAGGATCCGGCGCGCCTGCTGGCCCGGGCCGACCAGGCCATGTATGAAGCCAAGCGCAAGGGCAAGAGCCGGATCGCGATGGCGCCGGCGGAATCCGCGTCCGCCGAAGCGCGCTAGCGGCGCCCCGGCCTCAAGAAGGGTTCAGACGCCCCAGAGAATGTCGCTGCCCTGGTCGCGCGCGGCGCGCAGCATTTCCAGCAGGGGATAGGCGCGGGTCGAGAAGGTCACGACTTCGGCCGGCTCGTGTTCGGCATCCTCGCCGTCGCCCGCATGGGCCTTGACGTCCTGTTCGACTTCGTCCGTGGCCTGGTGCTTGCGGCTTTCCTCGATCTCATGTTCGAGCAGAGGCACCGCCTTGGCCGCTTCCGCGGCGGTGATGACGCCACGCTCCGGATCCTTGTGCAGCAGATCGAGGATGCGCATCGCGTGTTCCTGGATCATCAGGACGTTGGGATAGGCTTTGGATTTGAAGGTGATTAGCATAGCTTTCTCGTTCCATCATTAGTAACCAAACGATAACACGACTGGCCGCATGATGTCGGTGCGCGGGCCCACTTTAAGCGCGGACTAAGCGCTTGCGCATCAGCCAGGCCAGCAACAGGGTCAGCAGCGCCGCCGCCAGCACGCCGGCCGCCATCATGGCCGTCGAGCCAGCCGCGCCGCCGCTGTCCGCGGCCAGCGAGACCAGGAGCCAGCCAAGCCCGCCCCAGCAGAGCGTGTTGACGCTCTCGAATACCGTGCACAGGAAGTTTTCCTTGCCGCGCATTTTGAAATCGCTGCGCAGGGCCGGCCGGCCTTGCCAGCCCACGATCAACGCGGCGCTCAGCACGGCTGCGACCACCACGAAGCCGATCAGTAGCCCGGCCAGCGGCGCGCGTACGAGCAGCCACAGCAGGGGCAGGGCGACCAGCAACAGCGGCGGCATCACCGACGCCGCCAGCTTGGCCAGCCTGATCGTGCGACCGGCTGCCGGAGACGAGTGAAGCAGGTCCGGCGCATCCTCGGCCGAGACGATGATCCAGGCCAGCGAGCCGGTCAGGGAGCTGCACAGCAGGGCCAGGCCGGCCCCGATCGCCGGGCCCGGCGCATCGTTCTTCCGCAGGATCAGGAACAGCAGCGGCGCCAGGTAGACCAGTTGCAGCAGCACCTGGGAAAGGAGGTGGGTATCGCGTGCGATCAGGCGCCATTCCTTGACCACGACGGCATCGAACAGGCTGCGCCGGAAGCGCAGGCGCAGTTCGCCGGCCGGCCTGGCGACCGCACGCGCGCTGCCGGCCGCTTCCTGGACGCCATGCACGAAGAAGCGGTGCGTGCGACCCACCGTCAGCGCGAATGCGGCGATGCCGAGCAGGGCCATGCCGAGCGTCGGCAGCGGCTCGCCGAGGACGGCGCGGCCGGGCAGCCACAGCGGGCTGTCGGGCGCCAGCCAGGGCGACTCCGCCATGTGGCGCAACGTGCGTTCGGCGGTGCCGCTGTCGCCGGTGTGCGAGAACATGGAATAGGCCTGCGACAGCAGGAACAGCAGGGCGCCCGCCACCGCGCCCAGCACCTGGGCCAGCACGCGCGTGCGGCGCGCGCCCAGCAGGCGCACCAGGGCCAGCGTGAGCAGCATGCCGAGGCAGGCCATCAGCGTGGCCGTCGCCATGATCGCCACATACACCCCGACCCAATGGAACTGGCCCAGCGCCACGCCGACATGGACGAGCGGCCCGAACAGGAACAGGTAGAGGGCTGCGCCGGCCACGATCACACCCAGCAGGCGCACCGTGAAGATGCTGCGCGAGGACAGCGGCGAGGACAGCAGCAGGTCGAGGTCGCCGCGCTCGAACAGCGCCATCACGCTGGCCCTGAGCGAGCTCGCCAGCATGAAGGTGGCGACCGCCGCCAGCACCAGCGTCGCCGGAATCGCCAGCCGCGCATCCATGACGCCGCCCGGCGTCACCTTGCGCAGCACGACGAAGGCCAGCACGTGCAGGGTGATCCAGGCGAGGGCCCACACCGCGATGCTGGCCCAGCCCATGCGCCGCCGTCCGCCCTTGTTGATGGCCGCGCCATACCAGGCCAGCCGCAGTTCGTGGCGCAGCAGCCAGCGGCTGGAACCCGGCGGCGCCATCACGCCTGCTCCGTGAGCTGCAGGAACACGTCTTCCAGGCTGCCGCCGTGGGTGCGTTCGCGCAGCTCGGCCAGCGTGCCTTCCGCGATCAGGCGGCCCTGGCGGATGATGCCGATGCGCTGCGCCAGGCGTTCGGCCACCTCGAGGATGTGGGTGGTCAGGATCACGGTGCCGCCCTGGGCGACGTGGGATACCAGCAGGTCCTTCACCTGGCGCGCGGCGGCGGCGTCGAGGCCGGTCAGCGGCTCGTCCAGGATCAGCAGCTCGGGTTCGTGGATCAGGGCGCCGGCCAGGGCCAGCTTCTGCTTCATTCCGCGCGAAAAGCCTTCGGTCAGCTCGTGCGCATGCCTGGCCAGGTCGAGCCAGTCGAGCAGCCGGCGCGCGCGCGGCTCGGCTTCCTCGGGCGCGATGCCCCACAGGCCGGCGACGAACTCGAGGTATTCGGTCGGCTTGAGCTTGCCGTACAACAGCGGGTCGTCCGGCAGGTAGGCCATCTTCTGCTTGGCGGCGCCGGGATTGCCGGCGAGGTCGATGCCGAGCACCTCGACCTGGCCGGAATCCGGGGCCAGCAGGCCGGTGACCATGCGCAAGGTGGTGGTCTTGCCGGCCCCGTTCGGGCCGAGCAGGGCATACAGTTCGCCGCGCCTGACGCTCAGGTCGATGCCGTCGACGGCCGGGCGGCCGAAGGCCTTGCGCAGGGAACGCAGCTGGAGTGCCGGGGTATCGTTTTTCATGGCTTGAAGGAAGTAAGGAACTGCTCGACCTGTTCGGGCGGCACGGCGTCCGGCTTGCCGAGCACGATGACCTGGTAGAAGCGCTTGCCGCGCGCTTCGAAATGGCCGACCAGGCGCACCGGCGTGCCCTTGCTGTTGCCGGTGACGTCGATGTCGCCGGTGGCCTTGCCGGCGGCGTCGACATGCACCGTTCCCGGCGCGTCGGCGGCGCCGATGTTGCGCGCCAGCGCCCGCATCATCGCCGGCAGCGCGGCGCGCGCACCGGCCTCGTCCGGCGCCTCCGCCGCGCCGACCGCGAAGGTCGTGCCATCGACATCGGCCGCCGTCATCGTCATGCTGACCTGCATGCCGTCGAGATCGATCGTGCGGGTAAAGCTGGCCGGCTTGGCCGGGAACATCACCCGGTAGGGCGCATCCGGGCTGGCGTAGTCGCGCCAGTTGTATTTCGGGCTGCAGGCGCCGAGCAGGACGCTGGCCAGCAGGAGGGCAAGAGCCGGTGACGGAGGACGGATTTTCATGGGGCAATGGTATCAGCGCGCGGTGCCGCCGGCCAGTGCAATCGTTGCCTTTATGTAATCGATCTAGGCCTCGACCAGTCCGCGCCGGTACTGGATCGCCTCGGCCACGTGTTCCGACCGCACCCGGGCGGAGTCCGCCAGGTCGGCCACCGTTCGCGCCACTTTCAACACCCGGTGGTAGGCCCGCGCCGACCACTGCAGGTGCCGCATTGCGCCACGCAAGAGCTGCTCGGCAGCTTCGTCGAGCTCGCAATGGCGGTCGATCTCGCGGCTCGACAGGCGCTGGTTGGCCTTGCCCTGGCGCGCCAGCTGGACCGCATGGGCCTGCGCCACGCGTGCGGCGATGGCGCTGCTCGGCTCGCCGTCGGCATGCGCCGCCATCGCTTCCGGCGCCATCGCCGATACCGGCACCTGCAGGTCGATGCGGTCGAGCAGGGGGCCGGAGATCTTGTCCTGGTAGCGCAGCACCGCATCCTGGCTGCAGCGGCACTTGCCGGACGGGTGGCCCAACCAGCCGCAGGGACAGGGATTCATCGCCGCGATCAACTGGAAGCTGGCCGGGAAATCGGCCTGGCGCGCCGCGCGCGAAATCGTGATGTGGCCCGATTCCAGCGGCTCGCGCAGCACTTCCAGCACGTGACGGCTGAATTCCGGCAGCTCGTCGAGGAACAGCACGCCATGATGGGCCAGCGAAATCTCGCCCGGGCGCGGCACGCCGCCGCCGCCGACCAGGGCCATGCCCGAGCTGGTGTGGTGCGGGCTGCGGAAAGGGCGGCGCCGCCAGCACTCGATCGAAAAGCGCCCGGCCAGCGACTGGATCGCCGCCGACTCCAGCGCCTCTTCATCGCTCAGGGGCGGCAGCAGGCCCGGAAAGCGCGAAGCCAGCATGCTCTTGCCGGCGCCGGGCGGGCCGACCAGCAGCACCGAATGCAGCCCGGCCGCCGCGATCTCGAGGGCGCGCTTGACGTGCTGCTGGCCCTTCACGTCGGCAAAGTCGGGATAGCGGGGCGGGGCCAGGGCGGCCGGCGCCCGGTGACGCGCCAGGCGGCAATCATCTGCCTGGGCGGCGAAATGCGCGCACACCTCGAGCAGGGTGCGCGCCGGGTAGATGGCGGCGTCGGTGACCAGCGCCGCCTCGTCGGCATTCGCCTGCGGCAGGACGAAGGCGCGTCTGGCGCCGTCCGGGCTGCAGTGCATGGCGAAGGTCATCGCCAGCGCGCCGCGGATCGGGCGCAGTTCGCCCGACAGCGAGAGCTCGCCGGCGAATTCGTAGCGCTCCAGCGCATCGGCAGGAATCTGTTCCGATGCCGCCAGGATGCCCAGCGCGATCGGCAGGTCGAAACGGCCGGATTCCTTCGGCAGGTCGGCCGGGGCCAGGTTGATGGTGATGCGCCGGTTCGGCAGTTCGAAGCCGGAATTCTGCAGCGCGGCGCGGACCCGGTCCTTCGATTCGCGCACTTCGGCATCCGGCAGGCCGACGATGGCGAGGCCGGGCAAACCGTTCGCCAGGTGCACTTCGACGCTGACGGACGGCGCGTCCATGCCGGCCAGTGCCCGGCTGCGCAGTACTGCAAGACTCATGGTGATCCTGTCGGGATGAAGACTTGCAGATGGTGAGCGCTGGGCGGCCTGCGATTGTTGAGAGCGGCCAAATGTGTATAGTGCCGGGATGCCGAAACTATTGCTCACCTGCGCCGTGCTGGCGCTGCTGTTCTGCCTGCTGTGCGGGCCGGTGCTGTATGTGGCGCTCCGGTTCAGGCGGGGAGGGGATGTCGCGGCCTTGCGGCCGCTGCGGCATGTGTGGCTGGCGCAGCTGGCGCTGGCCGCCGTGCTCATCTTCGTGGCCGACGGCATCGGCCTGCGCAATCCGCTTGGCGTCATGCTGGCGGTTATCCTGGCCGTCAGCCTGGGCGGCGCGGCGCTGTTCGGCGTGTGGCGCCTGGCGGTGCGTTAAACCTTCTGTTCCGCCGCCAGCTTCGCTTCCAGTTCCGCCACGCGCAGTTCCAGCGCCTCGAGCTTGGCGCGGGTCTTGGCCAGTACCTGGGCCTGGATGTCGAACTCTTCGCGCGTCACCAGGTCGAGCTTCGAGAAGCCCTGGGTCATCATGGCCTTGACGTTGCGTTCGATGTCCTTGGCCGGCGAATTCTCGATCGCCTGGTTGATCCTGCCCTGCAGGTCGTTGAAGAAGCTGTTCATATCCATTTCTGTCCATAGTGACGACGCGGCGCATGGCGCACTTTTTTCGTGCGCGCCTCGCTCATTTAGTGCGTGCACCCGTGTGGCGCACGCCCGCGCAGCGTCGTTTGCATTTTTTGAATCCCAGAGTGGGGGCAGGCACCGGAAATACAAGGCCAGCCGCGCCGATCAGGGGTGGCACGCATCCTGCTAAAGCAACCATACAACATAAAGAATCAGGACGCGAAGTCCGGATTGTAAACCCATCAGGTCCAAAGTTCATTGATGAAGGGAGTGTCGTATGAAGCGTCGAAGCAGCAAGTGGCCGCACGTCGTCGTGCTGGCAGCAGGTTTGTGGAGTCTGACTACCGGACTGGCCGCCGCGCAGGAGCAGGAGCAGAAGCCCGAACATGAGGTGAGCTTCAACGCGGCGCTGACCAGCGATTACCGTTACCGCGGCCTGTCGCAAAGCCGTCTCGACCCGGCCCTGCAGGGCGGCGCCGACTATGTGCACAACCCGACCGGACTGTACGTGGGCACCTGGCTGTCCACCATCAAGTGGACCAAGGACCTGGGCGGCAGCGGCAACGTCGAATGGGATATCTACGGCGGCAAGCGCGGCAACCTGAGCGCGGATATTACCTATGACGTCGGCGGGCTGTACTACTTCTACCCGGACAACGGCCTGCACCCGAACGCCAACACCTTCGAGCTGTACGGCCAGCTGGGCTACGGACCGGCCTACGTCAAGTACTCGCACTCGCTCACCAACCTGTTCGGCACCGCCGACAGCAAGGGCAGCGGCTACATCGACGTCGGCGCCAACGTCGATGTCGGCAACGGGTTCACGCTGAACCTGCATGCAGGCCACCAGAACGTGCGCCACAACGGCGCCTTTTCCTACACCGACTACAAGGTCGGTGTGACCAAGGACCTCGGCGTCTGCTCGCTGTCGCTGGCGTATGTGAAAGCGAATACCAGCGGCTACCTGAGCCCGTCCGGAGAAAACCTCGGGAAGTCTGCGGCCCTGCTTTCTGTTTCAAAAACTTTCTGAAGAGGCAATCGCATGAAAATGATCACCGCCATTATCAAACCCTTCAAGCTCGACGAGGTCCGCGAGGCCCTTTCCGAGATCAATGTCCAGGGTATTACGGTGACCGAAGTGAAGGGGTTCGGCCGCCAGAAAGGCCATACCGAACTCTACCGCGGCGCCGAATACGTGGTCGATTTCCTGCCGAAGACCAAGATCGAGGCGGCGGTCGACGACGCCATCGTCGACCAGGTGATCGACACCATCCAGAGCGCGGCACGCACCGGCAAGATCGGTGACGGCAAAATTTTCGTCTCCAGTCTGGAGCAGGTAATCCGTATTCGTACCGGCGAAACCGGCAACGATGCGCTGTAAGGGGGAACCGATGATTCGCACAATCACAAAACTGATCGCAGGCTTCACGGTGGCGATGGCGCTGGGCAGTTCGCTGCCGGCCATGGCGCAAGATACCGCCAAGCCTGCCGCACCGGTCGCCGCCGCAGCCGCCTCCGCGCCTGCAGCCACCACGCCTGCTGTTGCTCCTGCTGCCGCTCCTGCCGTGGCAGCGGCCGCGCCGGCCGAAGCCGCACCGGCCGCCGCACCGACCCCGCAAAAAGGCGACACCGCCTGGATGTTCGTCGCCACCCTGCTGGTGATCATGATGACGATCCCCGGCCTGGCCCTGTTCTACGGCGGCCTGGTGCGCTCGAAGAACATGCTGTCGGTGCTGCTGCAGGTCTTCATGATCTTCGCGGTGGTCATCGTGCTGTGGTGCATCTACGGCTATTCGGTGGCGTTCACGGAAAAGACCGCCTTCTTCGGCGGCTTCGACCGCGCCTTCCTGAACGGCATCTGGGATCCGGTCAAGGCCACGTTCTCGACCGCCGCCACCTTCAGCAAGGGCGTGGTGATTCCCGAGTTCATCTACGTCGCCTTCCAGGGCACCTTCGCCGCCATCACCTGCGCCCTGATCGTCGGCGCCTTCGCCGAGCGCGTCCGCTTTGCCGCGGTGCTGGCCTTCGTGGTGCTGTGGTTCACCTTCGGCTACCTGCCGGTGGCCCACATGGTCTGGTTCTGGACCGGCCCGGATGCGATCAAGGATGCGGCCACCCTGGCGACCGAATCCGCGAAAGCCGGCTGGCTGTGGCAGAAGGGTGCGCTCGACTTCGCGGGCGGCACCGTGGTGCACATCAATGCCGCCGTCGCCGGCCTGGTCGGCGCCATCATGATCGGCAAGCGCATCGGCTACGGCCGCGAACACATGGCGCCGCACTCGCTGACCATGACCATGATCGGCGCCTCGCTGCTGTGGGTGGGCTGGTTCGGCTTCAACGCCGGCTCGGCGCTGGAAGCGGGCGACGTCGCCGCGCTGGCCTTCATCAACACCCTGCTGGCAACCGCCGCGGCCGCCGTGTCGTGGGTGTTCGGCGAATGGATCACCAAGGGCAAGCCGTCGATGCTGGGCGGCGCCTCGGGCGCGGTGGCCGGCCTGGTCGCCATCACCCCGGCCTGCGGCTTCGTCGGCCCGATGGGCGGCCTGGTCATCGGCCTGGTGGCCGGCGTGGTCTGCCTGTGGGGCGTGAACGGCCTGAAGCGCATGATCGGCGCCGACGACTCGCTGGACGTGTTCGGCGTGCACGGCGTGGGCGGCATCCTGGGCGCGCTGCTGACCGGCGTGTTCGCGGCGCCGCAGCTGGGCGGGCAGGGCCTGTTCGACTACACCACCAACAAGATGTCGGCCGACCCGTACTCGATCGCCAGCCAGGTGCTGATCCAGGCCGAAGCCGTCGGCACCACCATCCTGTGGTCGGCCGTGGTGTCCCTGATCGCGTATAAACTGGTCGACATCGTGATCGGCCTGCGCGTGCCGGAAGAGCAGGAGCGCGAAGGCCTGGACATCACCAGCCACGGCGAATCGGCGTATCATTCCTGATCGCCTGTCCTGGCTGTCGGCAAAGCGCCCTCCGGGGCGCTTTTTTGCTTTTAAGATAGGATGTGGTCTTTAAAAAAGGGGCAAAGCCCCCATGTTGCATTTCCCACATCGCTAAGAAGCCCCAAGGACGTCACCATGGTTCCCCACCTTGCCACAGCCCTCAACGGTCCCCTGCTGGACCTGGAAAAGAAGATCCTCGAAGCCACCCCCGCCATCGAGCGCTGGTTCCGCCTCGAGTGGCAGGAGCATACGCCGCCGTTTTATTGCTCGGTGGACCTGCGCAACGCGGGCTACAAGCTGGCGCCGGTGGATACCAACCTGTTCCCGGGCGGCTTCAACAACCTGTCCACCGAGATGTTGCCGCTCACGGTGCAGGCGGCGATGGCGGCGATCGACAAGTATTGTCCGGACGCGCGCAACCTGCTCCTGATCCCGGAAAGCCATACCCGCAACCCCTTCTACCTGCAGAACGTGCAGCGCCTGATGCAGATCTTCCGCCAGACCGGCCTGCACGTGCGCCTCGGTTCGCTGTCGCCGGAAGTGACCCAGCCGACCCCGCTGGCCCTGCCCGACGGGAACATGCTGGTGGTCGAGCCCCTGGTGCGCTCGCCCAACGGCCGGCGCGTCGGCCTGGCCGATTTCGACCCCTGCACGATCCTGCTGAACAATGACCTGTCGGCAGGCATCCCATCCATCCTCGAGAACATCCACGAACAGTCGCTGCTGCCGCCGCTGCACGCGGGCTGGGCGGTGCGCCGCAAGAGCAACCACTTCAAGGCCTTCGACGAAGTGGCGAAGAAGTTCGGCAAGCTGATCGACATCGATCCCTGGCTGGTGAATCCGCTGCACAGCAAGTGCGGCGAGGTGAACTTCCAGGAAGACGTCGGCATGGAGTGCCTGGCCGACAACGTCTCGGCCCTGCTGTCGAAGATCAAGAAGAAGTACAAGGAATACGGGATGAAGGACCAGAAGCCCTTCGTCATCGTCAAGCCGGACGCCGGCACCTACGGCATGGGCATCATGACCGTGAAGGACGCTTCCGAGGTCAAGGACCTGAACCGCAAGCAGCGCAACAAGATGTCGGTCATCAAGGACGGCGTCACCGTCACCGACGTGCTGATCCAGGAAGGCGTGCCGACCTTCGAATCGATCAACGACGCGGTGGCCGAGCCGGTCGTGTACATGATCGACCGCTACGTGGTGGGCGGCTTCTACCGCATCCATGCCGAGCGCGGCATCGACCAGAACCTGAACGCGCCGGGCTCGCAGTTCGTGCCGCTGGCGTTCTCCCAGCAGCATGCGGTGCCGGACCTGAAGGCCAAGCCGGGCACGGCGGCGCCTAACCGCTTCTATGTGTATGGCGTGGTGGCGCGCCTGGCGCTGCTGGCGGCGTCGCTGGAGCTGGAGCGGACGGATCCGGATCCGGAGATTTACTGATCCTTCGATCGCGGCCGCGGCCCTGCGGGCGTTACGCGTGGGCACGGGGGTGCCCACCCTACCGTCGCCGGGCTAGCCCGGCTCCTTGCGCGCCATGTAGACGAAATGGCTGCGCAGCAGCGGCACCAGCGCACCCAGCAATTCCGGCGCCAGCCAGGGCAGGCGCGCCATCGCCCGGCCCAGCGGCGGCGCCAGCACCAGGGTACGGTAATGGCGCTGCTCGGCCGGCCAGAACCGCAGCAGCTCGACATCGGTGACCTTGCGGATGCCCGTGTTGCGCGGATGGCCATGGCGGACGTCGAAGATCATCGTCCAGCCACCCGGCTTCAGGACCCGCCACATGTCCGCGGCCAGCTCGCGCCGCGCGTCTTCGTCCGTCAGCGACGAAAATACGCCATGCGCGCTGACGAGGTCGACCCCGTTGTCGGGAAACGCGTCCAGCCTGCCCAGGTGCCAGCGCACCCCGGGCGCCGTGTGCAGGCGCGCGTGGTCGAGGCGGTCCTGCCGCAGGTCGGCGCCGGCCAGGTGCGAGGGCGTGGCGCCCCACTCGATCAGCTGGCGCAGGAAGGCGCCGCTGCCGCAGCCGACGTCGAGCACGCGCACGGCGGACAGGTCGCGTCCCACGGTGCGCGCCAGCAGCCCGGCCAGCACGCGCGCGCGCGCTGCCTGCTGGCTCACGATGTCCGGCCGAAACCAGTCGTGGCGCGCCGGCGCCGCAGCGCCGTGCCACTGGCGATGGCCGTGCTCGATGCGTTCCTGTTCGGCCTGGTTGCTCATCGTCGATCTCCAAGCCGCCATGATCCGCAAGCCCTCCGCGCGCACGCTTGAGAGCCCGCAAATGCGATCCGGATAAGTGCGTTTTTGCCAAGGGGAATTGGCCAGGCTGGCATGGCCGGCGCTTCTGGCCGGCTTTCCGCGAGAATCCGCGTTTCCGGCTAAAATCGATGCATTGTCCTGACTGGAACCAACATGAAAATCGCTTTTCTCGCCGACCCGCTGTCCGGATTCAAGATCTACAAGGACTCGACTTTCGCGATGATGCGGGAGGCGGCGCGCCGCGGCCACCAGATCTATGCCTTCGAGCAGCGCCACATGGTGCTGGAGGAGGGCGTGGTGACCGCCGACGTGGTCGAGATCACGCTGACCGGCGACCCCGACGACTGGTACAGCGAGGGCGAGGCGCAGACCATGCGCCTGTCCGAGTTCGACGCCGTCATCCAGCGCAAGGACCCGCCGTTCGACATGGAATACGTGTACGGCACCTATCTGCTGGAGCTGGCCGAGCGCCAGGGCGCGCGCGTGTTCAACAAGCCTTCGGCGATCCGCGACCATAACGAGAAGCTGGCGATCGGCCAGTTCAGCGAGTTCACCTCGCCGACCCTGGTGACGTCCTCGCCGACCCGCCTGCGCGCCTTCCACGCCGAGCACGGCGACGTGATCCTCAAGCCGCTCGACGGCATGGGCGGCGCCGGCATCTTCCGCGTCCGCGACGACGGCCTGAACCTTGGCTCCATCATCGAGACCCTGACCGAAAACGGCACCCGTACCATCATGGCCCAGAAGTACATCCCGGCCATCGTCAAGGGCGACAAGCGGGTGCTGGTGATCGACGGCAAACCGGTGCCTTTCGTGCTGGCGCGCATCCCGCAGGGCGGGGAAGTGCGCGGCAACCTGGCCGCCGGCGGCGTCGGCGTGGCCCAGCCGATCTCGAGCAGAGAGCGCGAGATCGCGGAAGCGCTCGGCCCGACACTGGCCGAGCGCGGCCTGTTGCTGGTAGGATTGGATGTGATCGGCGATTTCCTGACCGAGGTGAATGTCACCAGTCCGACCTGCTTCCAGGAGATTACCGACCAGACCGGTTTCGACGTGCCCGCGATGTTCATCGACGCGGTAGAGCGCCGCGCAGCGGGTAATTGAGCGGGTAACCGGGCGAACAACCGAACGCGAAGCAGGCGACAGGAAAGAACATGGTAGGCATTCTGCTGATGACCCACGCACCGCTGGGACAGGCATTCATCGCGGCGGTGGCACACGTGTTCCGCGGCCCCACCGAGCGCTTCGAGGCGATCGACGTGACCGCGGACCAGGACACGAACGAGGTCAACCGGCTCGCGCACGAGGCGATCCGGCGCCTGGACGATGGCGACGGCGTGCTGGTCATCACCGACATCAAGGGCGGCACGCCGTCCAACTGCTGCAATTCGCTGGCCGAGGCGGGCCGCGTGGAAGTCATCGCCGGCATCAGCCTGCCGATGCTGCTGCGCGCCATCACCTACCGCCGCGACACCCTCGACGTGGTGGTCGAGATGGCCCTGGCCGGCGCGCAGAACGGCGCCGTCAGGGTGGACAACCGGATTCGCGTAGGGACCTGATTGGATTGATAAACGAGACCAGAACGAGAACATGATTCAACAGGAACTTGAGATCATCAACAAACTGGGCCTGCATGCCCGCGCCTCCGCCAAATTCACCCAACTGGCCGCGAAATACAAGAGCGACGTCTGGCTCACCCGCAACGCGCGCCGCATCAACGCCAAGTCGATCATGGGCGTGATGATGCTGGCCGCCGGCAAGGGCGCCAAGGTGACGCTGGAAGCCGACGGTCCGGACGAACAGGAATGCATCGCCGCGCTCACCGCCCTGATCAACGATAAATTCGGCGAAGGCGAGTAACTGATGCCGGACTCGAGGGGCGGCCGCTACCATCCAGGAAAAACGATGGCATCGTTCACACTGCACGGCATTCCGGTCTCGCGCGGGATCTCGATCGGGCGCGCGCACCTGCTGACGCCGGCCGCGCTCGACGTCAAGCATTACCTGGTGCCGGAAGAGCAGGTCGAGGCCGAGGTCAGGCGCCTGCAGGAGGCGATCACCGAGGTGCACCGCACCCTGCAGGAACTGTGGACCGAGCTGCCGAAGGACGCGCCGACCGAACTGGGCGCCTTCATCGACGTGCACGTGCTGATCCTGTCGGATCCGATGATCTCGGAAGCGCCGCTCGACATCATCCGCACCCGCCACTACAACGCCGAATGGGCGCTGGTGACCCAGATCGACGAGCTGTCGGCGCAGTTCGACGAGATCGAGGACGAGTACCTGCGCGAGCGCAAGCAGGACATCCAGCAGGTCGCCGAGCGCGTACTGAAGGTCCTGATGGGCACCGCGCTGGCGGCGCCGCCGGCCAGGAACGCCGGCGAGGACGAGTTCCAGCCGCAGATGATCGTGGTCGCCCACGACATCTCGCCGGCCGACATGCTGGCCTTCCGCGACCGCTCCTTCGTCGGCTTCGTGACCGACGTCGGCGGCCAGAACTCGCACACCGCGATCGTCGCGCGCAGCCTGGACATCCCGGCCGCGGTCGGCATGAGCCAGGCCTCGCGCCTGATCGAGCAGGACGACTGGGTGATCGTCGACGGCGATGCCGGCGTCGTGATCTGCAACCCGAGCGCCCTGGTGCTGGAGCAGTACCGCGCGCGCCAGGCGACGCTGATCAAGGCCAGGAAGCGCCTGCTGAAGCTGAAGAAGACCCCGGCGATCACGAAGGACGGCACGCCGGTCACGCTGCTGGCCAACATCGAGCTGCCGGACGACTGCGGCCCCGCGCTGGAAGCGGGCGCGGCCGGCGTCGGCCTGTTCCGCTCCGAGTTCCTGTTCATGGGCCGCGGCGCGCACGCCCTGCGGGTGCCCGGCGAGGACGAGCAGTTCGAGCAGTACCGCAAGGCGGTGCTGGCGATGAAGGGGCGCCCGGTCACGATCCGCACCCTGGACGTGGGCGCCGACAAGCCGCTCGACCCGACCGAGCACACCGCGCTGAACCCGGCCCTGGGCCTGCGCGCGATCCGCTACTGCCTGGCCGAGCCGCAACTGTTCCTGACCCAGCTGCGCGCGATCCTGCGCGCATCAAGCTTCGGCAAGGTGCGCATCCTGATCCCGATGCTGGCGCATGCCTTCGAGATCGACCAGTCCCTCAGCATGATCGCGCAGGCCAAGCAGCAGCTGCGCGAGCAGAACGTCAAGTTCGATGAAGGCATCGAGGTCGGCGCCATGATCGAGATCCCGGCCGCCGCGCTGGCGCTGCCGATGTTCGTCAAGCGCATGGACTTCCTGTCGATCGGCACCAACGACCTGATCCAGTACACGCTGGCGATCGACCGCGTCGACTACGAAGTCGCGCACCTGTACAATCCGCTCCACCCGGCGGTGCTGCACCTGATCGCGATGACGATCGCCGCAGGCGCAAAGGCGGGCATCGACGTCGCCGTATGCGGCGAGATGGCGGGCGACATCAAGCTCACCCGCCTGCTGCTGGGCATGGGCCTGCGCGAATTCTCGATGCATCCGGCCCAGCTGCTGGCGGTCAAGCAGGAGATCCTGTCCAGCGACCTGACCCTGTTGAGCCGGCGCACCCGCCGTATCCTGCGCACGATGGAGCCGGCGGAAATCCTTGACGCCGTCGAGCAGCTGCAAACATTGTAAAAACCAAGAACCTCATGGGATCGATTGGAATAGTCTCACCCCAGGCGATGCACTTCGCCGAGCCCCTGCGCCTGCAGAGCGGCGCCACCATCGGCGACTACACGCTGATGTATGAAACCTATGGCACCTTGAACGCCGACAGGTCCAACGCGGTGCTGATCTGCCACGCGCTGAACGCCTCGCACCACGTGGCCGGCCACTACGCGGGCGAAGCCAAGAGCGCGGGCTGGTGGGACAACATGGTCGGACCCGGCAAGCCGGTCGACACCGACCGCTTCTTCGTCATCGGCGTCAACAACCTCGGTTCCTGCTTCGGCTCGACCGGCCCGATGCACACCAATCCGGCCACCGGCAAGCCGTATGGCGCCGCGTTCCCCGTGGTGACGGTGGAGGACTGGGTCGCGGCCCAGGCGCGCCTTGCCGATCGCCTCGGCATCCGGCAGTTCGCCGCGGTGATGGGCGGCTCGCTGGGCGGCATGCAGGCGCTGGCCTGGAGCATCATGTTCCCCGAGCGCCTGCGCCACTGCATCGTGATCGCCTCGACGCCCCGGCTGTCGGCCCAGAACATCGCCTTCAACGACGTCGCGCGCCAGGCCATCCTGACCGACCCCGACTACCGCGGCGGCGACTTCTACGAGCACGGCGTGGTGCCGAAGAACGGCCTGAAAGTGGCGCGCATGGTCGGCCACATCACCTACCTGTCGGATGACGACATGGCCGAGAAGTTCGGCCGCAAGCTGCGCAACGCCTCCGAGGGCGACGACTACAAATTCGGCTTCGGCGTCGACTTCGAGATCGAGTCCTACCTGCGCTACCAGGGCGACAAGTTCTCGGAATACTTCGACGCCAACACCTACCTGCTGATCACCAAGGCGCTCGATTACTTCGATCCGGCGCGCGAGCACGGCGGCAGCCTGGCCAAGGCGCTGGAGAACACCAAGGCGCAGTACCTGGTCGCTTCCTTCACCACCGACTGGCGCTTCTCGCCGGAGCGCAGCCGCGAGATCGTCGAAGCCCTGCTGGCGAACCGCCGCAAGGTCAGCTATGCCGAAATCGATGCCCCGCACGGGCACGACGCCTTCCTGCTGGAGGACCCGAAGTACATGAACATCGTGCGCGCCTACTACGAGCGCATCTGGAAGGAGGCCGCATGAAGTTCGAAGACCTGAGCACCCTGCGCCCCGACCTGGCCTTCATCGCGCACTGGGTGAAGGAAGGCTCGCACGTGCTGGACGTGGGCTGCGGCGACGGCGCCATGCTGCGCTACCTGGAACGCAGCCGCGGCTGCACCGGCTACGGCGTCGAGATCGCCGACGACAAGGTGCTGGAAAGCACCCAGCGCGGCATCAGCGTGATCCAGCACGACATGGAGCAGGGCCTGGACCTGTTCGGCGACAACGCCTTCGACATGGTGCTGTGCCTGTCCTCGCTGCAGATGATGCAGCATGTGGAGGCGCGGCTGCGCGACATCGTGCGCGTCGGCCGCGAAGCCATCGTGTCCTTTCCCAACTTCGCCTACTGGCCGCACCGCATTTCGCTGATCCGGGGCCGCATGCCGGTCTCGCGCACGCTGCCCTACCAGTGGTTCGACACGCCCAACGTGCGCTACGCCACGATCCACGATTTCCGTGACCTGGCCGAGAAATGCGGGCTGGAGGTGCTGGAATACGTCGCCCTGGCCGAGGGCCAGGTCGTGTCCTTCCTGCCGAACCTGCGCGGCAGCCTGGCGGTGTTCCGCCTGCGCAAGAAGGACCTGGTCGTCACCTGAATCGTGCTGCGGTATGCTTGTGTATGATGCGATGTAACGACACATCCGCATCGGAGACGACCATGAACAAGTTCTTCAAGCCGGCCCTCGTGCTGGCCTTGTGCGCCGCCATGCAGGGGGCGCCGGCGCAGGACCGCAAGCAGGGGCAGGTGGTACAGGACGGCATCGCCGTCAAGCCGCTCAAGGATGGGGTATGGCGCAACATCACCGCCCCGGAGCAGGCCATCAACGAGCAGGCGGCCCAGCAGTACACGGCCATGATGTCCCAGGCCCAGCAGAAGGGCGTGCTGGTGCCGGCCACCGATCCGCGCGTCAAGCGCCTGCGCGCGATCGCCGAGCGCATCATTCCCTACACCGCGCGCTGGAACCCGCATGCCCAGCAATGGAAGTGGCAGGTCAACCTGGTGCAGTCCGGCGAGGTGAACGCCTTCTGCATGCCCGGCGGACGGATCGGCTTTTTTACCGGCATTATCGACAAGCTCAAGCTGACCGACGACGAGATCGCCGCCGTGATGGGCCACGAGATCGCGCACGCGCTGCGCGAGCACGGGCGCGACCGCCAGAGCAAGTCCGCCACCACCGGCCTGGTCACCAGCCTGGGCGGCGCGGCGCTGTCGGCCTGGCTGGGCTACGACGTGCGCGGCCTGGCCAACACGGCGGGGCAGCTGTATGTGCTGAAGTTCTCGCGCGACGAAGAACGCGAGGCCGACCTGGTCGGCCTGGACATCGCCGCCCGCGCCGGCTACGACCCGCGCGCCGGCATCGCGCTGTGGAACAAGATGGCGGCGCTGAACCAGCGCGGCGCGCCGATCGAACTGCTGTCGACCCACCCGGGCGGCGAGCACCGCATCGAGCAGATCGAAGAGCACCTGAACGTGCTGCTGCCGCTGTATGCGCGCGCCAAGGGCACTTCGGTCGACCGCCTGCCGCCTTACCGCAGCAACGTCGCGGCGCGCTAGGGGAAGCATGGCGCGATTCGTCAGGAAAGGCCACCAGGCCGAAGCCAACGCTTACGTCCCGCTGCCGGTGCGCGACGGCGTCGCGCCCAGCTACCTGTGGATCACGGAAACCCGCCCCGGCGGCATGCTGGCCTTCCTCGAGGAGCGTTTCCCCGATGTTGGCGGGCCGCCCTGGCGCGAGCGGCTGGCGCGCGGCGACGTGGTCGATGCGAAGGGCGAGCGCCTGCAGGCCGACAGCCATGTGCGCCAGGGCATGCGCATCTGGTATTACCGCGAACTCGAAGAAGAAACCCCGATACCGTTCGAGGAAGCCATCCTGTTCCAGGACGAGCACCTGCTGGTGGTCGACAAGCCCCACTTCCTGCCGATGATCCCGACCGGACGCTTCCTGCGCGAGACCCTGCTGGTGCGCCTGAAGCGCAAGCTGGCCTTGCCGCACCTGACACCGATCCACCGGCTCGACCGCGAGACAGCCGGCGTGGTGATCTTCTCGCACAACCTGGCCACGCGCGGCACCTACCAGTCGATGTTCCAGAAGCGCGTGATCCGCAAGACCTACGAGGCGCTGGCGCCCATGCTGGAAGGACGCGACTTCCCCTTCACCTACCGCAGCCGGATGGTCGACGGCGAGAAGTTCTTCGTCATGAAGGAAGAAGAGGGCGAACCGAATTCGGAGACCCTGGTCGAGCTGGTCGAGCGCCGCGGGATGCTCGCGCGCTACCGCCTGCATCCGCACACGGGCCGCAAGCACCAGCTGCGCCTGCACATGGCCTCGCTGGGCGTGCCGATCCTGAACGACGCTTTCTATCCGGTGGCGCTGCCCTGCAAGGGCGACGATTTTTCAAGGCCGCTGCAGCTGCTGGCGCGCCGAATCGCCTTCGAGGATCCGCTCACCGGCGAAGCGCGCAGCTTCGCCAGCTTGCGGGAGCTGGACTGGCCCTGAGGGCCGCCAGCGGATCGCTTACAGGGCGTAGTCGATGATCAGCGGAGCGTGGTCCGAGAAGCGCTCGTCCTTGTAGATCGAGACGGCATGCGCCCTGGAGGCGATGCCCGGGGTGGCGACATGGTAGTCGATGCGCCAGCCCACGTTTTTCGCCCACGCCTGGCCGCGGTTGCTCCACCAGGTATATTGCTCGGGCCGCTGGTCGATGCCGCGGTGGACGTCTACCAGGCCGAGCTCGTCGAAGATGCGGGTCATCCAGGCGCGCTCTTCCGGCAGGAAGCCGGAATTCTTCAGGTTCCCCTTCCAGTTCTTCAGGTCGATTTCCTTGTGCGCGATGTTCCAGTCGCCGCAGATGACGATCTCGCGTCCCTCGGCCTGCAGCTCCTGCAAATGCGGCAGGAACACTTCCATGAAGCGGAACTTGGCTTCCTGGCGCTCCGGCGACGACGAACCGGACGGGCAGTAGACCGAGATCACGGTCAGGTTGCCGACGTCGCAACGGGTGTAGCGGCCTTCGTTGTCGAATTCGACACAGCCGAAGCCGGTCTTCACGGCATCCGGCTTGCTGCGGCTGTAGACGCCGGTGCCGGAATAGCCCTTCTTCTCGGCGTAGTGGAAGTGGCCGTGGTAGCCATGCGGCGCGAGGAATTCCTCGGTCATGTCGGCTTGCTGGGCTTTCAGTTCCTGCACGCAGATGAAGTCGGCGTCTTGGGCCGCCATCCAGTTGAAAAAGCCTTTCTTGTGGGCGGAGCGGATCCCGTTCAGGTTCGCGGAAATAATTCTTGGCATGGATCGAAAAGAAAGAGGGCAGAGGGTATCTGGAAGGATAAGAGTGTAGCGCGTTTTGATCTATATCAACATATCAGCCATGGACCGGACTTATGCCGATTGTGTACAGTTGAGGACGATTTGCCCGCAAATTGTGAACCAGCCCGTTGCGCGTGTTAAACTTTTTCGTGGTGTCTACTTCCTGCGGCACCTTCCACCAATGCAGATGGAGTTTGCGTGCTCATCAAGACCGACGACGTCCTGTCCGGTAAATACGGCAAGAGCGGGCACTTCGTCCGCTTCTACGACAATGACGATACCCTGCTCGACGAGGTCGCGGCCTTCGTCGACCAGGCCTTGCGCGCCCACGGCAAGGGAATCGTGATCGCCAGCGCCGCGCATCGCGACGGGCTGTGCCGGCGCCTGGATGAGGCCGCCGCGCGGGTCGTCTGGCTGGATGCCGAGGCGACGCTGGACGCCTTCATGGTCGACGGCTGGCCGGACCGGCAGCGCTTCGAGAACGTGGTCGGCAGCCTCGTGGAGGAGGCCTGCGCCGGCGGCGTGCGTGTGCACGCGTTCGGCGAAATGGTGGCGGTGCTGTGCGCGCGCGGGGAGTACGAGGCCGCGCTGCAGCTCGAAAGGCTGTGGAACGGGCTGGCGGAACGGCTTGCGTTCTCGCTGTTCTGCGGCTATCCATGGAGCCTGTTCCCCTCGGCCAAGCTGGCGAACGCCTTCCAGCAGGTGTGCGCCGAGCACGATCACGCCTGCGCGGACGCCGCGATGGCCCTGCCCACCGACGGCGATGCCGACCTCGAACTGGTCAAGCTCGAGCAGAAGGTCTGCGCGCTCGAAGCCGAACTGGCGCGCCGCAAGGAGACCGAGGCAGTCCTGCGCCAGACCGAGCGGGAATTCAGCGACTTCATCGAGAACGCGGCCGAAGGCCTGCACCGGGTCGGCGCCGACGGCACCATCCTGTGGGCCAACAAGGCCGAGCTGCAGATGCTGGGCTACCGCTGGGAAGAATACGTCGGCCACCACATCGCCGAATTCCACGTCGACGAACCCGTCATCGGCAGCATCCTGTTCCGGCTGTCGAGCGGCGAAACCCTGTACGACCAGCCGGCACGCCTGCGCTGCAAGGACGGTTCGATCAAGCACGTGCTGATCCACTCGAACGGCCACTTCGAGGACGGCACGCTGCGCTATACCCGCTGCTTCACGCGCGACGCCACCGAACGGCGCGAGCGCGACATCGCGCTGGCCCAGCGCGACCGCATGCTGCTCAACGCCCCGGTGGCGGCCGCGCTGCTGACCGGACCGGACTTCATCTTCCGCCTGGCGAACCGCAGCTATTGCGAACTGGTCGGCCGCAGCGGGCTGGAAGGGAAGGCCTTCCTGCAGGTCTTTCCGGAACTGCGCGACAGCGAGCCGCTGCACCTGCTGGAACGGGTCTACCACAGCGGCCGGATGGCCCGCGCGGAAGAGCTGCGGATCGTCCTGCAGGATGCCGACGGCCAGCCGCGCGAACGCTTCCTCAAGTTCAGCCTCGAACCGCTGGCCGTGACCGAAGGCGACGAGCCGGGCGTGATCCTGGTGGCGGTGGACGTCACCGAACACGTGCGCAGCCGCCAGCAGATCGAACGCGCCCACGCCGAGCGCGCCGAACTGCTGGCCGAACTGACCGCCGCCGGCCAGGCCAAGGACGAGTTCCTGGCCATGCTCGGCCACGAGCTGCGCAATCCGCTTTCACCGATCGTCACCTCGCTCCAGCTGATGCGCCTGCGCGGCGAGGAGGGCGGCATGCGCGAGCGCGAGATCATCGAACGCCAGGTCGGCCACCTGGTCCGCCTGGTCGACGACCTGATGGACATCTCGCGCGTCACGCGCGGCAAGATCGACCTGAAGTTCGAGCGCGTCGAGATCGCCCAGCCGCTCGACAAGGCCGTCGAGATGGCCAGCCTGCTGCTGGAAAAACGCCGCCACCGGCTCGACGTCGAGGTCGAACCCGGCCTGGCCTGGGAAGGCGACCCGGTGCGCCTGGCGCAGGTGGTCTCGAACCTGCTCACCAATGCGGCGCGCTACACCGAGCCCGGCGGCCACGTGCGCCTGCGCGCGGCGCGCGAAGGAACGTCCTGGCTGCGCATCAGCGTGGCCGACAACGGCGTGGGCATGGCGCCGGAACTGCGGACCCAGGTGTTCGAGCTGTTCTTCCAGGGGAAGCGCAACATCGACCGCGCGGAGGGCGGCCTCGGCATCGGCCTGGCGCTGGTCAAGAACATCGTCGAACTGCACGGCGGCCGGGTCGAGGCGCGCAGCGAAGGGAAGGGCAAGGGCAGCGAGTTCGTGGTCCTGCTGCCCCTGCGCACGCCGGGCGCCGCGGCCGCGGACAGCGTCCCGGCGCCGCAGCCCGCGCCTGCCGGCGGACGGCGCCGCGTCATGCTGGTCGACGACAACGTCGACGGCGCCGAGACCCTGGCGCGCCTGCTGGTCGCGCACGGCCATGAGGTGCGGGTGTTCCACGAACCGATCGCCGCGCTGGCCGCGGTGCGCAGCTTCCTGCCGGACCTGGCGGTGCTCGACATCGGCCTGCCGGTCCTCGACGGCTACGAGCTGGCGCGCCGCATGCGCGCGCTGCTGGACGGCCACCCCTGCCGCCTGGTCGCGCTGACCGGCTACGGCCAGGAAGCCGACAAGGCCAGGAGCGGGCAGGCCGGCTTCGAACGGCACCTGGTCAAGCCGGTCAACCCCGACCTGGTCGTGCGCCTGGCCGCGGCCGGGCCCTGATGGCCGGCGCGCCTCCCCGGTTAAAATACGGGTTTTACAGACCAGATCAGGGGTAATTCGTGGACAATCTGCGCCAGCAGTTCATTGCGTTTTCCGTCGAGGCCGAAGTGTTGAAGTTCGGCCAGTTCGTCACCAAGGCCGGCCGCCAGTCGCCGTATTTCTTCAACGCCGGCCTGTTCCACGACGGCGCCACGCTGGGCAAGCTGGCCCAGTTCTACGCCCAGACCCTGCTCGACTCGGGCATCGAATTCGACATGCTGTTCGGCCCGGCCTACAAGGGCATCACCCTGGCCAGCGCCACCGCGGTGGCGCTGGCGGCGAAAGGCCGCGACACCTCGTTCGCCTACAACCGCAAGGAAGCCAAGGACCACGGCGAGGGCGGCACCATCGTCGGCGCCCAGCTCAAGGGCAAGGTGGTGATCATCGACGACGTGATCTCGGCCGGCACCTCGGTGCGCGAGTCGGTGCAGATGATCCGCGCCGCCGGCGCCGAGCCGGCCGCGGTGCTGATCGCGCTGGATCGCATGGAGCGCGGCGGCAAGGACGGCGTGCTGTCGCCGCTGTCGGCGGTGCAGGAAGTCAGCCAACACTACGGCATCCCGGTGATCTCGATCGCCAACCTGTCGGACCTCTTCACTTACCTGTCGGCTGATCCGGCGATGGCGCAGCACAAGGAGGCGGTGGCGGCGTATCGCGCGCAGTACGGCGTGGCGGAATGATCCGCGCCGGCAGGGCCTTGCTTGCGGCGCTGCTGTGCGCCGCCTGTGCGCTTCCGGCGCTGGCCGCCGGCGAAGACGCGGCGGCGCCTTATCCCTGTCCGGGCGTCACGGCGTGGATGAAGGCCCATCCGGACGACACGCGCGACGCCTTGATCCGGCGCGACGCCGCGCGCACCCTGCTCGAGCCTGCGCTGCGCGCCGAACTGGACGCGCGCTTCTCCAGTGACCAGGACGCGCGCCTGGCCTGGCTTGCCGATCGTTCGGACCGGCAGCGCTGGCGCGCGGTCCGGCTGTCGGACCAGAACAACCTGCGCTGGCTGCGCGAGCTGGTGGCCGGCAAGGGATTCCCGACCGTGGCCCAGGTCGGCGAAATGGGCGTCAGCCATGCCTGGGTCCTGCTGCAGCATATGGATGACGACCCGCAGTTCCAGGCGGCGCTCCTGCCGACGCTGGAACGGCGCTTCGCGGACGGTGAGCTGAGCGGGGACAACCTGGCGCGCTTCACCGACCGCGTGCTGAAGGCGCAGGGCAAGCCGCAACGCTACGGCACCCAGTTCACGCCGGAGCAGTGGACCCAGGCCCACTTCGGTCTGCCCGACGATGAGAGCGTCCGCGAGGTCGAGGCCCATCGGCGCGAGCTCGGCGTGATGCCGCTGGCCGATTATGTCTGCATGATGCGCTACGCGCGGACCGGCCGGCCGTAAGGGCGGGCCGGTCCGATTTCAAGGCGTTTCCACTGGTGTCCGCAGTGGAGATGCCGATGCGGCTTGGCGCAGCCAAAGATCTTCTTTCGGCACGACCATCAGTGCCAGCCCGAGGCCATCCAGTACTGCCATTACCTTGTCCAAGCGAACGCTGCCTTGGCTGTTCTCGAGCCGTGACATCAAGTCTACAGAGACACCAATCAACGCCGCGGCGTCATCGATCCGCAAGTGCTGAGAGCGACGACGCTGGCGCACCAGCGCCCCTAAATTACTGGCTTGTTCAAGAACGGCAGGGTTCGGTTTCATGGGTGTCGCGTTTCGGATTTTCAGAAATATTCCGGTTCTGCCTGGCTTTGCCATCTTGATTTCTGAAATTCCGAAATTCAGATAGCCAAGAAAAGCAACGGAAACAAAAAACCGGGGACATGCCCCGGTTTTTTTTACATCTGGCAAAAATTAGGCTCAGCCCGCCAGCTTCTTCTTCAGCAGCTCGGTCACCTGCGCCGGATTGGCCTTGCCCTTCGAAGCCTTCATGCACTGGCCGATCAGGGCGTTGATCGCCGCTTCCTTGCCGGCGCGGTACTGCTCGACCGACTTGGCGTTGTTGGCCAGGACGTCGTCGACGATCGCTTCGATCGCGCCGGTATCGGAGATCTGCTTCAGGCCTTCGCGCTCGATGATCGTGTCGGCCAGGTTCTCGTCTTCCGATTGCGCTTCCCACATCAGGCTGAACACCTTCTTGCCGGCGTTGTTCGAGATGGTGCCATCAAGGATGCGCTTCAGCAGCACAGCCAGCTGCGATGCTTCCACCGGGGACTCGGCGATGTCGAGGTCGGCGCGGTTCAGGGCCGAGGAGACGTCGCCCATCATCCAGTTGGCGGCGGCCTTGGCATTTTCCTTGCCGGCCTTGGCGACCACGGCTTCGTAGTAGCTGGCCATCGCCTGCGACGAGGTCAGGATCAGCGCATCGTATTCCGGCAGGCCGTAGTCGCTGACGAAGCGGTCGCGCATCGCGCCCGGCAGTTCCGGCATGCCGGCCTTCACGCGCTCGATCCAGTCCTGCGAGATCACCAGCGGCGGCAGGTCCGGGTCCGGGAAGTAGCGGTAGTCCTGCGCGTCTTCCTTGGTGCGCATGGAGCGGGTTTCTTTTTTGTCCGGGTCCCACAGGCGGGTCGCCTGGATCACCTTGCCGCCGTCTTCGATCAGCTCGATCTGGCGCCGCACTTCGTAGTGGATCGCCTCTTCCATGAAGCGGAAGGAGTTCAGGTTCTTGATCTCGCAGCGGGTGCCGAATTCCTTCTGGCCGACCGGGCGCACCGAGACGTTGACGTCGCAGCGGAACGAGCCTTCCTGCATGTTGCCGTCGCAGACGCCCAGCCACATCACCAGCGAGTGCAGGGCCTTGGCGTAGGCGACCGCCTCGGCGGCGCTGCGCATCTCCGGTTCCGAGACGATTTCGAGCAGCGGCGTGCCGGCGCGGTTCAGGTCGATGCCGCTCATGCCGGCATAGTCCTCGTGCAGCGATTTGCCGGCGTCTTCCTCGAGGTGGGCGCGGGTCAGGTTGACGGTCTTGGTGACCATCTTGCCGTCCTTCTCGTAGGCGAAGCTGACGGTGCCGCCCTGGACCACCGGGTCCTCGAACTGGCTGATCTGGTAGCCCTTCGGCAGGTCGGGGTAGAAGTAGTTCTTGCGCGCGAACACGGACTGCGGCGCGATCTTCGC
Source organism: Telluria sp. Soil_C_11 (assembly GCF_057657395.1). NCBI lineage: Bacteria > Pseudomonadati > Pseudomonadota > Betaproteobacteria > Burkholderiales > Oxalobacteraceae > Telluria > Telluria sp. Soil_C_11. The sequence continues at coordinate 487,603 of NZ_JBDGIN010000003.1, read as the reverse complement.
GCCGACCGCCAGGCCGAAGCGGATCGCGCGTTCGACCGCGCCGCGGTTCAGCACCGGCAGCACGCCCGGCAGCGCCAGGTCGACCGGGCTGGCCTGGGTGTTCGGCTCGGCGCCGAAGCGGATCGAGCTGCCGCTGAAGATTTTCGAATTGGTCGTGAGCTGGACGTGGTTCTCAAGACCGATGACGACTTCCCATTGCATATTCTTCTCCTTATACGCCTTCCGGTGCGCGGGTGTGCCAGTCGGTCGCTTGCTGGTACTGGTGCGCGATGTTCAGCAGCTTGGCTTCGGCAAAATAATTACCGATGATTTGCAGGCCGACCGGACGCTTGGCGTTCTTCTCGCCCTGGCCGAAGCCGACCGGGATCGACATGCCGGGCAGGCCCGCCAGGCTGGTCGACAGGGTGAAGATGTCGGCCAGGTAATTGGCGACCGGGTCGTCCGATTTCGCGCCCAGGTCCCAGGCCACGGTCGGGGCCACCGGGCCCATGATCACGTCGCACTTGTCCTTGAACGCGGCCTGGAAGTCGTCGGCGATCAGGCGGCGGATCTTCTGCGCCTGCACGTAGTAGGCGTCGTAGTAGCCGTGGCACAGCACGTAGGTGCCGACCATGATGCGGCGCTGGACTTCCTTGCCGAAGCCTTCCGCGCGCGTCTTCTTGTACATGTCCTGCAGGTCCTTGTACTCCGGCGTGCGGTAGCCATAGCGGACGCCGTCGAAGCGCGAGAGGTTGGACGAAGCCTCCGCCGGCGCGATGATGTAGTAGACCGGGATCGACAGCGAGGTCTTCGGCAGCGAGATCTCGACCAGGGTCGCGCCCAGCTTGACGAATTCGTCGAGCGCGGCGCGCACGGCCTGTTCGACGTCCGCGGCCAGGCCTTCGCCGAAGTACTCTTTCGGCACGCCGATGCGCAGGCCGTTCAGGGGCTTGTCCAGGTCGCGGGTGAAGTCCTCGCGCGCATTGCCTTGCTCGGCGGTGAGGCTGGTCGAGTCGCGTTCGTCGAAGCCGACCATCTCGTTCAGCAGCAGGGCGCAATCCTCGGCGGTGCGCGCCATCGGGCCGCCCTGGTCGAGCGAGGAGGCGAAGGCGATCATGCCGAAGCGCGACACGCGGCCGTAGGTCGGCTTGATGCCGGTGATGCCGCAGAAGGCGGCCGGCTGGCGGATCGAGCCGCCGGTGTCGGTGCCGGTCGCGGCCGGCGCCAGGCGTGCGGCGATCGCGGCGGCCGAACCGCCCGAGGAGCCGCCCGGCACGGCCAGGGTATCCCACGGGTTCGCCACCGCGCCGAAGCTTGAATTTTCGTTGGCCGAGCCCATCGCGAATTCGTCGCAGTTCAGCTTGCCCAGCGTGACCATGCCGGCGTCCGCGAATTTCGTGACCACGGTCGCGTCGAACGGGCTGACGTAGTTGCCCAGCATTTTCGAGGCGGCGGTCGAGCGCCAGCCGCGCGTCACGAAGATGTCCTTGTGCGCGATCGGGATGCCGGTCAGCGGGCCGGCCGAGCCCTCCGCGAAGCGCGCGTCGGCGGCCTTGGCCTGGGCCAGCGACAGATCAAAGTCGACGTGCAGGAAGGCGTTGTGCTGGCTCGCGGCGATGCGGTCGAGGTAATGCCGGGTCAGCTCGGTCGCCGAGATCTGTTTCGAATGCAGGAGCGTCGACAGCTCCTTGATGGTCTTGTTATGCATAATTCAGAAAATCCCCAGCGTTGTTTATTCGATGACTTTCGGCACCAGGTACAGGCCGTCCTGGGTTTTCGGCGCCGGCGCCTGGTAGTCGGCGCGGCGGTCCTCCTCGGTCACCACGTCGTCGCGCAAGCGCAACGGCAGGGCCAGCACGGCGGCCAGCGGCTGCGACAGGGGCTCGACGCCGGTGGTGTCGACGGCCTGCATCTGCTCGGCCAGGGCGAAGATGCCGTTCAGCTCCTTCAGGGCGATCTCTGCATGGGCCTCGTCCATATCGAGCTGGGCCAGGTTGGCAATCCGTTTTACGTCTGAGAGAGTCAGGGACATGGCTTAAGGCGCGGTCAATGGCCGCGTTCAAAGATGGTTGTGCGAATAATGAAATTTGGTTAACGGCTTGCTAAAGCTGATAAAAGCTTTCTAATACCGTCGATCTCGCGGGCTGATATAGGCGTGTTTCCACCCGTTTTTCAGCGTTTAATCGGCAAATTATAAGGTAGAATGGCGGGCTAATGCGTTCTCCGGCGCCGAAAGCGGGCGGACCGCGCATGAAAGCCCGCGGTGCGGATTCATCAATCGCGGCGAGGATTCCCCGATTAATGTTTGGGATCTCGATAAGTCGAGGTCCGCTTTAGGCGCACTTGGATGCGCATCAGGACACACATGTTTGGTTTTGTTACGCAATTATTTTCGAACGATCTGGCGATCGACCTGGGTACCGCGAATACCCTGATCTACGTGCGCGGCCAGGGCATCGTCCTGGATGAACCGTCGGTCGTCGCGATCCGCCAGGAAGGCGGCCCGAACGGCAAGAAGACGATCCAGGCGGTCGGCAAGGAAGCGAAGCAGATGCTGGGCAAGGTGCCCGGCAACATCGAAGCGATCCGCCCGATGAAGGATGGCGTGATCGCCGACTTCACCGTCACCGAGCAGATGCTGAAGCAGTTCATCCGCATGGTGCACGACTCGAAATTCCTGCGCCCGTCGCCGCGCATCATCATCTGCGTGCCCTGCGGTTCGACCCAGGTCGAGCGCCGCGCGATCCGCGAGTCGGCGCTGGGCGCCGGCGCCCGCCAGGTCTACCTGATCGAAGAGCCGATGGCGGCCGCGATCGGCGCCGGCCTGCCGGTGGCCGAAGCGACCGGTTCGATGGTCGTCGACATCGGCGGCGGCACCACCGAGGTCGGCATCATCTCGCTGGGCGGCATGGTCTACAAGGGTTCGGTGCGCGTGGGCGGCGACAAGTTCGACGAAGCGATCGTCAACTACATCCGCCGCAACTACGGCATGCTGATTGGCGAACAGACCGCCGAGGCGATCAAGAAGGCCATCGGTTCGGCCTTCCCGGGTTCCGAAGTCAAGGAAATGGAAGTCAAGGGCCGCAACCTGTCCGAAGGCATCCCGCGTTCCTTCACGATCTCGAGCAACGAGATCCTGGAAGCCCTGACCGACCCGCTGAACAACATCGTCTCCGCCGTCAAGAACGCGCTCGAGATGGCGCCGCCCGAGCTGGGCGCCGACATCGCCGAGAAGGGCATGATGCTGACCGGCGGCGGCGCGCTGCTGCGCGACCTCGACCGCCTGCTGATGGAAGAGACCGGCCTGCCGGTGCTGGTCGCGGAAGATCCGCTGACCTGCGTGGTGCGCGGTTCGGGCATGGCGCTCGAGCGCATGGACAAGCTGGGTTCGATCTTCTCCTACGAGTAAGCCGGCCCGCAGGATCGGGAGGCAGGACGGGCGGTCTTCGCGCGGCCTGTCTTGCCTGTCTCCTTGCGTTCAATGCTAGTGTGTCTTCACGTCGGCGCCCGGCAGCATCCCGCGGGCGCCCTCATTATTGGAAGTCATGGAATACAGTCCTCCGCCGCTCTTCAAGCAAGGCGCTCCCGCCAGGGTCAAGGTGACGGTGTTCGCTCTCATCTCGATCGCACTGCTTGTGGTCGACGCGCGGTTTCATGCGCTCAGCGCCGTGCGCCAGGTGGCGGCCACGGTCCTTTATCCTTTCCAGATGGTTGCCCTGATGCCGCGCGATGCGATGAGCAATATGGGCAGCTATTTCTCCTCGATCTCCGCCTTGCAGAAGGAAGTGCGCGACCTGAAGAGCCAGCAGGTGGCGATGGCCCAGGCCATGCAGCAGGCCCAGCTCCAGATGGCCGAGAACGGCCACTTGCGCAAGCTGATGGACGCGCGCGAGCACCTGCCGGTGCGCTCGATGATGAGCGAGATCCTGTACGACGCCCGCGACCCATCGACCCGCCGCGTGGTGCTCGACCGCGGCGCGCGCAACGGCGTCAAGCTCGGCCTGCCGGTGATCGATAATGCCGGCGTGGTCGGCCAGGTCACGCGCGTGTTCCCGTTCACGTCCGAAGTCACCCTGCTGACCGACAAGGAGCAGGCGATTCCCGTGCAGGTGCTGAGGAACGGCCTGCGCAGCGTCGCCTACGGCCGCGGCCAGTCCGGCCTGCTGGACCTGCGCTTCGTGGCGCCGAACGCCGACATCCAGGTCGGCGACGTGCTGGTCACCTCCGGCCTGGACGGCATGTATCCGGCCGGCCTGGCGGTCGCCAAGGTCGTCCAGGTGGAGAGCGTGGCCCAGGGCGCATTCGGACGCGTGGTGTGCCAGCCGCTGGCCGGCATCGACCGCCACCGGCAGCTGCTGGTGGTGATGTCCGACCAGCCGGCGCAGCCGCGTCCGCCCGCCGAAGCCGCCAAGGGCAACGGCAACAACACGCCGCGCCGCAACCTGCCGAAAATGGACCCGATCCCGCTGCCGCCGCTGGCGCCGCAGCCGCTGCCGCCGGCACAGCAGCCGGCCGCCGCCGCGGTCGGCACCGCGCCTGCCGCGGCCGGCACCGCGCCCGCTGCAGCCGGCACTGCGCCCGCTGCAACGCCAGCCGCGGCGCCCGGCGCCGCACGTCCGGGCGCCGGTGCCGCCACGCCGGCCACGACCGCGCCGGCCACCTCGCCAGCCACATCGCCGGCAACGGGCGCGCCCGCAGTCACGCCGAACCGTCGTCCCGCTCCGGCGCGCGCCACGCCGCCCGCCACGCCACCCGCGGCCGGCGCCGGCACGGCTACCGGCGCCGCTACCGGCGCCGCGCCGGCATCGAACGCGCCGGCGCCGGCCGTGCAGCGGGTCCCGGCCACGCGCACGCCGGCCGCCGACGCACGGACCGGGGAGGGCGCATGATGCCGACCCGTCCGCACTACATCCTGCTGCCGGTCAGCCCGCTGTTCATCGCGTTCAGCCTGATCTGCGCCTTCATGCTCAACCTGATGCCCTGGGGACGCTGGGTCGGCGCGCCGGACTTCGTCGCGCTGGTGCTGGTGTTCTGGGGCATCCACCAGCCGCGCAAGGTCGGCATCGGCATCGCCTTTTCGATGGGCCTGCTGATGGACGTGCACGACGCCACGCTGCTCGGCGAGAACGCGCTGGCCTATACGCTGCTGTCGTATTTTGCGATCATGATCCATCGCCGCGTGCTGTGGTTCCCGCTGGTGACGCAGGCCATGCACGTGTTCCCGCTGCTCCTGATGACGCAGGCGATCCAGGTGGTGGTGCGCCTCATCGTCACCGGGCGCTTTGCGGGCTGGCTGCACTTCATCGAGAGCGTGATCGCGGTGGCCCTGTGGCCGGCCATTACCTGGCTGCTGCTGGCGCCGCAACGGCGTGCGGTCGACAAGGACCACACCCGTCCTATCTGATCTGTTCGAATGACCGAAATTAAAGACAGCGATCGCGAGATTCACCGCTTCCGCATGCGCCTGACGGCGCTTGTGGGGCTGGTGTTCATCTGCTTCGGCCTGCTGGTGGCCCGCTTCGTGTGGCTGCAGGTGGTCAAGCACAACCAGTACATGGCGCAGGCCGAGGACAACCGCATCGCCCTGGTGCCGATCGTCCCCAACCGCGGCCTGATCCTCGACCGCAACGGCGTGGTCCTGGCCAGCAACTACTCGGCCTACACGCTGGAGATCACGCCGTCCAAGCTGGAAGCCAGCCTCGACTCCGTGATCGACGAGCTGTCCAAGCTGGTGACCATCGAAGCCAAGGACAGGAAGCGCTTCAAGCGCCTGCTGGAAGAGTCGAAGAATTTTTCGAGCGTGCCGATCCGCACCCGCCTGACCGACGACGAGGTCGCGCGCTTCACCGCGCAGCGCTTCCGCTTCCCGGGCGTGGAGGTGCAGGCGCGCCTGTTCCGCCAGTACCCGCTGGGCGAAGTCGCCTCGCACGTGCTGGGCTATATCGGCCGCATCAACCAGAACGAAGCCAAGGTGATCGAGGCCAGCGACGATGCCGCCAACTACAACGGCACCGACCACATCGGCAAGGAAGGCCTGGAGAAGAGCTACGAACACCAGCTGCACGGCGTCACCGGCTACGAGGAAGTCGAACGCTCGGCCGGCGGCCGCGCGATCCGCACGCTGTCGCGCACGGCGCCGGTGCCGGGCACCAACCTGGTGCTGTCGATCGACATCGAGCTGCAGAAGGTGATCGAGGAAGCCTTCGGCGACTTCCGCGGCGCGCTGGTCGCGATCGAACCGGAAACCGGCGACGTGCTGGCCTATGTGTCGCGCCCGGGCTTCGACCCCAACCTGTTCGTCGACGGCATCGACGCCCAGAACTGGAACGAACTGAATACCTCGCTCGACCGTCCGCTGATGAACCGCCCGCTGTCCGGCACCTATCCGCCCGGCTCGACCTTCAAGCCCTTCATGGCGCTGGCCGCCCTCGAACTCGGCAAGCGCCGCCCGGAGCAGGGCATCAGCGACCCCGGCTTCTTCATGCTGGGCGGACACCGCTTCAACGACGACAAACCCGGCGGCCACGGCTACATCGACATGTACCGGTCGATCGTGATGTCCTGCGACACCTACTACTACCAGCTCGGCAACGACATGGGCATCGACGCCATCAGCGGCTTCATGAAGCAGTTCGGCTTCGGTTCGCCGACCGGCATCGACCTCGAGCACGAGAAGGGCGGCGTGCTGCCCTCGCAGGAGTGGAAGCGCGACCGCTTCAAGAAGAACCGTGCGGCCCAGAAGTGGGTCGGCGGCGATACCATCTCGATCAGCATCGGCCAGGGCTTCAACAGCTACACCATGCTGCAGCTGGCGCACGCGGTGGCGACCCTGGCCAACAACGGCGTGATCATGAAGCCGCACCTGGTCAAGATCCTCGAGGACGGGGCTACCCACCAGCGCACGCTGACGGTGGCGAAGGAATCGGGCCGCATCCCGCTCAAGCAGGAAAACATCGACATCATCAAGCGCGCCATGGTGGGCGTGACCACCGACCAGAGCGGCACCGGCTTCATGGCCTTCCGCAACGCCGGCTACATCGCCGGCGGCAAGACCGGTACCGCCCAGGTGGTCGGCCTGAAGGGCGCCAAGTACAACCACAACATGACCCCGGAACGCATGCGCGACAACGCGCTGTTCACCGCCTTCGCCCCGGCCGACAAGCCGCGCATCGCGATCGCGATGGTGGTCGAGAACGCCGGCTTCGGCGCCAGCTATGCCGCGCCGATCGCGCGCAAGGCGCTCGACTACTACCTGCTCGGCAAGCGCCCCGGCGACAAGGCCAAGCCCGCGGACAAGCCGGTGGTGCCGAAGGAAGACCTGGCGGTGCCGGAAGAGTCCTTCGGCCCGAACGCCGGCCTGCCGAAGCCGCCGGGCGGCGAAACCCCTGGCAACAAGGAGTAAACGATGCCAGCCCATATTCCCGAACGGCGTTCGCTGAGCCGGCGCCTGAAACCCTATCTGCTGGTGTTCGACGGCCCGCTGGCCCTGATCCTGTTCCTGCTGTTCTCGGTTGGCACCCTGACCATGAGCTCGGCCGGCCACGACTTCCCCGGCCGCATGGAAGGGCAGATGCGCAACATCATCCTGTCCTTCACCGTGATGTGGATCGCGGCGAACATCCCGCCGCAGATGCTGCTGCGGCTCGCCGTGCCGATCTATACCTTCGGCGTGGCGCTGCTGGTGGCGGTGGCGCTGTTCGGCACCATCAAGAAGGGCGCGCGGCGCTGGCTGCACGTCGGCGTCGACATCCAGCCATCCGAGATCCTGAAGATCGCCACGCCGCTGATGCTGGCCTGGTATTTCCAGACCCGGGCCGGGTTCATGAAGTGGCAGAACTTCGTGGTGGCGGCGGTCCTGCTGCTGATTCCCTTCGCCTTCATCGCCAAGCAGCCCGACCTCGGCACCGCGATGCTGGTGGGCGCGTCCGGCTTCTACGTGATCTTCCTGGCCGGCCTGTCGTGGAAGGCCCTGCTGGCCTTGTTCGTGTCGGCCTGCGCGGGCCTGCCGGTGGCCTGGTCGATGATGCACGATTACCAGCGCGACCGCGTGATGACGCTGATCGACCCCACCTCGGACCCGCTGGGCAAGGGCTTCCACATCATCCAGTCGACCATCGCGATCGGTTCCGGCGGCGTGGGCGGCAAGGGCTACATGAAGGGCACCCAGGCCTATCTGGAATTCATCCCCGAGCGCACCACCGACTTCATCTTCTCGGTGTACTCCGAGGAATTCGGCCTGATCGGTAACCTGGTGTTACTGTTCTTGTATTTGCTGCTCATCGGGCGCAGCATGATGATCGCTGCAAACGCCCCGAACCTGTTCACGCGCCTGCTGGCCGGCGCGGTCTCGATGATGTTCTTTACTTATTGTTTCATTAACATGGGTATGGTCAGCGGGATCCTGCCGGTGGTCGGAGTTCCGCTTCCTTTCATGAGCTATGGCGGTACTGCGTTGATTACTTTGGGGCTTTGCAGTGGTATATTGATGAGCATTCAAAGACACCGCAAACTGGTGCAGACCTGACATGAAAGAGAACGCAATGGCCGTTCGGTTCTTGCCAGCGGTCATGGCGTTAGCGTCCGCTACGCTGATCACCGGCTGCAGTACGACCGAGAACGGCGAACATAAAAGCCTGATTCCGCTGCCCTGGAAGCACAGGGTGGCAACGAAGCACGGCGACATCGACCCCAGCCTTCCGAAACTGCCCCCGGCCGGTTCGGGCCGCGGCGGCTATTACCAGGACGACGGCCCCGGCGACAATCCGCCGTCCGGCCTGCGCGACACCCCCGATGCGGTGGTCAAGTACGAGCCCTACGCGAAGTTCGCCAACAAGCCGTATTCGGTATTCGGCCAGACCTATGTCCCGCTGGTCAACGACGAACCCTTCAGCCAGCGCGGCATCGCCAGCTGGTACGGCGTGAAATTCCACGGCCAGCGCACCTCGTCGGGCGAGCCCTACGACATGTACAAGATGACGGCCGCGCACCCGACGCTGCCGATCCCGTCCTACGCCCGCATCACCAGCCTGGATTCCGGCAAATCGGTGGTGGTGCGCATCAACGACCGCGGTCCCTTCCACTCGGACCGCATCGTCGACGTCTCCTACACGGCGGCGCTCAAGCTCGGCCTGCTGGGCAAGGGCAGCCACCAGGTCGAGGTCGAACGCCTGTTCCCGGACGATCCGACCCGCATCGCGACCGTGCGCCGCGCCGCCGCCTCGGCCGCGCAAGCCGCACCGGCGCCGGCGGAGATCGCCGCGCTGATGCTGGAAGACCGGGTCGCGATGGACAGCGCCGCGGTGGCGCGCGCGCAGCCCGGGCAGGCGAAGGCCGTCAAATCCGGCTTCTACCTGCAGCTGGGCGCCTACGGCCGCGAAGGCAAGGCGGAAGAGGTGAGCGAGAAGCTGAAGCAATCCGGCGTCGCGCAGGCGCTGGAAGTGGTGCGCTCGGGTTCCGTCAACCGCCTCTACAGCGGTCCCTTCGAAACGCGCGCGATGGCGCAGGAAGCGGCGCGTGCGCTGCCGTCTTCGCTGGGCCTGAAGCCGATCGTCGTGCGCAGATAAGCGAAACGCGGGTACGTTCGATCAGCGGCAGTCCTTCGCTTCCGCCGACGACACCGCATCCGCCAGCGCCACGATGCGCTCGCGCGTCTCCGCCTCGATATCCTTGAAACGGTAGCTGTAGCGCGTGCTCGCAGGGCCGCGCGGCGTGATGCGCGCCGTGTGCACGCCCTGCTTGTTCAGCTGCGCCAGCAGGGTCTGGGCCCCGCTCTCGGTCTTGAACACGCCCAGCGAAATCGCGTACTTCATGGGCGAATCCCCCGACATGACGAAGAAATTGGTGACGCCCAGGTTGCGCAGCTCGCCGGCCTTGCGGTCGGCCGCTTCCTTGCTGCCCTGGGGCGGGATGTTCACCAGGTAGCTGGTCACGTCCTGGGCCTGCACGGCCTGGCGCGACTGGCGCTCGCCCAGGTCCAGCCTGGCCAGGCGCGTTTCGAAGCGTTTCGCCTCGTTGGCGCTGAAGGTGCCGACGTCGATGCAGGCCAGCGGCTTCGCGGCGGCGGGGGCCGCCGGGGCGCTCGCTTCCACGGCCGCCGCGGCCGGGGCGCCGGCCTGTCCGGCGGCTGCCGATGCCGCCGGCGCCGCCTTCGCGGCCTCGGCCTGCGCATTGGTCAGCACGGTCAGCCTGGCCGCTTCCAGCTGCGGCTTGATGTGCGCGCGCTCTTCCTCGCTTCCCTTGCCATTGCCGAGGAAGCCCTTGGCATACGCGAACAGGGCGGCGTTCAGGAGCAGCAGCGACCAGAAGACGAATCTCAACACGGCATTTCCCTATGGTGAAGGTGAGGCGATGGCGGCCGCGTGCAGGCCGACCAGCACGATATTATCCAGCATCCGGTAGGGCACCGACAAAGCCGGCGCCACATGGCCCGCCGCGCCGCCCGAGACGATGCACAGTTCGGCCGGCAGGCTGGCGACGGCGCGTTCGATGGCGCCGGCCTGGGCCGAGATGCAGCCCGAGCGGATCGCGTCCAGCGTGTTGTCGGCGAAGACCGGCGGCAGCACGGCCTGCGCGCTGGTTTCGGGCAGCTGGGCGGTGCCGCGCGCGAGCGAATCCAGCATCAGGCCCAGGCCCGGGAGGATCATCCCGCCGAGGAATTCGCCGTCCGCCGAGACGGCATCCACGGTGGTCGCGGTGCCGCAGGTGGCGACCACCAGCGCCGTGGCCGGAACGAGGGTGCGTGCGCCCAGCGCGGCGGCGAAGCGGTCCGCGCCCAGCTGGGCCGGATTGCGGTAGCGGTTGCGCAGCCCGGCCAGCTCGGCCTGTGCGGCAAACCATTCCGGCCGCAGCGCTGGCCAGAGGCGCGCCAGCAGGGCCGCCAGGCGTTCGCGCAAGGCGGCGCCGGCCACGTTCGAGACGATCGCGCGCGTGACGCCGTAAGCGGTCCAGGCTTCGCGCAGGCCGTCCAGTCCAGCATGCACCACGGCGCCGTGGGCGAGCCAGTCGCCCGGCGCCGCGCCTTCCTGCGCGAGGGCCCACTTGACCCGGGTATTGCCTGCGTCGACCAGCAGCATCGTCATGGCGCTCAGCCCTTGATGCGCAGCGAGACGTCGCCGGCGACGATGGCGATGCGGCCGCCTTCGGTATCGAGCAGCAGGCGGCCGGCATCGTCGACCCCGGCGGCCAGGCCTTCGTGCAGGACTTCGCCGCGGTCGAGGATGGTGACCAGCTGGCCCTGCCAGCCATGCAGCAGGTTCCAGCGCGCGCTGAAGGCGCCGAAGCCGGCCTTGTCGAACAGGCGCAGCGCCTCGGCCAGTCCGTCCAGCACGGCCGCCAGCAGGGTGTCGCGGTCCATCCGCGCCAGCCAGGGCACGGCGGCCACGGAGCGGCCGATCTGCTGTTCCAGCTCGTCCGGCATGGCCAGGTTCAGGCCGATGCCGATCACGGCCCACACGCCGTCGTCACCGGCGGAGGCGGTCTCCACGAGGATGCCGGCCAGCTTGTCGCCATCCTTCAGCACGTCGTTCGGCCACTTCAGCTGCACGGGCTGGCCGAGCCGCCCCAGGGCCTCGGCCAGCGCGGTGCCGACCGCGAGCGGCAGGCCGGTCAGTTTCTGCACGCCGCCGCCGAACTTCCAGGCCAGCGAGAAGGTGAGGGAATGGCCGGGGCTCGAGAGCCAGCTGCGCCCGGCGCGGCCGCGTCCCGCGGTCTGGTGTTCGGCCACCAGCAGCATCGGCGCCGCCAGCGCGGGCGCGCGCGCCAGCAGGTCGGCGTTGGTCGAGCCGGTCTGCGCCACCACCTCGACGGCGACGCCGGAAGTCGACAGCGTCATGATCCGTTGGGCGCTCATGTGCGTACTCATCTGCGTGCTCATGCGGCCTCCTTGCGCGCCTTCTGCGGCGCGCGCGCGAACAGCGCGTCGAACAGCGCGTTCGGCAGCACGCGCAGCAGGCGGGCGACGAGGCCCATCTGCCAGGGAATCACGCGGAAGCTGCTGCCGGCCGCGATGGCATCGGCGGCGCGGGCCGCAAAGCGCTCGGCCGGCATCAGGAAGGGCATGGGGAATCGGTTATTGCTGGTCATGGGTGTATCGATATAGCCGGGCGCGATGGTCACGACCCGGATGCCGTGGGGGCGCATCTCCAGGCGCAGCGATTCGCAATAGCTGTGCACCGCCGCCTTCGACGCGCAATAGGCGCCGGCGCCTGCCAAGGCTTTCACTCCGCCTTGGCTACCGCGCACGCCCGCAATGCTGCCGATCGCCACCAGCCGGCGCGCGCCGGCGCCGTTCTTCATCGCGCCGATGAAGGGCGCGAAGGTGGCGATGGTGGCCTGCACGTTGGTGGCGAACACGGAGGCGAACAGGGGCAGGTCTTCGGGCCGCTCGGTCAGCGTGCCGTACGAGATCCCGGCCGAGGCGATCACGATGTCGGCGCCGCCGTGCGCGGCGATGAAGTCCCGGGCCGCATCCGCCAGCGCCGCATGGTCGGTCACATCGAGCGCGTAGGCGCGGTGGCGTTCGGGGTGGGGAAGGGTGGCGACCAGGGCCTCGAGCATGTCGCGGCGGCGCGCCAGCAGGCCGAGCACGGCGCCCCTGGCCGCATACTCGCGCGCCAGCGCGGCGCCGATGCCGCTGGAAGCGCCGGTGATGAAGACGCGCGGCGGCGCGACGCTCATTGCCTGGCCTTGGCCACCAGGTAGTCCATCACCCGCAGCGCCATGTCCTGCTGCTCGGCCTCGGTGCGCGCTTCCTTCGCGTGCGCGCCGGCGTGCGAGGGCGAGGTCAGGTAGCGGCCGCCGATCGCGACCAGCGGCCAGCGGTCGACATGGTAGGCGTCCATCATGGCGTTGGTACGGCGCAGGCGCTGCTGGATGCCGAAGGAGCGGTAGGTGTCGACGAAGCGGGCGCGCTCGATGCCGTTCTGCGCGATCCAGTCGAACACCTGTTCGTCGCTGTTCAGGCGCAGGCGCTCGACGTGCATGGCGTTGAACACCTTGTCGTGGTACTGCTCCAGCAGGCCCATCGCCTCCAGCGTGAAGAACAGGCGCTGCTGCGGCGCCACGCTCGCGCTGCCCGAGACGTGCACGCGCTTGAACACGATGTTGTCGCCCTGCTGCTTCACCCAGGCCGCGAGGCGCGGTTCGAAGGCGTAGCAGTGGGGACAGTAATAGGCGAAGAACTCGATGACCTCGACCTTGCGGCCGGTGTCGGTGGGCAGCGCCGCGGGCAGGGTCAGGTAATCAACCCCGTCCTGCGGCTCGGCGGCGGCAGCGGCTGCGGCGGGCAGCGGCATCGCGGCCGCCGCGGCCAGGCCGAGCAGGGCGGCGCAGCAGCGGCGCAGGAACGGACGGCGGAGCGGGCGCGCCATGGCTCAGCGCTGGTTGCGCACGATGGCGACGTCGACGCCGCTGTCGAGCAGCTTGGCGCGCGCCTTGTTCATCGGCTCGACCTGGTTGTACGGGCCGATGCGCACGCGGTGCAGCACGCCGCTGTCGCTGCTGCGGTCGCTGATCGCGGCTTCGAAGCCGAGCAGGGCCAGCTTGGCGCGGGTGGCCTCGGCGTCCGATATGTCGCGGAAGGCGCCCGCCTGCAGGTAGTACACGTACTCGCCCGCGCCGGCGGCCGGCGCGGCTGCCGGGGCGGCCGGGGCAGCGGCGGAAGCGGCCAGCGGATGGGCGTCGCGCGCGGCCGGCTGGGCCGGCGCCGCGGCCGGCGAGGCCGCCACTGGCGGCCTCGCCTCCATGCTGGCGATCGCCTGGCCCAGCGGGTCCGCCGGTGCGGCGGGTTCGGCCGGCCTGGCGTTGCGCGCCGCCGCCTTTTCCGTCACTTCCTTGTTCGCTTCGCGCGCGGCGTCGCGGTTGGCGTACATCGGTTTGTTCGGATCCATCGCCTGGCCCGGGGCCGGGTCGGCCGGACGGCCCGACTTGGCGGCCTTTTCGGTGAACGGCGAGGCGCCCTTGGTGATCGTCAGGGCCACCGCGACGGCGATGCCGAGGCCGACGATCAGGCCGATGATCAGGCCGGTAAGCGTGCTGCCGCGCTGGCGCGCGACGGCACGGATGGTGCGGGAACGGAAGGCGGTCATGGCGATTACATCTTCTCCGGTGCCGAGACGCCGATCAGCGCCAGGCCGTTGCGCAGCACCTGGCGGGTCGCCGTGGCCAGGGCCAGGCGCGCCAGCTTCAGCGCTTCGTCGTCCTCGATCAGCCACTTGTGGGCGAAGTAGTAGCTGTGCAGCTCGCCGGCCAGTTCGCGCAGGTAGAACGCGACCTGGTGCGGGCCGAGTTCGGCCTGGGCGCGCTGCAGCATCTCCGGATAGGCGGCCAGCTTGGCCAGCAGGCTGGCTTCGTGCGGCTGGGTCAGCGGCGACAGGTCGACGTTGGCCAGCTCGGCTTCGTTGCCGCCCCAGTTGGCCAGGGCCGAGCAGATGCGGGCGTGGGCGTACTGCACGTAGTAGACCGGGTTCTCGTCGCTGGTGGCCAGGGCGACGTCGACGTCGAACACGAACTCGGTGTCGGCCTTGCGCGAGATGAGGAAGAAGCGCACGGCGTCGCGGCCGCGGGTGACGTCGCCGTTGCCCGACCATTCGATCAGGTCGCGCACGGTGACGTAGGAACCGGCGCGCTTGGAGATCTTGACCTCCTCGCCGTTCTTCATCACGGTGACCATCTTGTGCAGCACGTAGTCTGGGTAGCCCTTGGGAATGCCGATGTTCACCGCCTGCAGGCCGGCGCGCACGCGCGCGATGGTGCCGTGGTGGTCGCTGCCCTGGACGTTGATGGCCTGGTCGAAGCCGCGCTTGAACTTCTGGATGTGGTAGGCGACGTCCGGCACGAAATACGTGTAGGTGCCGTCGGACTTGCGCATCACGCGGTCCTTGTCGTCGCCGTAGTCGGTGGTCTTCAGCCACAGGGCGCCGTCCTGTTCGTAGGTGACGCCGGCGTCGATCAGGGCCTGCACGGCCGCCTCGACCTTGCCATCGCTGTACAGCGACGACTCCAGGTAGTAGTTGTCGAACCTGACCCCGAAGGCCTGCAGGTCCTGGTCCTGCTCGTTGCGCAGGTAGGTGACGGCGAAGCGGCGGATCGATTCGAGGTCGTTGGTGTCGCCGCTGGCGGTGACCGGCGCGCCGTCGCTGCAGGAGACGGTCTTCTTCGCCATGAAATCGTCGGCGATGTCCTGGATGTAGTCGCCGTTGTAGGCCGACTCCGGCCACTCGGTATCGCCGGGGCGGAAGCCGCGCGCGCGCGCCTGGACCGAATTGGCCAGGGTCAGGATCTGCACGCCGGCGTCGTTGTAGTAGAACTCGCGGGTGACCTTGTGGCCCTGGGCTTCGAACAGCGAGGACAGGGCGTCGCCCAGCGCGGCCTGGCGGCCGTGGCCGACGTGCAGCGGACCGGTCGGGTTGGCCGAGACGAATTCGATGATCACGTGGTGGCCCAGGCCAGCCTCGCCGTGGCCGTAGGCTGCGCCCTGCTGCAGGATGGTGCGCGCGACCGACTGCTTGGCGGCGTCGGCCAGGCGCAGGTTGATGAAGCCCGGACCCGCGATCTCGGCCGAGGCGATCAGGCCTTGCGCCTTCGGATCGGCCTGCAGGGCGGCGACCAGGCGGGTGGCCAGCTCGCGCGGATTGGTCTTCAGCGGCTTGGCCAGCTGCATCGCGATGTTGCAGGCGATGTCGCCATGGGTCGGGTCGCGCGGACGCTCCAGCGCGACGTTCGGGATCAAATCGGTGCCTGCGACGATCGGGGCCAGGGCGGCCTGGAACAGGGCAACGATTTCGTGTTTTTGTTGGGCGAGCATGAATGTGGTCGAAAATGAAATGGTTGGGGCCTCTGACACGGCGACAGGGCCGCAGGCAAACATCGGCCATTATACTGGTTTGACGCAACGCGGAATACGTTCCCGGCCATTGCCCCAAAGCTTCGTTTAAGCCTGCGCAACGCTTAACCGCTACAATGTGCGTCTTTATGCATTGACCGATTCGCCATGACTGACAAGCGCCCGACGCTCACCCTCAAACCCAAGGCCAAGGCCGCCCGCCCTGGCGCCGCGCGTCCGGGCCAGAACACATCCGGCCCGGCGCGGCCGCCGGCAAAGGAAGGCCAGGGGAGAGCTGCGGGCCCGCGCGGCGCGGCGCCGCAAGGACGTCCGGCGGGCCGGCCGGAGCAGGGCGCACGCAGCCCGGCACCGGATGCCATCCCGCAGGCCAAGGCGCCCTCTGCCCTGAACGAGGCGCCGCGCGAAGCCGCGCGCCTGCGCCAGAGCCATGAAGTCCGGGTTCTGGTCCAGCTCGATTACCGCCCGGAGCTGAAGGGCGATTCGCTCGCCTTTGCCCTGCTCGGCGCGGCCAGCAGCCTGGCCCGTGTGTGGACCGGCACCGCGCTGCCGCAAGCCCTGCTTGAAGTGTTCCAGGCGTATGGCGCGGCGCCGCAGGCGCGCGGCGCGATCCAGGACATCGCCTACCGCGCGATGCGCCAGCTGGGCCGCAGCGAAACCCTGCTGGCCATGATGACCAGCAAATCACCGGAACCGCCGATGCTGGCCGGCCTGCTGTGCGCCGCGCTGGCCCTGCTCGATCCGCCGGAAGGATCGCCGCCGCCCTATGAAGCCTTCACCGTGGTCGACCAGGCGGTCGGCGCCGCCGCCGCGCATCCTGATTTCGCACACGCCAAGGCGATGGTGAACGCGGTGCTGCGCCGCTTCCTGCGCGAGAAGGACAGCCTGCTCGCCACCGCGCTGGCGCAGCCGCTGGCGCGCTGGAACTATCCGCAGTGGTGGATCGATGCGGTGCGCAGCAGCTACCCGCAGCAGTGGCAGGAGATCCTCCAGGCCGGCAACCGCCAGCCGCCGCTGACCCTGCGCGTCAACCTGCGCAAGACCAGCGTCGAGGCGTACATGCAGACGCTCGCCGCGGCCGGCATCGAGGCCAGCCGGGTCGGCCCCACCGCCCTGCGCCTGGCCCAGGCCATGAACGTGATGCAGATCCCCGGCTTCGAGGCCGGTCTGGTGTCGGTGCAGGACGCCGGCGCCCAGCTGGCCGCGCCGCTGCTCGACCTGCGCGACGGCATGCGCGTGCTGGACGCCTGCGCGGCGCCGGGCGGCAAGAGCGGCCACATCCTCGAGACCGCCGACGTCGACCTGACCGCGCTGGACGTCGACAGCCGCCGCCTGGCGCGGGTCGACCAGAACCTGCAGCGCCTGGGCCTGCAGGCGGCCGTGAAAACCGGCGCGGCCGAGCATGCCGACTGGTGGGATGGACGCCAGTACGACCGCATCCTGGCCGACGTGCCGTGCACCGCCTCGGGCATCGTGCGGCGCCATCCGGACATCCGTTGGTTGCGCCGCAAGAGCGATACCCACCAACTTGCAACACTTTCCACCAAAATACTCGACAACCTTTGGCAGATGCTGCGGCCCGATGGTAAATTGCTGTTCGTGACATGTTCGCTCTGGCCGCAGGAATCGGAAGCGCAGGCCGCCGCCTTCGCGGCGCGCCATGGTGCGGTCCGACTCGATGCGCCGGGCCAGCTTCTTCCAACGAGCGGTGCCGGGCAGGATCATGATGGTCTGTTCTATGCCCTGTTCCAGAAGGCCGGGGCGTGAGACTTCCCGATAACACGCTTTTTTAAGGTTCCGGCCCTAGTGACTGCCCGATTTTTCCGCCTCCTCGTCTGCCAGTTGCTGCTGGTTTTCGCATGCGCCAGCGCGCATGCGGCCGAGGGGATCGAGATCACCCGCGCCAGCATCGAGGCCTCCGACGACGGCTACCGCCTGGCCGCCAATTATTCCTTCGACCTGACCCCCGGCCTCGAGCAGGCCGTGATGCACGGCGTGCCCGTGTACTTCACCACCGAGATCGAGCTGACCCGCCCGCGCTGGTGGTGGACCGACGACAAGGCCGTGTCCAAGCGCCGCACCGTGCGCCTGCACTACGACCTCCTGACCCGCCAGTACACCGTGTTCGTGATGGGCAGCATCCAGCAGAGCTTCGCCACCCTCGACGATGCGCTGTTCCTGATCCGCCGCCCGAGCCGCTGGCTGATCGCGTCGCGGGGCGAGCTCAAACCCGGGGAAACCTATAACGTCACCCTGCGCATGTTCATGGACCGCGAATACCTGCAGAAGCCGCTCCAGGTGGATGCCTTCAACAATTCCGACCTGCGCCTGGCGTCCCACAAAAAGACCTTCACCTACCGGGCGGAGTAAGCCGTGACCCAGGTCCTGCGCTACGCACTCGTGATCGGCAGCGCGATCGGCTCGATCCTGCTGTTCGTGCTCGCCTCGGCGTCCGACAACTCGGGCTTCTTCGACCGTAACTATTCCTGGCTGCTGGGGCTGAACGCCGCGGTCGCCGGCGCCTTGCTGATCCTCGTGATCGTCGCCCTGACGCGCCTGTATGCGCGCCACAAGGCCGGCAAGTTCGGCTCGCGCCTGATGACCCGCCTGATGCTGATGTTCGCCGGCATCGGCATCCTGCCCGGGCTGGTGATCTTCATGGTCTCGGTGCAGTTCGTGTCGCACTCGATCGACTCCTGGTTCGACGTCAAGATCGAGGCCGCGCTCGATTCCGGCCTGAACCTGGGCCGGGCGGCGCTCGACGAATCGCTGTCCGAACTGGGTGCGACCGCCAGCACCGCCGCGACCACGCTGGCCGGGCAGGACCCGGTCAGCGCGCGCGTCACCCTGACCCGCCTGGTGAGCGAAGAGACCGGGATGCAGAGCGCCTTGCTGCTGTCGGCCGAGGGCCACGTGCTGGCCTCGGCGGCCGGCGATCCGCAGGTCGACCTGGCGCCGGACCTGCCGACGCCGCAGATGCTCAAGCGCGCCGGCATGCCGGGCGGCTATGCGCAATCCGAAGGCAGCGCCGAGCGCGAGTTCCGCGACTTCCAGGGCGCCAGCGCGCCCAGCGGCCTGGACATGGCGACCGGCCTGCGCCAGCGCGTGGTGGTGGCGGTGCCCGAGCCGCCCGGCACGGCGCCGCGCTACCTGCAGCTGATGCAGGCGGTGCCGGTCAACCTGGCCTCCAACGCCCAGGTGCTGCAGGACGCCTACAGCACCTACCAGAACCGCGCCTTCGCCCGCACCGGGCTGCGCAAGATGTACATCGAGACCCTGACGCTGACCCTGCTGCTGGCGATCTTCTCGGCCATCGGCAGCGCCTTCCTCAT
The DNA here is from genome assembly GCF_057657395.1 of Telluria sp. Soil_C_11. Lineage (NCBI taxonomy): Bacteria > Pseudomonadati > Pseudomonadota > Betaproteobacteria > Burkholderiales > Oxalobacteraceae > Telluria > Telluria sp. Soil_C_11. Next base: position 468,454 of record NZ_JBDGIN010000003.1, on the reverse strand, counting down.
CGCCGGCAACCTGGCGCAGCCGCTGCTGGTGCTGGCCGAGGGCACGCGCGCGGTGGCCGAGGGCGACCTGTCGCCGCGCCCGATCGTCGAGACCAACGACGAACTCGGCACGCTGACCCAGTCCTTCAACGCCATGACCGGCCAGCTGTTCGAAGCCCGCTCGGCCGTCGAGCGCAACCGCTCCGCGCTGGAAAGCGCCAAGGCCCACCTGGAGTCGGTGCTGGCCAATATGTCGGCCGGCGTGATCGTGATGGATGCCGACGGCGTGGTGGTGAATTCGAACGACGCCGTGCACCGCATCCTGCAGATCGACGCCAGCGCGCTGGCCGGCCGGCCGCTGGACGACATCGAAGGGCTGGAAGCATTCGCCAGCGCCGTCACGCGCGCCTTCTCGGCCCAGAGCGCGCAGTCGGCCGCCGGCCGCGGACGCCGCCACGGCGACCAGCGCGCCCACTGGCAGCAGCAGATCGAAGTGCCGCGCCGTCCCGGCAGCAGCGACGACCACGACCTGACCCTGCTGGCGCGCGGCTCGCGCCTGCCGGTGGGCGCGGGCAGCGGCTTCATCGTGGTGTTCGACGATATTTCCGACGTGATCTCGGCCCAGCGCTCGGTGGCCTGGGGCGAAGTCGCGCGGCGCCTGGCGCACGAGATCAAGAACCCGCTGACGCCGATCCAGCTGTCGGCCGAGCGCCTGCAGATGAAGCTGTCGGACAGCCTGGATCCGCAGAGCGCCGCGTTGCTGAAGAAGGGCACCGACACCATCGTCAACCAGGTCGACGCCATGAAGCGCATGGTCGACGACTTCCGCGACTACGCCAAGGCGCCGCCGGCGGTGCTCGAGCCGCTCGACCTGAACGACCTCATCGGGCAGATCCTGAACCTCTACCTGGCTGAGGACGAGTCCGACGTCATCCACGCCGCATTGGCGCCGAACCTGCCGCGCGTGATGGGCGACCCCACCCAGTTGCGCCAGGTGATCCACAACCTGCTGCAGAACGCCCAGGACGCGCTGGCCGACGCCCCGCCGAAGGACGAGCCGCCGCGCGTCGACGTGGTCACCGAGGCCATTCACTACGAAGGCGCGGACGGCGGCGCCGGCACCGCGGTGCGCCTGGCGATCGTCGACAACGGCCCCGGCTTCGCACCGAAAATCCTGTCGCGCGCCTTCGAACCCTACGTCACGTCGAAGGCCCGCGGGACCGGCCTGGGCCTGCCGATGGTCAAGAAGATCGTCGACGAACACGGCGGACGTATTGACGTTGCCAACCGCGCGGATGGATCTGGCGCTTCGGTATCGATTTTGCTGTTAAAGTTAGCTCCCGAGGCGAACTTGGCCGAAGTGTAAATCGCGCATAGAATCTGGGCTGTGAGGGTCAGACAGGAAGGCAAGACAAGATGGCGAACATACTCGTAGTGGACGATGAAATGGGGATCCGCGAGCTGCTCTCGGAAATCCTTGGCGACGAGGGCCACGTGGTGCAGTTGGCCGAGAACGCACAGCAAGCCAGGGTCGCACGCCAGCAGGGCGCGCCCGACCTGGTCCTGCTCGACATCTGGATGCCGGATACCGACGGCGTCACGCTGCTGAAGGAATGGCAGCGCGACGGCTTGCTGAGCATGCCCGTGATCATGATGTCGGGCCATGCCACCATCGACACCGCGGTCGAGGCGACCCGCATCGGCGCCCTGAACTTCCTCGAAAAACCGATTGCCCTGCAAAAGCTGCTGAAGGCGGTGCAGCAGGGCCTGACCCGCGCACAGGAAGTGGCGCGCGCGCCGGCCATCGCGCCGCGCCCGGCCGTCGCCAGCGTCCCCGCGCCGGAGCCGAGCATGCCCAGCGCCCCGATGTACGCGCCCCAGCCGCCGCAGAACGGCGCGATCGGCATCGCCCGCCCGGCCAGCAACGGCGAAGCCCATGCGCATGGCTACACGCTGTCCTTCGACCTGCCGCTGCGCGAGGCGCGCGACGCCTTCGAGCGCATGTATTTCGAACACCACCTGGGCCGCGAAGGCGGCTCCATGACCCGCGTTGCCGAAAAGACCGGCCTGGAACGCACCCACCTGTACCGCAAGCTCAAGCAGCTCGGCGTCGAGCCGGGCAAACTGGGCAAGAAAAACGCCGGCGTATGACGGCGCTGCCCGCAGGCCGCGTGACCACGACGCTGGTCACAGGCCCCTCGGCGGGCGGACGCGAGCAGGCCATCCACGACCAGCTGAAGTTGTCAGATTTGCACCAATCTGGTGCAAAAACGGCGGTCATCCTGGAAGGCCTCGCGCCCGGCAATTCCGCTCTGGACACTCTTCCTGAACAGGTCCTGTTCGCGCGCATTGCCCCCGGTTGCCTGTGCTGCGCCGGCAACCTGGTTTTGCGTGTAACATTGAATCGCATGCTGCGCCAGCGCCCCGAGCGCCTCTTCATCGGCGTCGCCCGCAGCGAGCATCTTGATCAGTTGCGATCGTGGCTGCAGGCCGAGCCATACGATCAGCTGCTAAGGCTGACAGCCGACCTGATCTCATAGCGCATAGGAGCGCACCTACAACGCCTCAGGCGTTTCCGGCTACTTGAAATCGGTTGCGACAGCCCCACCTCAGCATTGAAGTGGATTTCATCATTGGCTGCCCGCCGCCGGGCACCAAGCTTCGCCAATCTGATCGAGTGAAGGAGTCATCATGAACATGATCTATAACAGCGAGCAGTACAGCGTCGTCGAGTTTGGCGTCGATCACAACCTCGAAGCGCTGCGCTTCGGCGGCTACGAGATCGTCGACAAATCCGGGCGCCGCGAAGCGTTCATCGGCGGCAAACTGGCTCAGGCATTCAGGCGTGACGTGAACAACCTGATCGCAAGCGAGCCGACGATGGAAGAGATCGACGAGTTCCTGGGGTCTTACGATACCTTGATGAGCCAGCCGGTCGTCCTGCACTGAACCGCATCCTCCGGGCCTGTCGTCTTCTCCAAGACCGGCCCGGCACCCATCCCATGGTAAGCTTGGCCCATGTGTCAATTACTTGCCATGAATTGCAATGTCCCCACTGACATTGTCTTCAGCTTCACCGGATTCGCCCACCGCGGCGGCCGCACCGATACCCACCATGACGGCTGGGGCATTGCCTTCTTCGAGGGCGCCGGGGTTCGCCATTTCGTCGACCACCAGGCCGCCATCGCCTCCCCGATCGCCGAACTGATCAAGCAGTACCCGATCAAGTCGCTCAACGTCATCGCCCATATCCGCAAGGCCACGCAAGGCCAGGTCGCGCTGGAGAACTGCCATCCCTTCGTGCGCGAACTGTGGGGACGCTACTGGGTGTTCGCCCACAACGGCGACCTGAAGGATTTCAATCCCACCCTCGACGGCCCGTTCCGCCCGGTCGGCAACACCGACAGCGAGCGCGCCTTCTGCTTCCTGCTGCAGGAACTGCGCGCCCGCTTCGGCGACCGCGCGCCCGCCATGCCGGCCCTGCGCGCGGCGATCCGCGACCTGGTGCACGTGATCGCGCGCCACGGCACCTTCAACATGATGCTGTCCGACGGTACGGCGATGTTCGCGCATTGCTCGACCAAGCTGTGCTACGTGGTGCGCCAGTACCCCTTCGACAAGGCCTGCCTGGCCGACGAAGACCTGTCCGTCGATTTTTCCCAGGTCACCACGCCGAACGACCGCGTCGCCATCATCGTCACCACGCCGCTGACGACCAACGAAACCTGGACCGAATTCGCGCCGGGGGAACTGAAAGTCTTCGTCGACGGATTACCGCAGCCGGAATGACGATTCTGTGATCGGAATGGCACGTTTTTCTATGGAAATTAATGCCTAAAAGCCACTAAGCGGGCGGAATGGGGTAAAGTAGGCCGAACTACAAGCTGCCGAAGAGTCCGAGATGACCGATACCCAGAGACAGGACCACGCCGACCATCCCTTGCGGGTGCGCGACTTTTACCTGGGCCGCCAGCCCGTGCTGGACCGCAACCAGGCGTTGTTCGGCTACGAGCTGCTGTTCCGCAGCACGCCGCTCGGACAGGCAGACATCGGGCAGGGCGACGGCGCGACCGGCGAGGCGGCGCCGATGCCCGGCCTGAGCGCCACCGCCGCCGTGATCGCCCATGCCGCCCAGCTCGGCTTGGCGCGCGCGATCGGCGACGCCCACTGCTTCCTGAACGTCGACACCGACGTGCTGGCCAGCGACATCTACGCCTTCCTGCCGCGCGAGCGCACCGTGCTCGAACTGGCGGCATCGGTGATGCCGACCGAGGCCGTGCTGGCGCGCCTGGCCGAACTGGCCGGCCATGGCTTCCAGTTCGCGCTGGACGGCGTCGGCAGCGGCAGTGCCGGAGACACGGCGCGCCTGCAGAAGCTGCTGCCGCTGGCGCGCTTCGTCAAGCTCGACCTGCGCCGGACGTCGCAGCCGGCGCTGGCCGCCCTGGTGGCGCGCCTGCACGGCATGCAGAAAACCGTGGTGGCAAACAAGGTCGAGACCCGCGAGGAATACCAGGCCTGCCTCGACCTCGGCATCGACTACTTCCAGGGCTATTATTTCGCCCGTCCCTCGGTGCTGGGCGGACGCAAGCTCTCGCCTTCGCAGATGGCGCTGCTGGAGCTGATGAAGCTGGTCACTTCGGACGTCGACAACGCCGACATCGAACGCGCCGTGAAGCGCGACGTCACCGTGGCGATGAACCTGCTGCGCCTGGTGAACACGCCGGCCGTGGGCGCATGCCAGCGCATCGATTCGCTGTCCCAGGCCCTGCTGGTGCTGGGGCGGCGCCAGCTGCAGCGCTGGCTGCAGATCATGCTGTACGCCGAACCGGGCACGCGCGGCCACAACCAGACCCCGCTGCTGATGCTGGCCACGACCCGCGGCCGCCTGATGGAACTGCTGGCCCAGCGCCTGCGGCCGGGCCAGCGCTACCTGTCCGAGATCGCCTTCACGGTCGGCATCATGTCGCTGATGGACGTCCTGTTCGGCATCCCGATGGCCGACATCGTCGAACAGATCCCGGTCAGCGAAGAAATCGCCAACGCGCTGCTGCGCCGCGGCGGCTTCTTCGGCGAGCTGCTCAAGCTGGCCGAATGCATCGAACAGCCGGACAGCCAGGAAGAGGGCGCGCTGCCGGCGCTGCGCGGACTGGCGATGTCGGGCGACGACATGGTGGAGCTCGAGATGTCCGCCTTCCAGTGGAGCGACAGCGTCGTCCGATACGCGATCTGAGTGAGGAGGCGGGCATGTCTTCTGTCTTGTTGAGTGTGCATAACCTGGTCAAGACGTACGGGACACGCCGCGCCGTCGACGGCGTCTCGTTCCGCGTGCTGGCCGGCCAGACCGTCGGCCTGCTGGGGCCGAACGGCGCCGGCAAGTCGACCACCGTCGGCATGCTGTGCGGCCTGATCACGCCGGATGCCGGCGACATCTTCCTGGCCGGCGAGCGCGTCGGGCCGGGCGCCGTTTCCGTCAAGCGCAGGATCGGCGTGGTGCCGCAGGAGCTGGCGCTGTACGACGACCTGTCCGCGCTCGAGAACCTGCGCCTGTTCGGGGCGCTATACGGCCTGCGCGGCAAGGTGCTGCTTGAGCGCATCGATACCGTGCTGGGCCAGGTGAACCTGCGCGACCGGGCGCGCGACAAGCCGGCCACCTTTTCCGGCGGGATGAAGCGCCGCCTGAACATCGCCGCGGCCCTGATGCACGACCCGCAGCTCCTGATCCTGGACGAGCCGACCGTCGGCGTCGATCCGCAGAGCCGCAACGCCATCTTCGACACCCTGGAGGCCCTGCAGGCCCAGGGCAAGTCCCTGATCTACACCAGCCACTACATGGAAGAAGTGGAGCGCCTGGCCGACCACATCGTCATCGTCGACCACGGCAAGGTGCTGGCCGACGAGAGCCCGGCCTCGCTGCACAGCCGCCTGGCGGCCCAGGCCGCGCTGCGGGTCGAACTGGCCGAGCCGGCCCATGCGAGCCTGCTGGATGGCCTGCGCAGCCAGCGCGGCGTCACCTCGCTCAGCGCGGAGGGCGGCGCCATCGACATCGGCCTGGCGCAGGCCGCCGATGCCTTGCCCGTGATGGGCTGGCTGCAGCAGGCCGGTTGCCGGCCGCTGCACTTCGCCACCGCCCGCACCAGCCTGGAAGACATCTTCCTGTCCCTGACCGGACGCTCCCTGCGCGACTGACATGACCGCCTTCCTTGCCCTCATCAGGAAAGACCTGATCCTGTTCCTGTCCGACCGCCGCGCCCTCGCCATCAGCCTGGCGCTGCCGATCGTGATCGCGGCCTTCTTCGGCTCCCTGTTCGGCGGCGGCAGCAAGGGCAGCGCGATCGAGGTCGCGCTGGTGCAGCAGGACAGCAGCGAGGTCGGCGCGAAGATCGCCGCCGGCCTGAAAAACGATCCGAACCTGCGCATCGCCCCGATGACCATGGCGGCCGCGGAAGCCGCGGTGCGCAAGGGCGAGAAGAAGGTGGCGATCGTGCTGCCGGCAGGCTTCGGCGAAGCGGCCGGCGCGGCCCTGTTCGGCAACCGCGAGAAGCCGGCCATCCCCCTGCTGTACGACCCCTCGCAGCCGGCCGTGCTGGCGATGGTGAAGGGGATGCTGACCCAGCAGGTGATGTCGGTGGTGAGCGCCGAGATGTTCGGCGGGAAGATGGGCCAGGAACTCACCGAGCGCAGCCTGCGGCAACTCGACGAGAAGGCGAAGACGGACCCGGACAGCAAGGCGCTGCGCGAGATGCTGGCCAGCGTGCAGAAGTACCAGGCGCTGCCGCAGAAGTCCGATGCGCAGGGCGGGCAAGGCGCGAAGGGCCTGAGCATGCCCTTCACCACGCAGGACAGGCAGCTGGTGAACGGCATGGCGGAGCAGGGCTACAACGCCTATGCGCACGCCTTCGCCGGCATGGGCGTGCAGTTCATCCTGTTCATGGGCATCGACATGGGCATCGGCATCCTGCTGGCCCAGCGCAGCGGGGTCTGGAACCGCCTGCTGGCCGCGCCGGTGGGCCTGGCCCAGGTGCTGCTGGCGCGCGCCGCGTCCGGCGCCATCATCGCCTTTTCGCTGCTGTGTACCGTGTTCGCGGTGGCGGTGTTCGGCTTCGGCGTGCATATCGCCAGCCTGGCGGGCTTCGTCGGTTTGGCGCTGTGCTTCGGCGTGCTGACGGCCAGCCTGGGCCTGGTCATCGCCGCCTTCGGCAAGACCCCGGAAGCGGCGCGCCGCATCGCGATGTTCGTGGTCCTGGTCATGGTGATGCTGGGCGGCGCCTGGATGCCGTCCTTCCTGTTCCCGGAATGGATGCAGAAGCTGACGGTGGCGGTGCCGACCCGCTGGGCGATCGACGGCCTGGACGCCATCACCTGGCGCGGCATGGATGCGCTGGCGGCGGTGCCGGCGATGGGGGCGCAGCTGGGGTTTGCCTTGCTGTTTACCCTGCTGGCCATGTGGAAGTTCAAGCGGGCATAACGTCGGGCCCGCGCCTCTAACAGTCGTCCCCGCGCCTCTAAAACGTCGTCCCCGCGCCTCTAAAACGTCGTCCCCGCGCCTCTAAAACGTCGTCCCCGCGAAGGCGGGGATCCAAGGTCTGCGTGAGCTATCGATACGCGAACAAACTTGGATCCCCGCCTGCGCGGGGACGACGGGGAAGAGGCGCGGGCGACGGGGAAGAGGCGCGGGCGACGGGGATGAGGCGCGGGCGACGGGGAAGAGGCGCTGGCGACGGGGAAGAGGCGGAGGCGACGGTCTTACAGGTTCGGCGCCAGATAGCGCTCGAGCTCCTCTTTCGGCAAACCACGGCGCGCAACCATGTCGTCCAGCTGGTCCTGCCCGATCTTCCCGACCACGAAGTACTTCGATTCCGGGTGCGAGAAGTAGAAGCCCGACACCGCCGCGCCCGGGTACATCGCGAACGATTCCGTCAGCTGCATGCCGATCTCCCCGGCCTGCAGGGTCTCGAACAGCTCGGCCTTCACCGTGTGCTCGGGGCAGGCCGGGTAGCCCGGCGCCGGGCGGATGCCCACGTACGCTTCCTTGATCAGCTGCTCGTTGGTCAGGGCCTCGAGCGGTTCGTAGCCCCACAGGTCGGTGCGCACGCGCTCGTGCATGTACTCGGCAAAGGCTTCGGCCAGGCGGTCGGCCAGGGCCTTCACCATGATCGACGAGTAGTCGTCGCCTTCAAGCTCGAAGCGCTTCTCGATCTTTTCGGCGCCGATGCCGGCCGTCACCGCGAACATGCCGATGTAGTCGGCCACGCCGGACGATTTCGGCGCGATGAAGTCGGACAGGCACTGGTTCGGGCGCTGCACGCTGTCGACCACCGGCTTCACGCCCTGCTGGCGCAGGCCGTACCAGGTGAAGGCGACTTCGCTGCGGGTGTCGTCCGTATAGATCTCGATGTCGTCGTCGTTGACGGAGTTGGCCGGCAGCAGGGCGATGGCGCCATTTGCTTGCAGCCAGCGCCCGTCGATGATCTTCTTCAGCATCGCCTGGCCTTCCTCGAACACCTTGCTGGCGGCTTCGCCCACCACCTCGTCGGTGAGGATGGCGGGGTAGGGGCCGGCCAGGTCCCAGGTCTGGAAGAAGGGACCCCAGTCGATGTAGCGCGCAATGGTGGCCAGGTCGACGTTCTTGAAGACGCGGCGGCCGATGAACTTCGGCTTCACGGGCGCGTAGTCCAGCTTCGCCTTGTTGGCGCGCGCCTGTTCCAGGCTCACCATCGGCAGCGCCTTCTTGTTGGCGTGCTGCTCGCGGATGCGTTCGTAGTCGCCGGCCAGTTCGGCCACGTAGGCGTCGCGGGTATCGGCGCTGACCAGGGCCTGGCCGACCGACACCGAGCGCGAGGCGTCCGGCACGTACACGACCGGGCCTTCGTAGTGCGGCGCGATCTTGACGGCCGTGTGGGCGCGGCTGGTGGTGGCGCCGCCGATCAGCAGCGGGATCTGGCGCTCGCGGAAGTAGGGGTCGCGCTGCATCTCGCGCGCCACGTAGGCCATCTCTTCCAGCGACGGGGTGATCAGGCCGGACAGGCCGATGATGTCCGCGTTCTCTTCCTTGGCCTTGGCCAGGATCTCGGCGGCGGGCACCATCACGCCCATGTTGACGATCTCGAAGTTATTGCACTGCAGGACCACGGAGACGATGTTCTTGCCGATGTCGTGCACGTCGCCCTTCACGGTCGCGATCACCATCTTGCCCTTCGGTTTCGCGACGATGCCGGTGCGGCGTTCCTCTTCCGCCTTTTCGGCTTCGATGAAGGGGATCAGGTGGGCCACGGCCTGCTTCATCACGCGCGCCGATTTCACCACCTGCGGCAGGAACATCTTGCCCTGGCCGAACAGGTCGCCGACGATGTTCATGCCGTCCATCAGCGGGCCTTCGATTACCTGGATCGGACGGCCGCCGGCGGCGTCGATCTTCTGGCGCGCTTCTTCGGTGTCTTCGACGATCCACTGCGTGATGCCGTGCACCAGCGCGTGCGACAGGCGCTGCTCGACCGCGGCATTGCGCCACTCCAGGTTCGCTTCCTGCCTGTTGCCGCCGGCTTTTAAAGTGCCGGCGAATTCGATCATGCGCTCGGTGGCGTCCTTGCGGCGGTTCAGCACCACGTCCTCGACGCGTTCGCGCAGTTCCGGCGCCAGGTCGTCGTACACGCCGATCATGCCGGCGTTGACGATACCCATGGTCATGCCGGCCTTGATCGCGTGGTACAGGAACACGGTGTGGATGGCTTCGCGCGCCGGATCGTTGCCGCGGAAGGAGAAGGACACGTTCGACACGCCGCCCGACACCTTCGCGTGCGGCAGGTTCTCGCGGATCCAGCGCGTGGCGTTGATGAAGTCGACGGCGTAGTTGTCGTGCTCCTCGATGCCGGTGGCGATCGCGAAGATGTTCGGGTCGAAGATGATGTCTTCCGGCGGGAAGCCGACCTTCTGCGTCAGCACGTCGTAGGCGCGCTTGCAGATCTCGATCTTGCGCTCGAAGGTGTCGGCCTGGCCCTGCTCGTCGAAGGCCATCACGATCACCGCGGCGCCGTAGCGGCGGCACAGCTTGGCCTGGCGCAGGAATTCCTCTTCGCCTTCCTTCATCGAGATCGAGTTGACGATGGCCTTGCCCTGCACGCACTTCAGGCCGGCCTCGATCACGCTCCACTTCGAGGAGTCGATCATGATCGGCACGCGCGAGATGTCCGGTTCGGATGCGATCAGGTTCAGGAAGCGCGTCATGGCCGCCTGCGAATCGAGCATCGCCTCGTCCATGTTGATGTCGATGACCTGGGCGCCGTTCTCGACCTGCTGGCGCGCCACCGACAGCGCCTCGTCGAACTGCTCGTTCAGGATCATGCGCGCGAAGGCCTTCGAGCCGGTCACGTTGGTGCGCTCGCCGACGTTCACGAACAGCGAGGAATCGTCGACGGTGAACGGCTCCAGGCCCGACAGGCGCAGCGCGGTCGGCACTTCCGGCACGGCGCGCGGCGTGGCCTTCGCCATCACGTCGGCGATGGCCTTGATGTGTTCCGGCGTGGTGCCGCAGCAGCCGCCGGCCACGTTGATGAAGCCCGCTTCGGCAAACTCCTTCAGCAGGTTCGAGGTATCGGCCGGCAGTTCGTCGAAGCCGGTGTCGCTCATCGGGTTGGGCAGGCCGGCGTTCGGGTAGATGCACACGAAGGTGTCGGCGATGGTCGACAGCTCCTGCGCGTACGGGCGCATCAGGGCCGCGCCCAGCGCGCAGTTCAGGCCGATGGTCAGCGGCTTCGCATGGCGCACCGAATTCCAGAAGGCGGGCACGGTCTGGCCGGACAGGATGCGGCCCGAGGCGTCGGTGACGGTCCCGGAAATCATCAGCGGCAGGCGCGGCGTGTCGGGATGCTCGTCGAAGTACTGGTCGATCGCGAATAGGGCGGCCTTGCAGTTCAGGGTGTCGAAGATGGTCTCGACCAGCAGCAGGTCGACGCCGCCGTCGACCAGGCCGCGCAGCTGTTCGTAATACGAGGCGACCAGCTGGTCGAACGTGACGTTGCGCGCCGCCGGGTCGTTCACGTCGGGCGAGATCGAGGCGGTCTTCGGGGTCGGGCCGAGGGCGCCCGCGGCGAAGCGCGGCTTGTCCGGGGTCGAATACTTGGCGCAGGCGGCGCGCGCCAGTTTGGCGGCCTCCACGTTCATCTCGTAGACCAGGTGCGCCATGTGGTAGTCGTCCTGGGCGATGCCGGTCGCGCCAAAGGTATTCGTTTCGATCAGGTCGGCGCCGGCCGCGAGGTAGCGCTCGTGGATCTCCTGGATGATCTGCGGCTGGGTCAGGTTCAGCAGTTCGTTGTTGCCCTTGACGAAGAGCTCACGGGCCCCGCTGCCTTCCGGCGCGCTGAAGTCCTTGAAGCGCTCGCCGCGGTAAGCCTGCTCGTCGAGTTTGTATTGCTGGATGATCGTGCCCATCGCGCCATCGAGGATCATGATGCGGCGCGCGAGAATCTCGCGGAGCTGGGCGTCGACGGGAGAGGTGGCGAGGGCGGCGGTGGTCATCGTTGGTCTTTCCAGGGCGGATCTACTGAGGGGGATCTGAAATTATACCTTCACTAGCAGAGTTAGTCCGGATGTCAAGCCGCACTGCATCAAAATGCACCGAAGCAGTGCGAAATCATCGCCAGCGTAAAGACGTTTGTAACGTTATGTATCAAAAGCCACATTGTTACAGTGCGATACAAAATGAGGCTAATTAGCAATTTCCCGGATACATACAGAGACGACAATTAATTCCATGGAGCCGCCGCTGGCGCGGCCCACCTCCAAATCGAACGGAATGTGCGGACCCGTCGTCCGCCGCCTCAATGGGAAGAATTGCAATGAACAAAGAATATGTGCCTGAATGGGATCAGCCGGCAACCCGCACCGAAGAAAGCACCGTGAACAAGAACGCCGTGAGCGGCGTGAAGCAGATCGTGACGATCCGCCTGGACGTCGACATGCTGGAGTGGTTCAAGTCGGCAGGCCCGGGTTACCAGACCCGCATCAACCAGGTCCTGCGCGAGTATATGGAAGCGAATCGTGTGCGTGCTCAGGGCGAGCAGCACTAAGCGAAAAAGGGGGCAATGTCGCCCCCTTCGTTGTTTACTCGAACGACACGCCGTCGAACGAAAATCCCTTCAGGAATTCCCCTGCCGCCAGGCGCTTGCCGCCCGGCTTCTGCAGTTCCGTCAGGCGCAGCGCGCCTTCTCCGCAAGCCACCACGATTCCCTGAGCGTCCGCCGACAGGACCTGGCCGGGCCGGCCCCTGGCGTCGACCGCCTGCGCATTCCAGATCTTGACGGTGACGCCGCCCGCCTGCGCATGCGCGCCGGGGAAGGGATTGAATGCCCGCACCTTGCGCGCCAGCTCGGCGGCGGGGCGCTGCAGGTCCAGCTTCGCCTCGTCCTTGCTGATCTTGGCGGCATAGGTGATGCCTGCTTCCGGCTGCGGCTCGGCGTGCAATCCGCCCGCCGCCATGCGGTTCAGGGCAGCGACGATCATGCGGCCGCCCAGGTCCGCCAGCTTGTCGTGCAGCGAGCCGGTGGTGTCCGTGTCCAGGATGGGCAAGCGCTCCATCGACAGCATCGGGCCGGTATCCAGGCCTTCTTCCATCTGCATGATGGTCACGCCGGTCTCGGCATCGCCCGCTTCGATCGCACGGTGGATCGGCGCGGCGCCGCGCCAGCGCGGCAGCAGGGAGCCGTGGATATTGATGCAGGGCTTGATGTCGAGGGTGGAGCGCGGCAGGATCAGGCCATAGGCCGCCACCACCATCACGTCATAGTCGGTGGCCAGCAGGCGCTGGTGGGCGGCGTTCGCCTCTTCGGCGCGCTGCGGATCTTTGCTATCCATGCGTAAGGAAAGCGGCTGCAGCACCTCGATGCCATGCGCCAGCGCCACCTGCTTGACCGCGGACGCCTGCAGCTGCATGCCGCGCCCGGCCGGGCGGTCCGGCTGGGTCAGCACCAGCGGAATCTCGAAGCCGGCCCCGATCAGGGCGCGCAGTGCCACGGCGGCAAACTCCGGGGTGCCGGCGAACACGACCTTCATGCGCGCCGCCATCAACGACGGCCGGCGGCCTTGGGTCCGCTGTTTTGCTGGGCGCGCTCTTCCTTCTGCAGCTTGGTCTTGATGCGGTTGCGCTTGAGCGGCGACAGGTATTCCACGAAGACCTTGCCCATCAAGTGATCCATTTCGTGCTGGATGCAAACCGCCAGCAAGCCTTCGCATTCCATCTCGAACGGCTTGTTGTACTGGTCGACGGCCTTGACCTTGACGCGCGCCGGGCGCTCGACGCCGTCGTAGATGCCGGGCACCGACAGGCAACCCTCGTCGTAGACCTGCTTTTCCGGGCTGGACCAGGTGATTTCCGGGTTGACGAACACGATCAGCTCATCGTGGGTCTCGGTCACGTCGATCACGATCACGCGCTCGTGCACGTCGACCTGGGTGGCGGCCAGGCCCACGCCCGGGGCGTCATACATGGTCTCGGCCATGTCCTCGACCAGTTTGTGCAGGCGCGCGTCGAATTCGGTGACCGGCTTGGCCACCTTGTGCAGGCGCGGGTCGGGATAGCGGAGGATGTTCAGTAAAGCCATGGCTGTCTATTTATATTCTGTCAGTGATGCGTAGATGGGGAGTCCGCCGTGCCTTTGCAAGTCGTGTTATTGTTGCCGTACGGACATAAAAGCAACATGCCGCGCTCGCAGCAGGACGCGCTTGTCTTGCTAGTTCAAGGATTTGTGGGCAGAATTTGATTCAGTTCGGCAACCCTTCAGTACAGCAACCTTTTGGATGCGGCGTGCAGTCAGGGAGTCGTTTGCTGTTTCGCGCCATGCAGGCCGATGTGTTTTATGCCGCACTTTACGGACTCTTTGATGAAAAATTTTAGCACAGGCGTCGCCCGACCGCTCGCGGGGCATCTCGCCACGGCAGCCCTGGCCGCCGCCATGTTCGCCGCTCCCGCCCAGGCCGCGCCCGCCGCCGCTGGCCCGCATTGCAGCTTCCGCCCGAACGCGCCCGACCAGCACCGTGTCGTCAAGGGCGACACCCTGTGGGATATTTCCGGCACTTTCCTCGAGCATCCCTGGTGCTGGCCGCAAGTCTGGGGCATGAACCGCGACGAGATCCGCAATCCGCACTGGATCTACCCGGGCCAGATCATTTATTTCGACCGCGCCCACGGCCGCCTGACGCTGGTGAAGCCCGGAACCAGTGATGCCGAGGCCGGCCTGCCGCCGGTGACCAGGTTGGCGCCCCAGGTCCGCACCGAGGCGCTGGGCGCCGATGCCGTGCCCTCGATCCCGTCGAGCGTGATCGAACCTTTCCTGACCCAGCCGCTGGTGGTCGAGCCGCACGAGCTGGACGCGGCCCCGCGCATCGCCGCCACGCCGGAAACCCGGGTCTACCTGGCCGAAGACGACCGCATCTATGTGCGCGGTCCGCTGAACGGCGCCACCAGCTTCCAGGTCTTCCGTCCGGGCAAGAAGCTGGTCGACCCCGACACCGGCAAGGTCATCGCCCACGAAGCCGCCTATGTCGGCGCCGCCAAACTAGTGGCGGAAGCGAAGCCGGGCGTGGACGTGCACACCTTCACGGTCACCCGCTCGGTGCAGGAAATGGGCGTCGGCGACCGCCTGCTGCCCACGCCGCCCATGCCCTTGCGGAACTACGTGCCGCATGCGCCGGCCACGCCGGTGACGGCGCGCGTCATGTCGATGGCCACCGAATCGAATTACGCCGCGCAGAGCCAGGTCGTGACTGTCAACCGGGGCGCGCTTGACGGACTCGATGTCGGCTCCGTCCTGCAGCTCTATCATCTCGGGAAGACGATCCAGGACCCGGGCGGCAGCAAAGGCTTCCTCGGCTTCGGCAAGTCGACGATACGGATGCCGGACGAGCAGTATGGCGAACTGTTCATTTTCCGGGTGTTCGGCCATGTTTCGTATGGACTGGTCATGCAAGTGACGTTGCCGGTGCAGATCGGCGACGTGGCGAAATCACCGGAGTAAATCTGCCGTGCAGGACACGGACCCCCACCCCAAAGCGGCCGCTGCAGTCAATCCAGCGGCCGCTGTGTTTCTGGAGGCGCCATGGAAATGCCCATGAGCGCCGGCCGCCTGGCGGCCTGGCTGCGCCTGGAACGCACGGGCGGCATCGGGCCGCGTACCGGCCTCAAGCTGCTGGAGGCCTTCGGCGGTGTCGACGCCATCTTCGCGGCCGGCGCCGAGGCGCTGGCCGCCCACCTGGGTCCGGCCCAGGCGCGTGCCCTGCGCGCGCCGCCGTCGGGCGAGCTGGAACGGCTGCTCGACGCCACCTTGCGCTGGCGCGAACAGCCGGGCCACCATGTGCTGGCGCTGGGCGAGCCCGGCTATCCGGAACTGCTGGCGCAAGTTCCCGATCCGCCGCTGCTGCTCTATATAAAAGGACGTGTGGAATTGCTGGCATCGCCCATGCTGGCGATGGTCGGCAGCCGCAATGCCAGCGCCCAGGGCAGGGCGAATGCGCTGGCGTTCGCGGAAAGCCTGTCCGGCGCCGGCCTGTGCATCGTGTCCGGCCTGGCGCTGGGCATCGATGCGGCGGCCCACGAAGGCGCGCTGAAGGGCTGCGGCTCGACCGTCGCCGTGGTCGGCACCGGGCCCGACCTGGTCTACCCGGCGCGCAACCGCTTTCTTTCCGAGCGCATCGCCCTTGACGGCTGCATCGTCAGCGAATACCCGGTCGGCACGCCTCCGCTGCCCGGCAATTTCCCGAAGCGCAACCGGATCATCAGCGGACTGGCGGCCGGCGTGCTGGTGGTCGAGGCGGCGGTCCATTCCGGCTCGCTGATCACGGCGCGCCAGGCGGCCGAGCAGGGCAGGGACGTGTTCGCGATTCCCGGCTCGATCCACGCCACGCTGGCCAAGGGTTGCCACATCCTGATCCGCGAAGGCGCCAAGCTGGTGGATACGGCGGCCGACGTGCAGGAAGCGATGGCGCTGTCGCCGCTGGCGCGCCGGCCCGCTCACGCACGCGCATGCGCGCAAGCGGAGTGCGGCGGCGAGCCGACCGGGGCCAAGGCCGGCGCCCTCCCGGCCGGCGCCGAAACCCTGCTGGCCGCGCTCGGCCACGACCCGGTCGAGCCCGATTCTTTACTGGCCACGCTGGGCATCGGCCCGGCATTATTGAGCAGCCAATTGCTCGCGCTGGAGCTCGCTGGAATGCTGGAACGGCAGCCTGGTGGCAGGGTGCAAAGAGTGGTGAAGTGAGTAGAGAAGCGAATAAGGCCGATAAACAACGGTGATGTTTCTGGACGGCAGTCGACCTTGTAACGCACTTGTGCCGGGGCGAACTTAGCTGCTACAGTAGCGTCACCATGTTCGACATCCTAGTCTATCTTTACGAGACGTACTACCGTCCCGATGCCTGCCCCGAGCCGGAAGCGCTTGCCCGCAAGCTGTCCGCCGTCGGTTTCGACGATGTCGAAATTTCCGAAGCGTTGGACTGGTTGAACGGCCTCACCGAAATGGCCGGCACCACCAATCCCGCCCTGGAATCCAGCGGCACCCGTTTTTATGTATCGCAAGAAGTCGACACCCTCGGCACCGCTGCCATCGGCTTCATCCAGTTCCTCGAACTGGCCGGCCTGCTCACCGCCTCGCAGCGCGAGATCGTCATCGAACGCGCGCTGGCGCTGGACGAGTCGCCGGTCACGCTGGGCAAGCTCAAAATCATCATCCTCATGCTGCTGTGGAGCCAGGGCAAGGAGCCGGATGCGCTCATGTTCGACGACCTCTTCGGCGCTGACGAAGACGAAGACGCCGAACCGCGTCTGCTGCACTAACACACTGAGATTTCACAATCGTCATGACGAAAACGGGGCTGCGGCCCCGTTTTTTCTTGCAATAAAGCAAGATGCGGCGTATTTTCCCTCTGCGTACCGCTGGCATTGTGTACTTGCGGAGTGCGCGTCAACCCGCTTATCATTTGCCGCAAATCGCCAATTGTTACCAACAAGCTATCAACGGACAGGCATCCCGGGGAAGGGATCGTGATCCGTGCGGCCGCCGTCATGTATGATGCGCGAGCCGCGACTATCGAACACACAGAGAAACCATATGACCAAAGCCCTCATCATTGCCGAGAAACCCTCCGTGGCGAACGACATCGCCAAGGCGCTCGGCGGCTTTACCAAGCACGATGAGTATTTCGAATCCGACGAATACGTCCTGTCGTCCGCCGTCGGCCACCTGCTCGAGATCGCGGTGCCGGAGGAGTACGACGTCAAGCGCGGCAAGTGGAGCTTCACCCACCTGCCGATGATCCCGCCGTACTTCGCGCTGAACCCGATCGCCAAGACCGAATCGCGCCTCAAGGTGCTGAACAAGCTGATCAAGCGCAAGGACGTCACCACCCTGATCAACGCATGCGACGCGGGCCGCGAAGGGGAGCTGATCTTCCGCCTGATCGCCCAGAACGCCAAGGCCAAGCAGTCGGTCAAGCGCCTGTGGCTGCAGTCGATGACGCCGAACGCGATCCGCGACGGCTTCGCCCACCTGCGCAGCGACGAAGAGATGATGCCGCTGGCCGACGCCGCGCGCTGCCGCTCGGAAGCGGACTGGCTGATCGGCATCAACGGCACCCGCGCCATGACCGCCTTCAACTCGAAGGAGGGCGGCTTCTTCCTGACCACCGTCGGCCGCGTGCAGACCCCGACCCTGTCGATCGTGGTCGAGCGCGAAGAGAAGATCCGCAAGTTCGTGCCACGCGACTACTGGGAAGTGCGCGCCGAGTTCGTCTGCGCCGCCGGCGTCTACGAAGGGCGCTGGCTGGATACGAAATTCAAGAAGGACGAGAACGATCCGGAAAAGCGTGCGGAACGCCTGTGGAGCAAGGCCGCCGCCGAATCCATCGTCGTGGCCTGCCACGGCAAGCAGGGTGTCGTCACCGAGGAATCGAAGCCGACCACCTCGATGGCCCCGGCCCTGTTCGACCTGACCTCGCTGCAGCGCGAAGCCAACGGCCGCTTCGGCTTCTCGGCCAAGAACACCCTGGGCCTGGCCCAGGCGCTGTACGAAAAGCACAAGGTGCTGACCTATCCGCGTACCGATTCGCGCGCGCTGCCGGAAGACTACATCGGCACCGTCAAGCAGACCCTCGAAGTGCTGAAGGGGAATGCGAACTACCACCAGTTCGCCAAGCAGATCCTCGACAAGGGCTGGGTCAAGCCGAACAAGCGCATCTTCGACAACAGCAAGATCTCGGACCACTTCGCGATCATCCCGACCGGCGTCGTGCCGAAGAACCTGTCCGAGCCGGAACAGAAACTGTACGACCTGGTCACGCGCCGCTTCATGGCCGTGTTCTTCCCGGCCGCCGAGTTCCTCGTCACGACCCGCTACACCGAAGTCTCGGGCCACCAGTTCAAGACCGAAGGCAAGGTCATGACCAACCCCGGCTGGCTGGCCGTGTACGGCAAGGAAGCCGCTGGCGACGACAAGGATGGCGCGACCCTGGTGCCGGTCGCCAAGGGCGAGAAAGTGCTGGCCGACAAGGTCACGCCGAACGGCCTGGTGACGAAACCGCCCGCACGCTACAACGAAGCGACCTTGCTGTCGGCGATGGAAGGCGCGGGCAAGCTGGTCGATTCCGACGAGCTGCGCGACGCCATGGCCGGCAAGGGCCTCGGCACGCCGGCGACGCGCGCCGCCATCATCGAGGGCCTGCTGACCGAGAAATACCTGCTGCGCGAAGGCCGCGACCTGATCCCGACCGCGAAGGCATTCCAGCTGATGACCCTGCTGCGCGGCCTGGGCGTGAACGAGCTGACCGCGCCGGAACTGACCGGCGAGTGGGAATACAAGTTGTCGCAGATGGAGAAGGGCCAGATTTCGCGTGAAGAGTTCATGCGCGAGATCGCACAGATGACCCAGATCATCGTCAAGCGCGCCAAGGAATACGACAACGACACGATCCCGGGCGAGTACGCCACCCTGAAGACGCCGTGCCCGAACTGCGGCGGCGTGGTCAAGGAAAACTACCGCCGCTTCGCCTGCACCAAGTGCGATTTCTCGATGAGCAAGGTGCCGGGCGGCCGCCAGTTCGAGATCGAGGAAGTCGAGGAACTCCTGCAGAAGCGCACCATCGGCCCGCTGCAGGGCTTCCGCTCGAAGATGGGACGTCCGTTCGCGGCGATCCTGCGCATCGTGCGAGACGAGGACATCCACAACTACAAGCTGGAGTTCGACTTCGGCCAGGACCAGGACGAGGGCGAGGAAGGCGAGGGCGTCGACTTCACCGGCCAGACCCCGCTTGGCCCCTGCCCGAAGTGCAACGGCGGCGTCTACGAGATGGGCCTGGCCTATGTGTGCGAACACCAGGTCGCCAAGCCCAAGACCTGCGACTTCCGCAGCGGCCGCATCATCCTGCAGCAGGAGATCCTGCCGGACCAGATGGCCAAGCTGCTGAACGAAGGCAAGACCGACCTGCTGCCGGGCTTCGTCTCGCAGCGTACGCGCCGTCCGTTCAAGGCTTACCTGGTGCGCGGCAAGGATGGCAAGATCAGCTTCGAGTTCGAGGAGCGCAAGGCCAAGCCGGGCGCAAAGGGCAAGGCCGGCGCCGACGAGGGCGGGGACGAGGGCGGCACGGCGGTAGCGACCAAGCCGGCCGCCAAGGCCGCCGCCAGGAAGCCTGCCGCCAAGGCAGCGGCGGCGAAGAAACCTGCGGCCAAGGCGGTCGCGGCCAGGAAGCCGGCGGCCAAGCGCGCCACGGCGGCCAAGAAGGCGGCGGGCGAGTAAGCCTGCTGTTTCCCATGAAAAACGCGGGCATGACCCGCGTTTTTTTATCTGGAGCCGCCCGAAGGCAGGGCCGGCTATTCCCAGACGCTCCGCAATGCCGACAGCAGTACCGCCACTCCGAGCACCGTTGCCATGCCGCTCATCCACAGGTCGGGCTCCTGGGGCGGCGCAGGCGGTGCCGGGTTGCCTGGCGCCAGCGTCGTGCTGCGGCCAGTGGTGTGGGCTGCCAGGCTTGCGTCCTGGGGCAACTTGCCGAAGGGCGAAGCCAGCAGCATGGCGTTGCTGATGCGCGGTTCCGGCGCTGGCATCCTTGCCAGCGCTTGCTGCCGTGCGCGCAGGTGCGCGGCCACCTGCGCTTTCACGATTTGACGATGATCCTCGAGCATGGTGTCAAACCATTTCCGGCGTGATCAGTAACTGCAGTCCGGTTTCGCCAAGGTCAGTGACTTGTTGGGCATTGAAATCGGTCCGATCGGCGTGGTTTCCTCCGTGAATTGCACTCCTTTATAATCGACGGCAATCAGGCATAGCTTCATCGCATTGCCCTGGCAGCTTGCATCGCCTTTTTGCGGCGACATTGTAATGGACCCGGTAATCTGGCCATTGCGTGGATCCAGCGTGGTGAATGTGCTGATATTCGAAAGGCTTTGGCCATTCGGCGCGCCTTGCGGTTTATTTCCCGCGGGGTTAAAACATTGGAAGGTAAATGTAGCTTCTGTCGCGGTCAGGGAATAAGTAATCGGTTGATTTCCCAATCCCACTTCCTTGAAGCTGACCGTGTAGTTACCGTCCCCGTCGAGGGAGGCGGTCGGCCCCTTGACGAAGTGCGGCGAATCTGCCGAGGCGGCGACTGCGACGAATGCCAGAGAAATCGCGATGGCGCGCGAAACTAGTTTTGAACTCATCATCCCTCCCCAGGTTTTCTAACGCCGTATTTACAGCGTGATGGCCAGTTTAGGCGGGTGCGGGAATTAATCAAGCGAAGAAAGCGGGGAAAACGTTTTCGTCGATGTTCCGTATTTAGTTAAATGTCGGGGAATCCCGGCATTTTATAGTCCATATTATTTTCTATTTTTTAATGGAGAATTGAATCGTATTGAACGGCCGAGAAACGGTTTGATAAGGCTAAATAAAAAACCGGAAAGTCATTTCAAGCGTTTAACGATACCTGCAGGTGAGACGGTGCAACGCTGCCATGAGGTTTTGTCGGGCGCTCCTGGTAACCGGAGCATTCACCGGTGCGCCGGCGCCAGGCCCGCCCGGCAAGGGCAGGCAGGACAGGGGCGGAGCTCCGGGGCGTACGAGTGTCTCAAAAATTTAACGAAAATGCGGTTGTGGTAAAAAAATCCGACAAAATCAGGTATATTTCCGTGCTGCAACTTCGCAAATCACTCAATTCCCACACACTGAAATGAGACTTTCCGACCTCAACATTGCGACCCGCCTGCGCCTCGGCTTCGGCGTGGTCGTTGCCCTCCTGATCGTGCTGGTGAGCCAGTCCTACTTCAACTTCGCCCGCCTGGGCAGCGCCAACCAGATGAACATCCACACCTACCAGGTGCTGGGCGAGGTCGATGCCGCCCTGATGGCCCTGGTGGACATCGAAACCGGCGAACGCGGCTTCGCCCTGACCGGCAAGGAGGCCTCGCTCGAGCCCTACAACGCCGGCAAGGACGCGTTCCGCCAGCACGTGGAGGCAGCCCGCAAGCTGACCGCGGACAACCCGCGCCAGCAGGATCGCCTGCAGCGCCTGGCAACCGAGCAGCAAAAGTGGCTCGACAGCGCCATCGATCCGACCATCAAGCTGCGCCGCGGCGCCCAGGATGCCGACATGGCCGCCGTCGTGGCCGCCGAGCAGGAGGGCAGGGGCAAGCAGGGCATGGATGCGATGCGCAAGCTGGTGGCCGACATCAAGAGCGAGGAATCCGGCCTGATGGGCGAGCGCGCCATGAACGCCGCCTCGCTGGCGACGACCATGTCGCGCACCCTGATCGGCGGCGGCATCATCGCCGTCGTGCTGGGCGCGGCGGTGGCGATCTGGCTGGCGCGTAACATCACGGCGCCGCTCGGCCATGCGGTCAACGTCGCCAAGCGCGTCGCCGAGGGCGACCTGACGGCAAGCGTGGAAGTGCGCTCGAAGGACGAGACCGGCCAGCTGATGGCAGCGCTGAAGGACATGAATACCTCGCTGCTGGACATCGTGACCCGCGTGCGCGCCGGCACCGACGCCATCGCCACCGCCTCGACCGAGATCAACGCCGGCAACCAGGACCTGTCCTCGCGCACCGAACAGCAGGCCAGTTCGCTGGAAGAGACCGCGTCGTCGATGGAAGAGCTGACCTCGACCGTGAAGCAGAACGCCGACAATGCGCGCCAGGCCAACCAGCTGGCGGCGATGGCCGCCGAGAACGCCGTGCGCGGCGGCGAAGTGGTGGCCCAGGTGGTCAGCACCATGGGCTCGATCAACGAGTCGGCGCGCCGCATCGCCGACATCATCGGCGTCATCGACGGTATCGCCTTCCAGACCAATATCCTGGCGCTGAACGCGGCGGTGGAAGCGGCGCGCGCCGGCGAACAGGGCCGCGGCTTCGCGGTCGTGGCCGGCGAGGTGCGCAACCTGGCCCAGCGTTCCGCCGCCGCCGCCAGGGAGATCAAGGGCCTGATCGGCGACTCCGTCGAGAAGGTCGAGACCGGCTCGCGCCTGGTCGACCAGGCCGGCGCCACGATGGAAGAGGTGGTCGGCAGCGTCAAGCGTGTCTCCGACATCATCGGCGAGATCGCCGCGGCCAGCGACGAGCAGCGCTCCGGCATCGAGCAGGTCAACCAGGCGATCGTCCAGATGGACCAGGTGACCCAGCAGAATGCCGCCCTGGTCGAACAGGCCGCTGCCGCCGCGGAAGCGATGCAGGACCAGGCGGCCGGCCTGGCCGGGCTGGTCGCTACCTTCCGTACCGGTCGGGATCCCGGTTTTCCGACGCGCCGCCAATTGGCACCGGGGTCAGAGTCCCCCCGCGTAAGCCGGACTCTGACCCCTCGGCCGCCGATCCCTCGGCCGAAGAGGGAGCCGGTGCCGGCCGGCGATGAGTGGGAAACCTTCTGACGGGAGCTTGACGCAAAGGAAACGTGCGGTACCTATGCCAATGTGGGTTCTACACTAAGCAAATTATTTGCATGGAGAATCCACGATGACATCGCAGCACGCTTGGTCCACCCCGGTCCAGTTAGGGTCTGTATCGCTCAAGAATCGCATCGCCGTGGCGCCGATGACCCGCATCAGCGCCACCGAGGACGGCCTCGTTACCGAAGACATGGTCCGGTATTACCAGGGGTTCGCCGAAGGCGGCTTCGGTCTCCTCATCACCGAGGGCATCTATCCCGACCTGGCCCACAGCCAGGGCTACCTGCACCAGCCGGGCATCGCCGACGATCGCCAGGCGCAGTCGTGGCGGCCGGTGGTCGAGGCGATCCATGGCGCCGGCGCCAAAGTCATCATGCAGCTGATGCATGCCGGCGCGCTGAGCCAGGGTAATCACTGGAGCGGCGAATCGGTCGGCCCATCGGCGGTCCAGCCGAAGGGGGAGCAACTGGGCTTCTACCGCGGCGAGGGGCCGTACCGCATGCCGCGCGAGATCACGGAACAGGAAATCGCCGGCGTGATCCAGTCGTTCGCCGCCGCCGCGCTGCGCGCGCGCCAGGCGGGTTTCGATGGCGTGGAGGTGCATGGCGCCAACGGCTACCTGCTCGACCAGTTCCTGACCGATTACGCGAACCGGCGCACCGACCGCTACGGCGGCTCGACCGAAAACCGGGTGCGCCTGCTGGCCGAGGTGATCCAGGCGGTGCGCGCGGCGGTCGGAGCGGACTTCGTGGTCGGCATCCGCATCTCCCAGGGCAAGGTGAACGACTACGATCACAAGTGGGCCAACGGCCAGCAGGATGCCGAGATCATCTTTTCACGGGTGGCGGCCGCCGGTGCCGACTACATCCACACCACCGAACACGATGCGCAAGCGCCCGCCTTCGGTAAGGCGAACAGCGATGGCGACACCCTGGCCGGCTACGCCAAACGCTTCGGCAAGCTGACGGTCATCGCCAACGGCAAACTGGGCACGCCGGAAGCGGCCGAAGCCATCCTGGCCAGGGGCGATACCGATATCGTTGCGCTCGGCAAGTCGGCCCTCGCCAACCGCGACTGGCCACGCCGGGCCGTGAACGGGGGCGGGCTGGAGGAATTCGACTTCGGCCTGCTCCAGCCGCTTGCCCACATCAAGACGAGCGAAGTCTGAGACGCCAGCCATGGACGTAAAAAAACCGCGAATCGTTTCGCGGTTTTTTTACGTCTGCCGCAAGAGCGGCAGCGGCAGGATTATTCCTGCCAGTCCTGCAAGGCGCGGATCGCCGCTTCGCCGTTGCGGATCGCCTTCACGCGGCGCACGATCTCGGCGCGCCAGGCTTCGTCGGCGTCCTGCTCCGGCTCGTCACTATCGGTCAGCAGCAATTGCAGCAGCTCGCGCTTTTCCGAGGCGGAAAGTTGCTGGATCTGTGTGGCCAGTTCGGCGACGGTGGACATCCTTGTGCTCCTAACAGGAAATTGTGAGCTGATCATAGCGTGAACTTTACGGTATGTCGACAGGGACCATATTATCTGTTGGTTTCCTGTCAATTAACTTGTTGTCCGGGTCGATACCGGCCCGCGCCGGCCGTCCATCGACCACCAGGGTCACGGTCTGAAGCCGGTGTTCGACCAGGCGGCGTTCGCGCGCCAGCGGGTTGCCGTTGTCGTCGTCGACGCCGAATTCGATCCAGTCCTTCAGCGGCACCTCCCGCTCTTCGCCCAGCTCGCCGGCGCGCACCTTGCCGGCGGTGGCGCGGATCGTCACCTCGTACTTGCCGTCCGCACGGCGGCGCGCGGCGGCGCTGTCGGCATGGTTCCCGTACAGGACGATGGATTCGAACAGGTCGTCGATCAGGTAGGCCTTGTCCGGCGGCGCGATCGCGCGCAGCTTCTCGACCAGGGTGGTGACGGTCGGGTAGGGCGGCCCGCGGAAGGCGTTTTCCGCCAGCAGCTGGCGCAGCGCGCCGTTCACGGCGTCCTCGCCCAGCAGGTCCTGCAGCAGGTACATCGCCAGGCTGCCCTTGCGGTAGTGGATGTAGGGCTGGTCCTCGTTCTGCGCCAGCGGCAGCTCCTTCCTGGCCTCGGTGGCGCGGCCCATCAGGTATTCCTCGAGGTCGTAGCGCAGGAAGCGCCGCATCTTGCTGGAGCCGAAGCTGCGCTTCATCGTCATCAGTGCGGTGTACTCGGCCAGGCTCTCGGACAGCACGGTGGCGCCGCGGCTGCCGGCGCCGATCAGCTGGTGCGCCCACCACTGGTGCCCGACCTCGTGTGCGGTGATGTAATACGGGTAGTCGATGTCCTTGCGCGATTCCGGATCGACCCTGGCGATGAAGCCGGCGCTCTCGGAAAAGGCGATCACGCCCGGCGCCGCCTGCGCGTATGACGCATAGCGCGGGAACTCCGCGATGCGCAGCTCGCGGTGCTGGTAGGGGCCGAACTGCCTGCTGCCGTATTCGAGGGCGGCCTTGGCGCCGCCGATCATGCGGTCGACGTTGAAGTCGTGGCCCGGCTGGTAGTAGACGTCGATCGTCACGTCCTGCCAGCGGTCGTGCCGCACTTCGTAGCGCGCCGACTGGAAGGTGTAGAAGTTCAGGATCGGCTTGTCCATCCGGTAGTGGAAGTAGTGGCGGCCCTTGGCCATCCATTCGCTGTCCAGGGTG
Organism: Telluria sp. Soil_C_11; assembly: GCF_057657395.1. Classification (NCBI taxonomy): domain Bacteria; kingdom Pseudomonadati; phylum Pseudomonadota; class Betaproteobacteria; order Burkholderiales; family Oxalobacteraceae; genus Telluria; species Telluria sp. Soil_C_11. The sequence continues at coordinate 442,931 of NZ_JBDGIN010000003.1, read as the reverse complement.
CCGGGCGCCACCGCGATCTGGTCGAGCGAAGTGCTGACGACCGCGTCGAAGCGGATCCAGTCGGCGTCGCTGCCGAGGTAGTTGTTGGCGCGCGCGGCGTCGTCCTCGCGCGCCGCCATGCGCTCCTTCGGCGCCAGGCCGTGGCGCTTGCGGTCGCGGTCGTCCTTCAGCTCGACGCTCTGCTGGTAGCCGATGTGGGGCAGGATGGCGTTGCTGAAGAAGGTCCCATTGGCCACCACGGCCGTCTCGCGGCCCAGGCCCAGCACGCCGCCGGGCGCATCCTCGAGTTCGAATTCGAGGGCGATGCGGGCGCCCGGCGCCATCGGCGTCGCCAGCGCATAGCGGTAGAAGCCGCGCTCCGCGTCGGCCGCCAGGAGCCGCACCGGCTGCGAGAAGCGCGGGCGCAGGGTCGGGCCGGGCTGCTGGGTCAGGAACAGTTCGGCGACCGGCGCGCCGCTGCGGTTTTCCAGCTGGTAGGCGCCCTTCACCTTCAGGGTGCGGCTGGCCGGCATGATGTCGACCTGCAGGTCGACGGCGGTGATGCGCGGCTGCGGCAGTTTCGCGTAGCGGCGGTAGCGCAGCTCGTACTCGGCGTGCAGGCGGTCCCTGGTCCAGGCGGATTGATAGGCGCCGAGGTGCTCCAGGTTGTACCAGAGCAGGGCCCCGGTCCCCAGGAACAGCAGCGCGCCCAGGCCGAAGGCACCCAGCACGCCCGGGCTCAGGCGCTGGCGCGCGAGCTGCAGGCGGTCCTTGAAACTGTCGGCCACGCCGCGCGGCCACAGCACCAGCGCGGCCGCCAGCAGCACCAGCGCGGCGCCGCCCCAGTACACCAGCAGCGCGCGCTGCAGCGCCAGGTAGTGGCCGAAGCCGTTCATCGCCGAATAGGTCACGTCCGGCAGCGCCGCGTACAGCAGCATCGGGTGGTCCAGCCCGAGCGCGCCGAGGGTGATGCTGGCGATGTAGTACAGCACCAGCACGAAGTAGCCGAGGTACCTGTGGTTGACGATGGCCTGCACCGCGATCGCCAGCACCGCCACCAGGGCATACTTCGGCAGCAGCACGCCGAACAGGGTGAACAGGTAGAGGCCGGGCTCCAGCGCCACGTAACCGCGGAACAGCTGGATCAGCATCCCGCACACCATCGCCACCAGCAGCAGCACGGCCTGCAGGCCGACCAGGGCCAGGGTCTTGGCGGCCAGCGGCAGCCAGCTCGGCACCGGCAGCGCGTCCAGCATCTGGGCCATGCGCGCCTCGCGCTCGCGCCAGGCCATCTCGCCGGCGTAGAAGGTGGTGACGATCAGCAGGAACAGCGCGAACACGTCGCGGATCAGCTCCAGCACCATGTAGGTGACCGGATAGGTCTTGGTGCCGTAGATGGCGCCCAGGTCGAGCGAGCTGACCACCAGCATCAGCACGCCGGCCAGCGCGATCACCGCGAAGTAGATGTTCTTGCCGGATTCGCGCAGCTCCAGCCAGGCCGACTTCAGCAGCAGCAGGCCGAGGCTGCGGGCCGCGAAGTCGGGCTCCTCGCGCGTGGCGGCGGCCGGCCGGGACACCGCCGCCGCGGTCTCGCCTTCGCCGCGCGCGGCCGCGCGCCGGGTCGCGGGGCTGGACATGAAGCTGAAGCGCCAGTAGCCGAGCAGCAGCACGACCAGCGAGAAGGCCGACCAGATCAGGCGGTTCGCCAGGTACACGCCCTCGAACCCTACCTGCCGCGCATTGCGTTCGGCGATGGTCCAGTATTCCGTCAGGCGGATCAGGGCGGTGGTGCCGAAGGGGTCGATCAGCGCGGCCAGGGTCTTGTAATCGAGGTCGCGCGCCAGCGAAGGCGCCACCAGGTAGCCGATCATCATCACCACGCCGGACACGTAGACCGGCAGCATGCGCCGCGTGAGGGCGGCCAGCACGAAGAAGATGGCGCCGAAGATGAACAGGTTGGGCAGCAGCGTCAGGAAGTAGGGCGCGAGGTAGGCCAGGGCCGAGAACGGCCCCACGCGCGACGGGTCGACCGCCGGCAGCAGGGCGCCCAGCAGGTTGCCCAGCACGATCGAGGAATACACCACGGCCATCGTCGCCAGCGCGCCCAGGAAGCGACCGAACACGTAGGCGTACTTGGGGATCGGCGCGCTGAAGAAGAAGTGATGGGTCTCGTATTCGAAGTCCTGCTGCACCGAGCGGCCCATCATGGCGGCCGCCACGACGATCCCGAAGCAGCCCAGGAAAGCCGAGGACAGCGCCACCTGGCGCGGGCCGTTGACCAGCACCCGGCCGCCGAAGGAGATGGTGATGTCCTTGAAGGCGCCGCCGGCGGCCGCCACCCAGAACATCGCCAGCGCCAGGAAGCCGAAGAAATAAATCCAGGTCGAGAGAAGCTTCAGGCGCTGCCGGGCTTCGAACAGCGCGATGGCGTAGAGCGCGCGCATGAGATCAGCAGTCTCCCGCTTGCGCGTTGTGGCGGCCGGCGATGGTGGCGAAATAGACGTCTTCGAGGGTCGGGTGGACCGGTTCGAAATCGTCGCCCGGATAGCGCTCGGCATACACGTGGATCATCGGGCGCCCGCTCAGCAGGCGGGTCGAGATCACGGTGTGGCGCTTCTGGAAGGCGAGCAGCTCGGGCTTGCTGACGAAGCGCGCCCAGATCCGGCCTTCGATGCCTTCGATGAGTTTCGCCGGCTCGCCGCACAGCAGCACGTGGCCCTTGTTGATGATCGCCATGTTGGCGCACAGGTCGGCGACGTCGGACACGATGTGGGTCGACAGGATCACGGTCTTGTCCTGGCCGATGTCGGACAGCAGGTTGTGGAAGCGCACCCGTTCCTGCGGGTCGAGGCCGGCGGTCGGCTCGTCGACGATGATCAGCTGCGGGTCGCCGAGCAGGGCCTGGGCGATGCCGAAGCGCTGCTTCATGCCGCCCGAGAAGGTGCCCAGGCGCTGGTCGCGCACTTCGAACAGGTTGGTCTGCTGGAGCAGGCCGTCGACCACCTCGCGCCGGCGCGTGCGGTTCGCCAGGCCCTTCAATTGCGCAAAATGGTCGAGCAGTTCGTAAGCGGTCACTTTCGGGTAAACGCCGAAATCCTGGGGCAGGTAGCCGAGCAGGCGGCGCACTTCATCCTTTTCGTCGAGGACGTCGATATCGTCCAGGAACACCGAGCCGGAATCGCATTCCTGCAGGGTTGCCAGGATCCGCATCAGGGTCGACTTGCCGGCGCCGTTCGGCCCGAGCAGGCCGAACATCCCGGGCGGGATGCTCAGCGTGACCGCGTCCAGCGCCACCACGCCGTTGGCGTAGGTTTTGGACAGGTTGCGGATGTCTAGTTCCATAGTGAGAATCTGCGTATTTTGACGACAATTGCATTGTATTAAAAAGAAGCGCCAGCGACAGCGCCCTTGCGACACACGGCAGTTTCACCGGCCCAGATTGCAAATTTGAGGGAGCAGGGCGCAGTGGAAACAGCGCTCCAGCATACGGCAGGGGAAAATTCCTGTCCACTTTGGCAACTTCCTATCCATGCGCGGATCGATGCATAATGTGCTCATGGATACCATCATCGAGGACAAGATCCTGGCCGTCACGCGCCAGGGCCGCACCCGCGTCGAGGCGACCGACTGGTTTCGCGTCGCCACCGGGCTGTACTACCTTGCCGGGCTGATGACCAAGGAGGCCATCGATTTCGCGAAGGTCGACCGCGACTACAACCGCTTCATCTACCACAGCATCGGCGGCGGCCACACCATCACCAGCATCCTGCAGTTCATGAGCGGGGAAAAGGTGCTGCCGACCCTGCAGTCGGCGCGCTTCATGGCGGTCTTCGGCGAGACCTGTCCCGAGGTGCCGCCCGACTCGATCCCGTTCCTGCTGGAGCTGAACCTGGGCGTGGCGAAGAACATCTCGAAGCTGGAAGTGGCGGGGCCGGTGCACGACTGGCTGCAGCGGCAACGGCAGGGCCAAGCGGACCGGGGGCAGGACGGGCAAGGCATATAATGACGCTTTCAAGCGTATCGACTATGCAAGCTTAAGTTATGGACAACCTGACCCGCTCGATCAACCCCCTCGACAACCTGATCGCCGGCTTCGACCGCGCCCTGCGCGTGGTCGGCGGCGTGGCCAAGGCCTCGCGCCCGAATCCCGGCGCCGTCGCCCGCGACTGCGAACTGAATGCCCAGGAGGCGCGCCACAGCGCCGGCCTGATGCGCGTGAACCACGTCGGCGAAGTCTGCGCCCAGGCGCTGTACGACTCGCAGGCGCGCCATGCCGGCAGCACGGCGATGCGCGAGCAGTTCCGCCAGGCCGGCCGCGAAGAGGAAGACCACCTGGCATGGACGGCCGAGCGCCTGTCCGAGCTGGGTTCCCAGCCCAGCCTCCTGAATCCGCTGTGGTATGCCGGCGCCTATGCGCTGGGGACCGTGGCCGCGCGCATGGGCGACGCCCAGAGCCTGGGCTTCGTGGTCGAGACCGAGCGCCAGGTCGAGGCCCACCTGAACAGCCACCTGGACCAGCTGCCGCCGCAGGACGCCAAGTCGCGCGCCATCGTCGACCAGATGCGGGTCGACGAGATCGAGCACGGCGCGAAGGCGCAGGCGATGGGCGCGGCCGAGATGCCGCTGCCGGTGCGCATGGCGATGCGGGCGATGTCGAAGGTGATGACCACCACCGCTTACTACATCTGACGCGGTTACGCTTCGACGATCTCGAACGAGTGGGTAATTTCTGCCGTCTTGGCCAGCATGATCGAGGCCGAGCAGTACTTGTCGTGCGACAGGTTGACGGCCCGCTCCACCGCCGCCGGCTTCAGGTTGCGGCCGCTGACGATGAAGTGGAAGTGGATCTTCGTGAACACCTTCGGGTCGGTGTCGGCGCGCTCGGCCTTCAGGGTGACGTCGCAGCCGCGCACGTCTTCGCGGCCGCGCTTGAGGATCAGCACCACGTCATAGGCGGTGCAGCCGCCCGTGCCCAGCAATACCATCTCCATCGGGCGCGGCGCCAGGTTGTGGCCGCCGCCCTCCGGCGCGCCGTCCATGCTGACCATGTGGCCCGAGCCGGTTTCGGCCCGGAAGCTCATCCCGGACGGGCCGTTCCAGCTGACTTTGACTTCCATTCGATTCCTCCGAAAAGAATCTATTCTAAGCCTTACACGGACAACACGTAGCGCTCGCTCTTCATGCGCCAGGTGGCGAAGCCGACGGCGACGAGCGCGGCCAGCGCCGAGCAGGCGAAGGTCATTGCGTAAGGCAGGACGCCGAGGTCGCCGCCCTTGGTCATTTCACGCAGCAGGGTCTGGTTCGACAGCACCGGCACCATGTACATCCACGACGCAGTCTTCAATTCCATCATCGGGATCACGATGCCCGGCAGGAGCGGCAACAGCATCACGAAGCTCAGGGTGCTTTGCGCTTCCTTGAACGACCTGGCATTCATCGCCAGCGCCACCTGCAGGCCGGCGGCGAACAGGCATAGCGGCACCGTGACGGAGACCACCAATGCCAGGTCGGCCAGGGTCAGGCTCCAGGACATGCCGATTTCCTCCAGCGGCAGCCAGGACAGGATCGCGTGCGCCAGCAGCATCTCGAACATGACCCCGGCGAGGGCCAGGCTGGCGGAGGTCAGCCATTTGCCGACCACCAGCTCCCAGGCGTGCGCCGGCTGCGCCATCAGCACCTCCAGCGAGCGGCGTTCGCGCTCGCCGGCGGTGCTGTCGATGGCGGCCGACATACCGCAGATAAAGACCGGTACGAACAACACCCCGAGGAGGCTGCCGATCAGGCCCGCCGAACGCGAAGCATTGGTGCCGGTGTCGAAGCGCTGCACCTGGATCGGCGCCAGCGTCGCCGGCGATACCCCGTGCGCCAGCAGGCGCGCGCTGGCGACGTTGGCGCCGTAGGCTTCGAGCACGTCCTCGACGTCGCGGCGGCGCGCGCCTTTCTCGTCGGCCGAGTCGTACCACAGTTCCACCCGCGCCGGGCGCATGGCGGCATAGTTCTCCGTGAACTTGTCGGTCAGGCGCAGCACCACCGGATATTTGCGGGCTTGCAGCAGGTCGGTGATGCCGGCTTCGTCGAGCTTGCCGGGATCCTCGACCTTGATGTTGCGCTGCTTGAGCTGGGCCATCAGCGTGGGCGCCTGGCCGGCGCCGATGACGGCGATCCTGAGGTCTTCGCGCTCCGACTTGGTGGCGCGGTTGATGGTTTGCTGGACCACGTAGCCGATCAGCGCCGGATACATCACGGTGAACAGCAGCAGCAGGCCGAGCGTGCGCTTGTCGCGCAGCGTTTCGCGCAGCTCTTTCAGGAACACGACCAGGAATTTCGGTTTCATGCGGCGATCCCTTCTTCGGTGCCGACCAGGCTGACGAATGCGTCTTCCAGGTTGGCGATGCCGGTCCGCCGGCACAGTTCTTCGGGCGAGCCCTGGGCCACGGTATGCCCCTTGGCGATCACGATCACGTCGTCGCACAGGTGGGTCACTTCCTGCATCACGTGGGTGGCCATGATGACGCAGCAGCCGTCGGCGCGCAGCGCGGCCAGGGCATGGCGCAGGGCGCGCGTGCTCATCACGTCCAGCCCGCGGCTCGGTTCGTCCAGCAGCAGGTGGCGCGGACGGTGCAGCAGGGTGCGCGCCAGCGCGACCTTGATGCGCTGGCCCTGCGAGAAGCCCTTGGTGCGGCGCTCCAGGATGTCGCCCATCTGCAGCAGGTCGGCGACCTCGTCGATCCGCTGGCGCAATGCCGGGCCGGCCATGCCGTTGAGTTCACCGAAATAGCCCAGGTATTCGCGCGTGCTGAGGCGCTCGTACAGTCCGAACTGGTCGGTCAGGAGGCCGAGGCTGCGGCGTACCGCCAGCGGATCCTTTTCCGGGTCGATGCCGTCGATGGCGATGGTCCCGTGGTCGCGCCTGAGCAGCCCCACCAGGGTGCGCAGGAGGGTGGTCTTGCCGGCGCCGTTGGGGCCGAGCAGGGCGGTGATCTGGCCGTCGCGCGCGGTGAAGCTGACGCCGCCGAGCGCCTGCACGGTGCCGAACTGTTTGCGTACTTCCTGGACTTCTATCATGGCAGGCTCGATTCAGGGTTGCGGCCCGGCGCTGCCGAGCTGGAAGGTCGGGGCGGGGATCTCGGCCAGGCAGCTGGCGTCGAGCTTGCCGTCCGGGCGGTCGAGGAATTCACGCAGCAGGCGCGGCGCGCAGCCGAGCTGGGAGACGCCGTGGCCGGCGTTCGCCACCACCAGCTGCCGCGCCCTGGGCATGTGGCGCGCGGCGCTTTCCGCGCGACGCGGCGGCGTCACCGGGTCGAGCGCGCCGGACAGCAGCAGCGCCGGGGCCTGGATCGCGGACGGCTCGGCATACGGCGCCGCCGGCACCTTGAGCGTCCTGCACAGGGCGGGGATGCGGTCGGCCAGCGGACGCGTGAGCGCGGAGGCGTCCTCCTTCATCAGCGCCGGCGTCATGCGCGGCACGTCCTCGGCGCATACCACCGCCAGGTGCAGCAGGATCGCGCTGGAGGCGTCGCTGGCGAAGTCGCCGGCGATGTTATGGCGGGCCACGAAGGGCTCCCAGCGGCCCTGCCAGGCGCTGTGGATCAGGAAGGGCAGGCGGCGCGCGTCGGCCGGCGAATACAGGATGTTGTGGACGGTGCCGAGGAAGCGCGGACCGGTCATCGTGAAGCTTACCGGCTGGGCGGTGCGCGGGTCGGCGATCGACAGTTTCAGGCCGGCCTCGGCGCGCGCGGCCACGGCCTCGAACTCGGCGCGCAGGTTCGGGTAGGCCTCGTGGCAGGCAGCATCGGACTGGCACTGGGCGAACAGCTTGTCGAGCGCCGCCTGGCCGTCGCGCCCGCCGGCCGGGATCACCTGGTCGGGCGCGGCGACGCCGTCCAGCACCAGGCTGCGCACGCTGCCCGGGAAGGCGCGCGCATAAGCCTGGCCGAGGCGGGTGCCGTAGGAGCCGCCCCAGACGTTGATCCTGCCGTAGCCGAGCGCGCGGCGCACCTGTTCGATGTCGCGCGCGGCGTTTGCCGTGGTGTAGGCGGCGAAGTCGGTGCGGCTGCCGGCGATGCAGCGGCGCAGTTCCGCTTCCAGCTCGGCGTCGCTCATGGTCTCTTCGTTGGACGGGTTCTCGCAATCGAGCTTGCCGGACAGGCCGGTGCCGCGCTGGTCGATGAAGACGATGTCGCGGGTGGCGCGCACGCGCTTGAAGGCGGCCGACAGCAGCGGCAGCACGTCGCTGCCGGCCTGGCCGGGCCCCCCCGCCAGCACGAACAGCGGATCGGGGCGGGCCGATTCGCGGAAGGCCGGAGCCACGGTCACGTGCAGCTTCAGCGTGCCGGCGCCGGCCCTGGCATAGTCGAGCGGGACGGTGACGGACAGGCAGCGCAGCGCTTCCTCGGCGCCGGGCAGGTGGCAGCTGCGGGCAGCGGCCGGGCCTGCGCTGGCCGGTGTCCCGGCGGGCGGTGCGGCGAGCGCGGATGTCGAGCACAGCAGGGCAAACAGGGCGGGCAGGATGGTGCGGGTGGTCACGGCGTCTCCTCTTCGTTGCCGACCATGTTAGTTTGTTATTCTTTTCATGGTCAACGAATAAGTTGCAAAAATGCATTAAATTCTGAGTCTAGCGAGCTTGTCTAAAAAGAATTTGCGCTATCTCCAAGCGGAGAGTGTCGGGCATGCGCCAAGGCTGGCTTGACTGAAGGAGGGCGGATCAGCTATGATCGTGGGCTTTCCATTTGCTCAGGAAAAGACAATAAGGCAGAGTCCGCGGGTGTTTGGCGGAACCACCATTTGAGCATTTACACCTATATATAGGAAGTCAACATGAAAACTTTTTCCGCTAAGGGCCATGAAGTCCAGCGCGATTGGTACGTGATTGACGCGACGGACAAAGTCCTCGGACGTGTTGCCAGCGAAGTGGCACGCCGACTGCGCGGCAAACACAAGCCGGAATTTACTCCGCACGTCGATACCGGTGACTTTATCGTCGTCGTCAACGCAGGCAAGCTGCGCGTGACCGGCACCAAGGCCACCCAGAAGACCTACTACCGTCACTCGGGCTACCCGGGCGGTATCTACGAAACCAACTTCCTGAAAATGCAACAGCGCTTCCCGGGCCGTGCCCTGGAAAAGGCTGTCAAAGGCATGCTGCCGAAGGGCCCGCTGGGCTACGCCATGATCAAGAAGCTGAAGGTCTATGCGGAAGGCACCCACCCGCACGCCGCCCAGCAACCGCAAGCACTCGATTTCTAAGGAACTGACATGATCGGTAACTACAATTACGGCACCGGCCGTCGCAAGAGTGCAGTCGCCCGCGTGTTCATCAAGGCTGGCACCGGCCAGATCATCGTGAACGGCAAACCGGCCGCCGAGTACTTCTCGCGCGAAACCGGCCTGATGGTCATCCGTCAACCGCTGGAACTGACCGGCAACGTCGAGCGTTTCGACATCAAGGTCAACGTGCATGGCGGCGGCGAGTCCGGCCAGGCAGGTGCAGTGCGCCACGGTATCACCCGTGCACTGATCGACTACGACGCAGGCCTGAAGGGCGACCTGGCACGTGCCGGTTTCGTCACCCGTGACGCCCGTGAAGTCGAGCGTAAGAAAGTTGGTCTGCGCAAAGCACGTCGCGCAAAGCAATTCTCGAAGCGTTAATTGGATCCGCAGCGCCTCCGCGCTGCATCCAGACAGAAAGCCGCCCGCTGCAAAGCCGGCGGCTTTTTTGTTATCCATCAAACCGGGGTCAGACTCCCAATTTTGGCAAAAGCGCTCAGGCTATTTCCAAAAACGGGAGTCTGACCCCGGTTTGATTTTTCGCATAAAATTGCACCCTCGGCCTTGCTCGGCACTTATTTACTTACGAAGGAAAGAACATGATCAAAGTTGGCATCGTTGGCGGTACCGGTTACACGGGCGTGGAGCTGCTGCGCCTGTTGTCAGCCCATCCCGAGGTGCAGCTGACCGCCATCACCTCGCGCAAGGAAGACGGCCTGCCGGTGGCGGACATGTTCCCGTCGCTGCGCGGCCACGTCGACCTGGCCTTCTCGAGTCCCGACAAGGCCGACCTGACCCAGTGCGACGTGGTGTTCTTCGCCACCCCGCACGGCGTCGCCATGGCCCAGGCGCCGGCCCTGCTGGCCGCCGGCGTCAAGGTCATCGACCTGGCCGCCGACTTCCGCCTGAAGGACCGCGCCGCCTTCGAGAAGTGGTACAAGATGGAGCACACCGCTCCCGAGCTGATCGAGGAAGCGGTGTATGGCCTGCCGGAACTGAACCGCGACGACATCAAGCAGGCGCGCCTGATCGCGAATCCGGGCTGCTACCCGACCACCATGCAGCTGGGCTTCTACCCGCTGCTGAAGGCCGGCCTCATCGACGCCGGCAACCTGATCGCCGACAGCAAGTCGGGCGTATCCGGCGCCGGCCGCAAGGCCGAGATCGGCACCCTGTTCTCGGAAGCGAGCGACAACTTCAAGGCCTACGGCGTGGCCGGCCACCGCCACACCCCGGAGACCTCGGCCCAGCTGCAGCGCTACACCGACCAGAAAGTTGGCCTGATCTTCACGCCCCACCTGGTGCCGATGATCCGCGGCATGCACTCGACCCTGTACGCGCGCCTGACCAGGGACGTCGACAACGCGACCCTGCAAGCCCTGTTCGAGGACGCCTACCGCGACGACGAATTCGTCGACGTCATGCCGTTCGGCTCGCACCCGGAAACCCGCTCGACCCGCGGTTCGAACATGCTGCGCATCGCGCTGCACCGTCCGGACGGCGGCGACACCGTGGTGATCCTGGTGGTCCAGGACAACCTGGTCAAAGGCGCCGCCGGCCAGGCCGTGCAGTGCATGAACCTGATGTTCGGCGTGCCGGAAAACATGGGCCTGAAGCAGGTCGCGCTGCTGCCTTGAGCCGGACCGCGCGCGCGCCCGCCGTGGCGCCGCGCTTCCCCTCGTAAGGGTTGCCGACAAGATGCAGATCAAGGCAGCTGATGTTGAGCACGGTAAATTGACCGTTGCACTGGTGCGTTTGGCAACGTGTTACTACGCGAGGGGACTACCATGTTCGGTCGTAATGCAAAAAGCGAAATCGACAGCCTGATCGGCATTTCCGCCCGCATCGAAGGCGACCTGGTATTCACCGGCGGCCTGCGCATCGACGGCGAGGTGCATGGCAACGTGATCGCCGGCGACGCCGGTGAAAGCGTCCTGATCGTCTCCGAACACGCCCGCATCGAGGGCGAGGTGCGCTGCGCCAACCTGGTCGTCAACGGCTATATTGCCGGGACCGTTTTTTCGACGGAACTGCTTGAATTGCAGCCGAAAGGCCGCATACATGGGGATGTCCATTACCGCCTGCTGGAAATGCATGGCGGCGCCCTGGTGACGGGCAAGCTGACCCACGAAGCCACCGCGACCCCGGCCGCCGAGCCGGTGTTTCATTTAGGAGTGGCGGCGGAAGGGGCATCAGCATGACTGGCGCTAACCGTCTATAATGGACGAAATCCGAATTCAATCAGGAGTTTATCCATGACCGCAATCGCCGAATTGCATCGCTCGCAAGAGCAGGACGCAATGCCGTCGCCCATCAACTTCACCGACAGCGCCGCGCAGAAGGTCGCCCAGCTGATCGAGGAAGAAGGCAATCCCGACCTGAAACTGCGCGTCTTCGTGCAGGGTGGCGGTTGCTCCGGCTTCCAGTACGGCTTCACCTTCGACGAGATCATGAACGACGACGACACCGCCATGGAAAAGAACGGCGTCACCCTGCTGATCGACTCGATGAGCTACCAGTACCTGGTCGGCGCCGAGATCGACTACAAGGACGACCTCGAAGGCGCCCAGTTCGTCATCAAGAATCCGAACGCCACCTCGACCTGCGGCTGCGGTTCGTCGTTCTCGGCGTAATCGTTTCTTCGCACGAATAGAAAGGCCGCCTGGCATTGCCGGCGGCCTTTTTTCATGCCGGGTAGAGCGCGCCCAGCACGCGCAGCCCGGCAGCCCCCGTCACGGCCGGCAGGTTGCCCGGCTGGCGCCGCATGAAGCGGTAGCCCAGCCAGGCGAAGGCCAGGGCCTCGACCCGGTTCGGCGCCACGCCCAGCGCATCGGTCGAGGCGACCGGGATAGTCCCGCCGAGCGCATCGGCAATTTCCTTCAGCAGCACGCCGTTGTAGGCGCCGCCGCCGCACACGTACACGGCTTGCGCCGCCTGGCCGGTGGTCGCGTCCCGGATCGCGCGCGCGATCGACACCGCCGTCAGCCGCGTCAGGGTGGCCTGCACGTCGGCCGGCGCCAGGCCGGGGCGCCGGGCCAGCCTGGCATCCAGCCATTCCGCATGGAACAGGTCGCGGCCCGTGCTCTTGGGCGGCGGCTGGCGGAAATAGGGTTCGTCCAACAGGATCTCGAGCAGCGCTTCGTCGACCTTGCCGGACGCGGCGAAGGCGCCATCCTCGTCGTAGGGCTTGCCGGTGTGGCGCGCGACCCACAAATCCATCAGCACATTGCCGGGGCCGGTGTCGTAGCCGCTCACCCGGCCGTCGCCGTGCAGCACGCTGATATTGCCGATGCCGCCGATGTTCACCACCACCCGCACCGTCTTCGCCTTGCCGAACCGGGCTTCATGAAAAGCCGGCACCAGCGGCGCGCCCTGCCCGCCGGCGGCGATGTCGCGCGTGCGGAAATCGGCGATCACGTCGATGCCGGTCAATTCCGCCAGCAGGGCGGGATTGTTGGTCTGGCGCGTGAAGCCGAGTTCCGGACGGTGGCGGATGGTCTGGCCATGCACGGCCACGGCGCGCACCGGTCCCGGCGCCTGGGCCAGCAACTGTTGTACGCAAGCCGCATAGCAGCGCGCCAGCGCGTTCGCGGCCAGGGCTTCGCGTTCCAGTTCGTTATCGCTGGCGGCCTGCAGCGCCATCAGCTCGGTGCGCAGTTCGGCGGGAAAGGGCGTGAACGCGGCTTGCAGGGTGCGGATGCCGCGGCCGGCAAAGTCGGCCAGCACGCCGTCGACGCCGTCCAGGCTGGTGCCGGACATCAGGCCGATGTAGAGGGAAGAAGCGGGCATATTGGTCTCTAAAAGAAAAACGCCTTGCACTGTGCAGTGCAAGGCGCCTCATTCTATCCGTGATTCGGCGACGGCTTAGCGTGCAGCCATCGCGTTGCCAGCCGGGCTCAGCAGCGAGAAGCGGTGCGACATCTCGGCGGCCGCCATGCGGAAGCGCGACATTTCGCCGTTCGTCAGCGGTTGTGCCTGCAGGTTCTTCAGCTTCATCGGGTCCGTTGCCGTGCCGCCGATGCGGAATTCATAGTGCAGGTGCGGGCCGGTGGCCCAGCCGGTCGCGCCGACGTAGCCGATCACGTCGCCCTGGTGCACCTTCTGGCCCTTGCGCATGCCGCTGGCGAAGCGGCTCATGTGGCCGTAGGCGGTGCTGTAGTTGGACCAGTGCTTGAGCACGACCATGTTGCCGTAGCCGTTCGACACGCCGGCGAAATCGACGGTGCCGTCGCCGGCGGCGCGGATCGGGGTGCCCATCGGGGCGGCCATGTCGACGCCCTTGTGTGCTTTCCAGACGTTGAACACCGGATGCACGCGCATCGAGAAGCCGGAGGAGATGCGGCTGAAGGCGACCGGCGACTTCAGGAAGGCTTTCTTCAGCGACTGGCCATCCAGGCCGTAGTAGCCGCCCTGGTGGCTGACCGGGTCTTCGTACCAGACCGACTGGTAGGCCACGCCGCGGTTGATGAATTCGCCGGCCAGCACGCGGCCGGTGCGGACCAGTTCGCCGTCCTGCCAGAAGGTTTCGTAGACGACGTTGAAACGGTCGCCGCGCTTCAGGTCGGAGCGGAAGTCGATGTTGGTCGAGAACATCTCGATGATCTGGTTGACCACCGAATCCGGGATCTGGCCGCCGTCGACGTTGGCGTCGGTCGCGGCGTACAGCGAGGTGCTGATTTCGCGCGAACGCATTTCGACGCGGCGCTCGAGTTCGGCCGGCGCCTTGCTGACGACGAACTTGTCGCCCTTGCGGGTCACGGTGACGGTATTGAAGGTGTCCTTGTCGACCGGGATGGTCGCGCGCAGCGACAGCATCAGGCCGTTCTCGTCGGTCTCGGCCTGGATGCGCTTGCCGGTCTTGAGGTTCAGGATGCTGCGCGCCAGCTTGTCGCTGCGCACGAAGGCGGCGGCCTGCTGGTCGTCGATGCCGAGGCGGGTGAAGACGGAACCCAGGGAATCACCGGGACGGATGCGCTCTTCGTGGATGAATTCCTGCTGGTCCTGCTGCAGCGCGGCGATCTGGTCGGCCAGATTCGGCAGTTGCAGGTCTTGTGCGATGGACTTCACAGGAATGTCGGCGGCATCCGGCGCGATCGGGGCGACCGCGGTCGCGCCGAAGGCACACAGGGCCAGGGCAGCGGCGCCGCCCGCAATGATGCGGGTCTTGCGGCTCGTGTCGGCGAGACCGAACCAGCGCTTGCCAGTGATTTTCTGTATTGGGTTCATGCAATCAGTTAAAATTTACCGCTTCACCGTCCCAAGACAAACGTTTTTTCTTTTGTTTTCTTACTTATTGTCTTTGAAACTTTTCAAGCGGCAAGATTGACGGGATCGCGAATTATATCAAAATACCGGCTCCTACAACCGTTTTAGCCATTCTCCTACAAGATTTTTATGACTTCCTCTGAGCTTTCTGGTAATGCCAAAACTGCAACTTCCGCCGGGGCTGCGGCTCTTCCCTTGAGCGATGCCGTCCAGGAAGCCCTTGCGATCACCAAGCGTGGCGTCGACGAACTGCTGATCGAGAGCGAATTCGCACAGAAGCTGGCGCGCTCCGAGCAGAGCGGCACGCCGCTGCGCATCAAGCTCGGCCTCGATCCGACCGCGCCCGACCTGCACCTGGGCCATACCGTGGTGCTGAACAAGCTGCGCCAGCTGCAGGACCTGGGCCACCAGGTGATCTTCCTGATCGGCGACTTCACCTCGATGATCGGCGACCCGTCGGGCCGCAACGTGACCCGTCCGCCGCTGACCCGCGAGCAGATCGAAACCAATGCGCAGACCTATTTCAAGCAGGCCTCGCTGGTGCTCGACCCGGCGCGCACCGAGATCCGCTACAACTCCGAGTGGTGCGACCCGCTCGGCGCGCGCGGCATGATCCAGCTGGCCTCGCGCTATACCGTGGCGCGGATGATGGAACGCGACGACTTCACCAAGCGCTACAAGAATGGGACCCCGATTTCCGTGCATGAGTTCCTTTACCCGCTCATGCAAGGCTATGATTCGGTCGCTTTGAAAGCAGACCTTGAGCTGGGTGGAACGGACCAGAAATTCAACCTGCTCGTTGGTCGTGAATTGCAGAAAGATTATGGCCAGGAGCCGCAGTGCATCCTGACCATGCCGCTGCTCGAAGGCCTGGACGGCGTCGAGAAGATGTCGAAGTCCAAGAACAACTACATCGGCATCACCGAGCCGGCCAACACCATGTTCGGCAAGCTGATGAGCATCTCGGACGTCATGATGTGGAAGTACTACGAGCTGCTGTCGTTCCGCTCGATCCAGGACCTGGCGCAGCTCAGGGTCGAGGTCGAAGGCGGCCGCAACCCGCGCGACGCCAAGGTCGCGCTGGCCCAGGAGATCGTGGCGCGCTTCCACTCGCAGCAGGCGGCCGAGGATGCGCTGGCGGACTTCGTCAACCGCTCCCGGGGCGGGATCCCGGACGACATCCCGGAAGTGAGCACCGGCGGCGCCCCGCTGGGCCTGCCGCAGCTGCTGCGCCAGGCCGGCCTGTGCGCGTCCAGCTCGGAAGCCATGCGCATGATCGACCAGGGCGGCGTGCGCATCGACGGCACCGTCGTGGCCGACAAGGCGCTGCAGGTCGCGGCCGGCACCTTCGTGCTGCAGGTCGGCAAGCGCAAGTTCGCGCGCGTGACCCTCGCGGCATGATCGGCCTGCTACAGCGCGTCACCCAGGCCAGCGTCGTGGTCGACGGCGAGACCGTCGGCGCCATCGGGCACGGCCTGATGGTGCTGGTCTGCGCCGAAAAGGGCGATACCGAACGCGAGGCGGATGCGCTGCTGGCCAAATTGCTGGGCTACCGCGTGTTTTCCGACGAGGCCGGCAAGATGAACCGCAGCGTCACCGATGTCGCCGGCGGCCTGCTGCTGGTGCCGCAGTTCACGCTGGCGGCCGACACCCGCTCCGGGGCCCGGCCTTCGTTCTCGCCGGCGGCCGCGCCGGACGATGGGCGCCGGCTGTTCGAGCATGTCGTGCGCCAGGCGCGCGAGCGTCACGGTAAGGTCGAGACCGGCCGCTTCGGCGCCGATATGCAGGTGTCGTTGACGAACGACGGTCCAGTAACTTTCTGGCTTCGTATTGATCCACCCAAGGTTTCTGGTTGAAACTGCGGCGGACGGCGCCGGTCAATCTGACTAGGAAAGAAGGGAGGGTAGGGCGATGAATATCTGGAGCGATTCCTTTACCGAGGGCGGCCCGATTCCGCCCCGCTGCGCGTTCGCCGAGATCGATCCCGGCAGCCACATCAAGCTGTCGAGCAACCGCAGTCCCCACTTCTCCTGGGACGAGGTGCCGGCGGGCGCCGAGTCGCTGGTGCTGCTGTGCCACGACCTCGACGTGCCGACCGACGGCACCGACGTCAACAAGGAAGGCAGGACGGTGCCGGACGCCTTGCCGCGCACCGACTTCTTCCACTGGGCGCTGGTCGACATCCCGGTGTGCCTGAAGTCCTTCGCCGAGGGCCTGTTCTCGGACATGGTGACCCCGGGCGGCAAGAGCGGTCCGCTGGTCCCGTTCACGATCAAGAACGGCACCGAGCACCAGCTGCGCCATGGCCTCAACGACTACACCAGCTGGTTCGCGAGCGATCCCGACATGGCCGGCGACTACTACGGCTACGACGGCCCCTGTCCGCCCTGGAACGACGAGCGCGTCCACACCTACGTGTTCACGCTGTATGCGCTCGACATCCCGCGCCTGCCGCTGACCGGGCGCTTCACCGGCAAGGAGGCGCGCCTCGCCATTACCGGCCATATCCTGGACGAAGCCCGGATCTTCGGCGTGTATTCGCTGAACCCGCAAATCGCCGCCACCATCATCGATAAATAAACCCGGCAAGACATTGACTAACGCAGCACACCCACCCACCAACATCCTCCTGATCCGCCACGGCGAAACCGCATGGAACGCGGAGCGCCGCCTGCAGGGTCATCTCGACATTCCGCTGAACGAGGAGGGCGAGCGCCAGGCCCGCCTGCTCGCCGGGGCGCTGGCGCACGAGCCGATCGACCTGCTGGTCTCCAGCGACCTGGGACGCGCCCGCCAGACCGCCCAGGCCGTTGCCGCGCTGCGCGGCATGCCGCTGCAGATCGAGCCCGGCCTGCGCGAACGCTGCTACGGCGGCTTCGAAGGCCTGCTGTACTCCGAGATCGAACAGCGCTTCCCGGCCGAGTTCGCGGCCTGGCAGGCGCGCGACATCGATGCGATTTTGCCGGATGGCAAAAATTGCGGTGAAACCTTCCGCCAGTTCTACGCCCGCGCCACCGAAGCGATCCTGGGCCTGGCCCGCATGCACCCCGGCCGCACCCTGGCCCTGGTGGCCCACGGCGGCGTGCTCGAGTGCGCCTACCGGATGGCCGGCAACCTGCCGCTGGAAACGCCGCGCGACTTCAAGGTCTACAACGCCAGCGTCAACCGCTTCCGCGTCGACGGCGGCAAGCTGGTGCTGGAGAGCTGGGGCGAGGTGTCCCACCTGCGTCCGGCGGTGCTCGACGAGCTCACCTGAGCTTGGCACGAAAGAAATATGTCAGATTTTCAACACTAGAAAAAACTTGTGCTGATAAATTGAGCAGCGGTTCGGGTAAAATAGCGAGTTCCCGATTGTTTTCCTGGTCTTACTCCCGTGCAAATTGGTCCTTACGCGCTGCGCAATAACGTCTTCGTCGCCCCGATGGCCGGGGTGACCGACCGCCCGTTCCGCCAGCTTTGCAAGAAGCTGGGCGCCGGTTATGCGGTGTCGGAGATGGCGGCCTCGAATCCGCGCCTGTGGGCCAGCGAAAAGTCCTCGCGCCGCACCGACCATGCGGGCGAGATGGAGCCGAAGGCGGTGCAGATCGCCGGCGCGGTGCCGGAAGAGCTGGCGGAGTGCGCGAAATTCAACGTCGACCGCGGCGCCCAGATCATCGACATCAACATGGGCTGCCCGGTCAAGAAGGTCTGCAACAACTGGTGCGGTTCGGCCCTGCTGCAGCACGAAGACCTGGTCCAGCGCATCCTGGAAGCGGTGGTGCGCGCGGTGGACGTGCCGGTCACGCTCAAGTTCCGCACCGGCTGGGACCGCCAGAACAGGAACGCCCTGACGATCGCGCGCATGGCCGAGCAGGCCGGCATCGCGATGCTGACCCTGCACGGCCGCACCCGCGCCGACGGCTACAAGGGCGATGCCGAGTACGACACCATCGCCGCGGTGAAGGCGGCCGTCTCGATTCCGGTGGTGGCGAACGGCGACATCACGACCCCGGAAAAGGCGAAATTCGTGCTCGACCACACGGGCGCCGACGCCGTCATGATCGGCCGCGCAGCCCAGGGGCGTCCCTGGATCTGCCGCGAGATCGATTATTACCTGACGACTGGCGAGCACCTGCCGGCGCCGCTGGTCGACGAAGTGCGCGAACTGATGAACGAACACCTGCCGGCGCACTATGCCTTCTACGGCGAATACCTGGGCGTGCGCACGGCGCGTAAGCACATCGGCTGGTATGTGGAAGACCTGCCCGGCGGCGAGGAATTCCGCCAGCGCATGAATCTGCTGGAATCGACCGCCGAGCAGCTGGCGGCCGTGGACGATTTTTTCAAATCGCAACACCGGTTTGGCGAGCGGTTACAATACCGGCCCGCGCATTCTGATGACGTCGCGATCGCGGCATAAAAAATAGTAAAAAATAAAAAATAATCGGAGACAGGGCTGCCAAAAGCAGCGCCATTAACCAAGGTGAAGTAGCAGACATGAGCAAAGAGAGTATCCAGGAAGTCGTTCAGAAAAGCCTCGAAGATTATTTCAACGACCTGGGCGAGCAAAAACCGACGAATATCTACGACATGATGCTGCTGACCGTCGAAAAACCGATCCTGCAAGTGGTGATGACGCGTGCCGAAGGCAACCAGTCGCATGCGGCGCAGATGCTGGGCATCAACCGCAACACCTTGCGCAAGAAATTGCAGGAGCACGGGCTGCTGTAAACGCCGGCGAGGGGGCCGGTGCGTGCGAGCGTGCGCCGGCCACCGCCGGCGTAATGGAATATAGCAGCAGGAAAAAATGCGTCCGCACCGATTTTTATCAACAGGCCTCTCCCATGATCAAACAAGCCCTCATCTCCGTTTCCGATAAAACCGGCGTACTCGACTTCGCACGCGCGCTGTCCGCGCTCGGCGTGAACATCCTGTCGACCGGCGGCACTGCCAAGCTGCTGCAGGACAATGGCGTGCCCGTCACCGAAGTCGCCGACTACACGGGTTTCCCGGAAATGCTCGATGGCCGCGTCAAGACCCTGCACCCGAAAGTGCACGGCGGCATCCTGGCGCGCCGAGACTTGCCGGAACACGTTGCCAAGCTGGAAGAGCACGGCATTCCGCAGATCGACATGGTGGTGGTGAACCTCTACCCCTTCCAGGCGACCGTCGCCAAGGAACAGTGCTCGCTGGAAGATGCGATCGAGAACATCGACATCGGCGGCCCGACCATGCTGCGCTCGGCGGCCAAGAACCACCGCGACGTGGTGGTGATCGTCGACCCGGCCGACTACGGCCCGGTGCTGGCCGAGATGAAAGGTACCGGAGAGGCCGCGGGCAGCGTGTCGTACGACACCAAGTTCCGCCTGGCAAAGAAGGTGTTCGCCCACACCGCGCAGTACGACAGCGCGATCACCAACTACCTGACCAGCCTGGGCGAAGACAAGCAGCACGCCACCCGCGCGGCCTACCCGCAGACCCTGAACCTGCACTTCGAGAAAGTCCAGGACATGCGCTACGGCGAAAATCCGCACCAGAGCGCCGCCTTCTACCGCGACCTGGCCCCGGCCGCCGGCAGCCTGGCCAACTACCGCCAGCTGCAGGGCAAGGAACTGTCGTACAACAATATCGCCGACGCCGACGCCGCCTGGGAATGCGTGAAGACGATGAAGGGCTTCGAGCAGCCGGCCGGCTGCGTGATCATCAAGCATGCCAATCCCTGCGGCGTGGCGATCGGTCTCGATGCCCTGGATGCCTACCAGCGCGCGCTGAAGACCGACCCGACCTCGGCCTTCGGCGGCATCATCGCCTTCAACGTGCCGGTCGACGGCCGCGCCGCGGAAGCGATTTCGAAGCTGTTCGTCGAAGTCGTGATCGCGCCGGTGTTCACGCCGGAAGCGCGCCAGATCATGGCGGCCAAGCAGAACGTGCGCTTGCTGGAGATCGAACTGGGCGACGGCCAGAACCCCTTCGACGTCAAGCGCGTTGGCGGCGGCCTGCTGGTGCAATCGCCGGACGCGAAGAATATCGGCCTGGACGACCTGCGCGTGGTCAGCAAGAAGCAGCCGACCCCGCAGCAGCTGCAGGACCTGATGTTCGCCTGGCGCGTGGCCAAGTTCGTGAAATCGAACGCGATCGTGTTCTGCGCCGGCGGCATGACCCTGGGCGTGGGCGCCGGCCAGATGAGCCGCATCGACTCGGCCCGCATCGCCTCGATCAAGGCGCATAACGCCGGCCTGTCGCTGGTCGGCTCGGCGGTGGCCTCGGATGCCTTCTTCCCGTTCCGCGACGGCCTGGACGTGGTGGTCGACGCCGGCGCGACCTGCGTCATCCATCCGGGCGGCTCGATGCGCGACCAGGAGGTGATCGATGCGGCGGACGAGCGTGGGGTCGTCATGCTCTATACTGGTACGCGTCACTTCCGTCACTGATCGGAGGTCACGCGTGGGCACGGGGTGCCCACCCTACGTGATCGTGGTAGGGTGGGCTCCCCGAGCCCACGCAGGTTACGGTGACAAACTCGCCACGACCTGTGTTTTTGCACAGTATTTTTCCCACGAAACACGCCAGCCGGTATAACATTCGATAATGATTATCCTCGGCATCGACCCGGGCCTGCGCACGACGGGGTTCGGGGTCATTGAAAAACACGGTCAGCGGCTGCGTTACATCGCGTCCGGCACCATCAAGACCGGCCTTGATGGTGCCTTGCCGCCGCGCCTCAAGATCATCCTGGGCGGCGTCAGCGAAGTCGTCGCCACCTACAAGCCGGCCTGCGCGGCCATCGAAAAAGTCTTCGTCAACGTGAATCCGCAGTCGACCCTGCTGCTCGGTGCAGCGCGCGGCGCGGCCATCACGGCGCTGGTCGGGGCCGACCTCGAGGTGGCGGAATACACGCCGGCCGAGGTCAAGCAGGCCGTGGTCGGCTCCGGCCGCGCGGTCAAGGCGCAAGTCCAGGAGATGGTGGCGCGCCTGCTGAAACTCCCCGGCCTGCCCGGCACCGACGCCGCCGACGCCCTCGGCATCGCGATCTGCCACGCCCATGGCATGGATGCGCTGGCGCTGATCGGTTCGCTGTCGCCGGAAAAGGGCCTGCACATGCGGCGCGGCCGCCTGGTCTCATCCTGATAACACATTGAAAGCGAAAGGCTAGCGATGATCGGTCGTCTCTCCGGCGTGCTGCTGGAAAAGAATCCCCCGCAAGTGCTCGTGGATTGCCAGGGCGTCGGCTACGAAGTCGACGTGCCGATGGGCACCTTCTACAACCTGCCGCACACGGGCGAAAAAGTGGTCCTCTTCACGCACTATGTGGTGCGGGAGGATGCGCACCTGCTGTTCGGCTTCGGCTCGTCCAGCGAGCGCGCCGTGTTCCGCCAGCTGATCAAGATCACCGGCGTCGGCGCCCGCACCGCGCTGGCGATCCTGTCCGGCATGTCGGTGGCCGACCTGGCCCAGGCCGTGACCCTGCAGGAAGCCGGGCGCCTGGTCAAGGTGCCCGGCATCGGCAAGAAGACCGCCGAGCGCCTGCTGCTGGAACTGAAGGGCAAGCTGGGCGCCGACATCGGCGCGGTCGGCGGCGCCGTGCAGGACGACGCCCAGGCAGACGTGCTCAATGCGCTGCTGGCCTTGGGGTATTCTGACAAGGAAGCGCTGGCGGCCATCAAGAACATGCCGGCCGGGACCACGGTGTCCGAGGGCATCAAGCTGGCGCTGAAATCGCTGTCGAAAGCCTAATCCGTCGCTCCCGCGGAGGCGGGGGCCCAAGTTTGCATGCGTTCCGATAGCTCACGCAGAACTTGGGTCCCCGCCTGCGCGGGGACGACGTTATGAGTGATACATACATGAGCATCCAGACCGACAACTTCACCGAGCAGCGCATCATCGACGCCGCGCCGGCCTCGCCGAACGAGGAGGCGATCGAGCGCGCCCTGCGCCCCAAGCACCTCGACGAATACGTCGGCCAGTCCAAGATCCGCGACCAGCTCGAGATCTTCATCCACGCCGCCCGCAAGCGGCGCGAGGCGCTCGACCACACCCTGCTGTTCGGCCCGCCGGGCCTGGGCAAGACCACGCTGGCCCACATCATCGCGCGCGAGATGGGCGTCAACCTGCGCCAGACTTCCGGCCCGGTGCTGGAACGTCCGGGCGACCTGGCGGCGCTGCTGACCAACCTCGAAGCGAACGACGTGCTGTTCATCGACGAGATCCACCGCCTGTCTCCGGTGGTCGAGGAGATCCTGTATCCGGCGCTGGAAGACTACCAGATCGACATCATGATCGGCGAAGGCCCGGCCGCGCGTTCCGTGAAGCTCGACCTGCAGCCGTTCACGCTGGTGGGAGCGACCACCCGCGCCGGCATGCTGACCAATCCGCTGCGCGACCGCTTCGGCATCGTCGCGCGCCTGGAGTTCTACAACGTCGACGAACTCACGAAGATCGTCACCCGCAGCGCCGCGCTGCTGGAAGCGCCGATCAACGAGGAGGGCGCGCGCGAGGTGGCCAAGCGCGCGCGCGGCACCCCGCGTATCGCCAACCGCCTGCTGCGCCGCGTGCGCGACTATGCGGAAGTGAAGGGCAACGGCGAGATCACCAAGGACATGGCCGACCGCGCGCTGAAGATGCTCGACGTCGACACCGTCGGCTTCGACGTGATGGACCGTAAACTCCTCGAAGCGGTGCTGTTCAAGTTCGCCGGCGGCCCGGTCGGGATCGGCAACCTGGCGGCGGCGATCGGCGAGGCCGCCGACACCATCGAGGACGTGCTGGAACCCTACCTGATCCAGCAGGGCTATCTGCAGCGCACTCCGCGCGGGCGCATCGCGACGCCGCTGGCGTACCAGCACTTCGGCGTCACGGCGCCGCGCATCAGCCCCACCGGCGACCTGTGGGACAACCTGCCGCCGGCCTGAGCATGGAGATCTGGGTCGATGCCGATGCCTGTCCGGGCGTGATCAAGGACATCCTGTTCCGCGTGGCCGAGCGGCTGCAGCTGCAGGTGACCCTGGTCGCCAACCAATTGATCCGGGTGCCGGGCTCGCGTTTCATCCGTGCGGTCCAGGTGCCGAGCGGTCCGGATGTGGCCGATACCGAAATCGTCGAGCGCCTGGCGCCGGGCGACCTGGTGGTCACCGGCGACATTCCGCTGGCGGCGCGCGTGCTGGAGAAGGGCGGCGATGCGCTGAATCCGCGCGGCGAGTTCTACACAAAGGACAATATTGCCCAGCAGCTCACGATGCGCGCCTTCATGGAAGAACTGCGCAGCGGCGGCATCGACACCGGCGGCCCCAGTGCCTTCAGCCAGGCCGACCGCCAGCAGTTCGCCAATGCGCTCGACCGCTATCTGGCCCGGCGCCGTTCTTAAAAGCGCGAGTCGCGCCGCCTGGCGACAGGGAGCTGGTGCACGACCGCCAGTACCGGTTCGGTGCGCTCGCGCTGGCGCATCGGGCGCTGGCGGCGGTCCGGCGCGGCCGGGTAGACGAAGCTGAGGAACAGCAGCACCGTGAACGACAGCAGGACGCCGCTGCCCCACAGCAGCGGGATATCGCTGCGGGTGGCCAGCATGGCGATGCTGGCGGCGGCGGGGATCATCAACAGCAGGCCGCCGAGGGTGCGGGCCTGGGCCGAACGGCGCATGCGGTCGCCGAGCGCGGCCACGTAGAGGAAGCTGAGTGCGATCAGTGCCAGCCCGGCCAGGCCGCCGACGGCGACCCAGACCGGCAGGTCGGGCCGCCGGGTTCCCGCGGCCAGCAGCGGCGGCACAATGAGGACGAGGCCGCCGGCGGCAAGGGCAAGCAGGCGCAGCACGATCATGCCGATGCCCCCTGGACGCGCAAGGTTTTCCGGGCACCGGACGATCGGGTTGTCATGGTCATGTTGTTAAATGCAAAAACAAGGTGTGCCGAGATTAACATTAAGATAATTTCTTCGGCGCACGCCTGAAGGCCTGTGCGGCGAAGCCGGCGTGCATCCAGGGCATGGTTCCGCTGGCGAGCCAGCGGCTGATCGTCTGCCCGGGAACGGCTTTCGAAAACAGGTAGCCCTGGCCGTAATCGCAGCCGGCCTGCTTGAGCAGTTCGAGCTGCTCGGGCGTTTCGATGCCTTCGGCAATCACCCGCATGCCGAGCTTGTGGGCCATCGTGATGATGGTTTCGCACAGGGCATAGTCGGTGGTGCCGGCTTCCAGATGCATCACGAAGGAGCGGTCGATCTTCAGGAACTGGAATTTGAATTTCTTCAGGTAGGACAGGGACGAATAGCCCGTGCCGAAGTCGTCCAGCGACAGGTCCATGCCATGCTCGGCGATCTGGCGCAGCTGCTGGACGACGAAGGGATTGTTATCGAGGAGCATGCCCTCGGTGACTTCGACCGCCAGCGTGTGTTCCGGCAGCGCGGCATCCCGGGCCATCTGGAAGCAGCGCTCGCAGGCCTCGCGCCCGGCCAGCAGCTGGACCGGGGAGACGTTGATCCCGACCTGCAGCGAGGTGCCGTTCTCTTTTTTCCACGCGACCACGTCGCGCACCACCGTCTCGAAGATCTGCTCGCCCAGCTCGACGATCAGGCCGGTTTCCTCGCACAGCGGGATGAACTCGGCCGGACCGATCATGCCGCGCAGCGGATGGGTCCAGCGCACCAGCGATTCGGCCTTCTTGAGCGCCCCGGTCGCCAGGTCGACGATGGGCTGGTAGTAGACCTCGAGCCGGCGTTCCTCCATCGCGGTCCGCAGGTCCTTGATCAGTTGCCGCCGCGCCTGGGCGCGCTCCTGCATCACGTGCGAGAAATAGGTGTAGCGGTTGCGGCCCTGCTGCTTGGCCACGTACATCGCCTGGTCGGCGTGCTTGATCAGGCTTTCCATGTCGGCCGCGTCCTTCGGGTAATGCGTGATCCCGATGCTCGCCGACAGGTGCAGGGTCTCGTCGCCGATGGTGAAGGGCCGGGCCATGGCCTGGATGATGTCCTGGGCAGTCCGGTCGATCGCGAACGCTTCCCCGTCCACGTGTTCCCGGACCGTGCCCAGCAACACCGTGAACTCGTCGCCGCCCAGCCGCGCCACGGTGTCGCCGTCGCGCGTGCAGTCGAGCAGGCGCTGGGCCGCTTCGCGCAGGATCTCGTCGCCGGCGGAGTGGCCCAGGGTTTCGTTGACGTCCTTGAAGCGGTCGAGGTCGATGACAAGCAGGGTGAAGCCGCCGGCATCGCGGTCGGCGCCGTGCACGGCCTGGGCCACGCGCTCCATGAACATCTGGCGGTTCGGCAGGCCGGTCAGGGCATCGTAATTGCCCTGGCGCCAGGCGAGTTCTTCGGCGCGCTTGGTCTCGGTGATGTCGGTGCCGATTTCGATGTAGTTGCGCACCCGCCGGTCCGGGCCGTAGGCGGCGGTGATGGTGCGGTATTCGGCGATCACGTGGCCATCCTTGTGCCGGCTCCACAATTCGCCCTGCCATTGCCCGGTCGCGCGCAGCTCGGCCCACAAGGCGTCGTCGAAGTCGGACTCGTCCAGGCCGGCGTTGTACACCCGCGGCGCCTTGCCGGTAATGTCGTCCGGGGTGAAGCCGCGCATGCTGGTGAAGGCCGGATTGACGGTTTCGATGCGGCCCTCCGGATCGAGCACGGCGATCGCCTCGTGGCTGTTCTGGAACACCAGCGAACCCAGTTCCAGGCTGTGCTGGGCGGCCTTGAGCGCCGAGATGTCGGTGACCGTGCCGAGCATGCGCAGCGGCTGGCGCTGCGCGTCGAAGACGACCTTGCCCTGCATGCGGATCCATACCCAGTGGCCGTCGCGGTGGCGCACCCGGGCTTCGGCATCGAGCCGTTCGGTCCTGCCTGCGGCAACGGCGCCGACCGCCGCCTCGACGGCCCCGGTGTCGTCGGGATGCACCCAGTTCAGCAGGGTTTCACGCGTCGCCATCAGGGGCGAGCACGCCATGCCGATGATGGACTGGTAGAAGGGGAAGATGCTCAGTTCGCCGCTCAGTCCATCGGCGCCGGCCTGCCATTCCCACGCGCCGGCGCCCGAGTATTCGAGGGCCAGGCGCCAGCGTTCCTCGAGCTCGGCCAGGCGCTGCTGGTTGCGGTGGTGTTCGGTCACGTCGTGCACGACGCCCATCAGGAGACGGCACGCGCCGTCCGCGTCGATCACGGGAGAGACGGTGACATCGCCGGTCTTGGTGCCGGACGGGTAGTTCGACACCTCCTGCCACTGCACCACCTTGCGGGTGGCGATGGCTTCGCGGTATTTCGACTTCACCAGGGCGAGCGAGTCGGGCGGGATGATCTCGTCGACTTCCTTGCCCACCACTTCGGCAACCGGCAGGCCGGTGGTCAGGGTGAAGCGCTCGTTGACTGCGGAAAAGCGGTAACGGTCGCCGTCCAGCACCTCGAGGAAGAAGATGACGTCGGCGACGTGTTCGAACAGGTAAGTCAGGTAATGCAGCGGTACCGGCGGCGCCGCGGCGGCCAGGTAACGCGCGACCTGGCTCGAGGCCGGGCTCGCGTGCGTTGCAACCGGCGGGGTGCCGGGCCGTTCTGCCATCGCTTTCTCCCTCTACATGGTTCAGGGCAGTGTAGCGCAGACGGCGCGCCTCCCGGCGCAGGGGACCCGTTTATTCCTGGCGCAGCCAGATTTGCGAGCGGCCAAACATCGGCACGCCGACATAGCCGCGCACTTCGACCTTCTTGCCGCCCTCCTGCACGGTCAGCCTGCTCTTGTAGACCTTGCCGTCCTTCGGATCGAGGATCTCGCCGCCGGTGTATTCGTCGCCCTTCTTCTTCAGGCCCGAGACGATGGTCATGCCGACGATCGGCTGGTCCTTGCGCGCGTCCTTGCACAGCACGCATTTCGGATTCTGCTCTTCGTCCGCGGTACGGAACAGTTTCTCGATCCTGCCCTGCAGCTCGCCATGGTTGTCGGTGATGCGGATCAGCGCGGTCGGCTTGCCCGAGCTGTCGTCGATGGCCTTCCACAGCCCGACCGGCGAACCCTCCTGCGCCCACGCAAACGGGGCGGCGAGGACGGCGGCAATCAGCGAGATCTTGGTGAGGGTGCGCATGGTGTCTCCAGTGAAATCATTATGGTGATAGGCAATGGAGTGTAGCAAACAGTACGGTCGTTCGGTAAACGGCCTGGCGGAAAAACTTGGCGCTTGCGGTGTACGGCAATTGACAGGGCAAAGAAAAAGCCGCGCCAGGCAAAACCCGGGCGCGGCTTTTTACTGAGCGACGACGATCAGGCCGCCGGCAGCTTGGCCAGCTGTTCCTGCATCTTGGCCAGCGTGGCGCTGAAGTTCTCCACGCGTTCGCGCTCCTGGGCCACCACGGCGGCCGGGGCACGGGCCACGAAGCTCTCGCTGGACAGCTTGCCGTTGGCCTTGGCGATCTCGCCCTGCACGCGCGCGATCTCCTTCGACAGGCGCTCGCGCTCGGCGGCGACGTCGATCTCGACCTTCAGCATCAGCTTGGTGGTGCCGACGATGGAGACCGCGGCCGGCGATTCCGGCAGGGTGTCCACGATCTGCACTTCCGACAGCTTGCCGAGCAATTGCACGTAGGGCGCGAAGCTCCGGGCGGCGGCGCGGTCGGCTTCCGAGCCCGGTTCGACGATCAGCGGCACGCGCAGCGACGGCGACAGCTTCATCTCGCCGCGCAGGTTGCGGGTGGCGTCGGTCAGCTTCTTGAACTGCTCCATCCAGCTTTCCGCGCCGGCGTCGATCAGCGATTCGTCGGCGACCGGGTAGGGCTGCAGCATGACGCTTTTATTTTCACCTTCGCCGGTTTTTCCGGCCAGCGGCGCGACGGCCTGCCACAGCTGCTCGGTCACGAACGGGATGATCGGGTGCGCCAGGCGCAGGATCACTTCCAGCACGCGCAGCAGGGTGTGGCGGGTGGCGCGCTGCTGCGCCTCGCTGCCTTGCTGGACCTGGACCTTGGCCAGTTCCAGGTACCAGTCGCAGTACTCGTCCCAGACGAAGCTGTAGATGCTGCTGGCGATGTTGTCGAAGCGGTAGTCGGCGAAGCCCTTGGCCACGTCCAGCTCGACGCGGTTCATCAGCGAGATGATCCAGCGGTCGGCCTGCGACAGGTCTTCCGCGTTCGGCTTGCCGCAATCCTTGCCTTCGGTGTTCATCAGCACGAAGCGGGTCGCGTTCCACAGCTTGTTGCAGAAGTTGCGGTAGCCTTCGCAGCGGCCGAGGTCGAAGTTGATGTTGCGGCCGAGCGAGGCGTAGCTGGCCATGGTGAAGCGCACGGCGTCGGTGCCGAAGGCCGGGATCCCGTCCGGGAATTCCTTGCGGGTCGCTTTCTCGATCTTCGGCGCAGTGCGCGGATCCATCAGGCCGGTGGTGCGCTTGGCCACCAGCGCGTCGATGCCGATGCCGTCGATCAGGTCGATCGGGTCGAGGGTATTGCCCTTCGACTTCGACATCTTCTGGCCGGACGAGTCGCGCACCAGGCCGTGCACGTAGACGGTCTTGAACGGCACCTTGCCGGTGAAGTGCGCGGTCATCATGACCATGCGCGCGACCCAGAAGAAGATGATGTCGAAGCCGGTCACCAGCACCGACGACGGCAGGAACAGGTCCATGTCCTTCGTCTGCTCCGGCCAGCCCATGGTCGAGAAGGGCACCAGGGCCGAAGAGAACCAGGTGTCGAGCACGTCGTTGTCGCGCTTGATGTCACCGGCAATGCCTTGCTCCCTGGCCTTGGCTTGGGCTTCTTCTTCGGTGCGCGCAACCACGATTTCGCCGTTCGGGCCGTACCAGGCCGGGATGCGGTGGCCCCACCACAGCTGGCGCGAGATGCACCAGTCCTGGATGTTGCCCAGCCACTGGTTGTAGGTGGTGGTCCAGTTTTCGGGGACGAACCGGATCTCGCCGCTGGCGACTTTTTCGAGCGCCACTTCGGTGATCGACTTGCCCGGGTTGAAGGTGCCTTCCGGGGCCGGCTTGCTCATCGCGACGAACCACTGGTCGGTCAGCATCGGCTCGATGATCACGCCGGTGCGGTCGCCGCGCGGCACCATCAGCTTGTGCGGCTTGACCTGTTCCAGCAGGCCCTGGGCTTCGAGGTCGGCGACGATCTTCTTGCGCGCTTCGAAGCGGTCCAGGCCGCGGTAGGCTTCCGGCGCCTCGTCGACGATCTTCGCGTCGAGCGTCATGATCGACAGCATCGGCAGGTTGTGGCGCTGGCCGACCGCGTAGTCGTTGAAGTCGTGCGCCGGGGTGATCTTCACGCAGCCGGTGCCGAAGGCCTTGTCGACGTAGCTGTCGGCGATGACGGGGATCTCGCGGCCGGTGAGCGGCAGCTTCAGCATCTTGCCGTGCAGGTGGGTATAGCGTTCGTCGGTAGGATCGACCGCGACGGCGACGTCGCCCAGCATGGTTTCCGGGCGGGTGGTGGCGACCGTCAGGTGGCCGCTGCCGTCCACCAGCGGATACCGGATGTACCACATCGAGCCGTCTTCTTCCTGCGAGTCGACTTCGAGGTCGGACACGGCGGTGCCCAGCACCGGATCCCAGTTGACCAGGCGCTTGCCGCGGTAGATCAGGCCCTGTTCGTACAGGCGCACGAAGACTTCGGCCACGGTCTTCGAACGCGGCTCGTCCATCGTGAAGTATTCGCGGTTCCAGTCGGCGGAGGCACCCAGGCGGCGCATCTGGCCGGTGATGGTGCTGCCCGACTTTTCCTTCCACTCCCAGACTTTCTCGATGAAGGCGTCGCGGCCCAGGTCGTGGCGCGAAACCTTCTGGGCGTCCAGCTGGCGCTCGACCACGATCTGGGTCGCGATGCCGGCGTGGTCGGTGCCCGGGATCCAGGCGGTGTTAAAGCCACGCATGCGGTAGTAGCGGGTCAGGCCATCCATGACGGTCTGGTTGAAGGCGTGGCCCATGTGCAGGGTGCCCGTCACGTTCGGCGGCGGCAGCTGGATGCTGAACGAAGGCTTGTCGGCGTCCATGGTGGCGGCGAAGTAACCGCGCTGTTCCCATTCGGTACGCCAGAATTGTTCGATGTCGGCTGGCTCGAAAGACTTGGCTAATTCCATGATATGGCTGTGATGGCAGGATATGGCGAAAACGGCCATTATAAATGATGTAGGGTGGGCGCCCCGTGCCCACGCGGAGCCGGCAATATGCCAGCGTCACGCGTGGGCACGGCGTGCCCACCCTACGTAATAAAGGGCGGCGAAGCGCCTTTTATTACTTGCCGCAGCCCAGCGCCTTGATGCGATCGTAGGCAGCCTTGGCCTGCACCAGGCCGTAGCCGTACTTGGTGTCGCGGCCAGCGGTGCCCAGGTCGAGCGCGCTGTTGTTCAGCGAGGTACGGATCTGCGCGCCGGTGCAGGTCGGGAAGTAGCTCCACACCAGGGCAGCCACGGCCGACACGTGCGGGGTCGCCATCGAGGTGCCGTCGAAGTAGGCGTAGTTCGAAGCCTTCACGCCCACGGTCGCGGTCTGGCCCAGCTGGTTCTTCATCGCCGCGCCCTCGGTGTCGGAAGCGCCGACCGACGGGATGTTGGTGACGGTGGTGCCAAGCGTGCCTGCCAGGGGACCTGCCACGTTGTTGTACACGACCGCACCGACGCCGCCGCTGTTCTGGCAGTTGGTGACCTTGGTCGCGAAGTCGACGGTGCCGCGCTGGATCAGGCAGACCTTGCCGGCGACGGCGGTGTTGACCGTGTCGCCGATGCCGAAGTCGGCCAGCGGCGCGGTCGCGGTCTTGACCGGCGAACCTTCCATGGCGGTAGGTGCGTAGGTGCTCGAGCCGACGCTCAGGACCGGATCCTGGCCGGTGCCCATCGGCACGGACGACAGCACCGACACGCCCGGACCGGCGATCTCGACGTCGCTGTTGTACTGCGAGAAGGAGGCCACGACCTTGTTCTCGTCGACTGCCGCCACCGACATCACGCTGCCGTAGCCGGCCGGGTAGGAGGTGGTGGCATTGCCGTCGTTGCCGGCCGCGGCGATGCTCAGCACGCCCTTGGTCTGCAGGCTGTCGAAGGCGCGCTGCTCGGTCATGCTCTTGGCGCCGCCACCCAGCGACATGGTGATCACGTTGGCGTTGGCTGCGCCGCACTTGTTGGCGGCCGAAGCCAGGGTCGACGAATAGGTCCAGGCACCGTTGGCGCCGAACACCTTCACGATGTGCAGCTTGAGCAGCTTGTTCGAATTGACGCCGACCACGCCGAGGCCGTTGTTGACGCCGGCGATGGTGCCGAACACGTGGGTGCCGTGGTGGGTTTCGTCGGTGTACCACCAGCCGGTGCCGGAGTCGTATTCGCCGGTGACGTTGGCGCCGTTGTCCTTCAGGTCTTCATGGCTGAAGTCGACGCCCGAGTCGATGATGCAGATCTTGCGGTTGCCGACGTTGGCGTCGGACAGCTGGTCCGCCTGGACCAGCTTGATGCCGTAGGGGACCTGCTGGCCCAGGGTGTAAGGAGTACCGGTCGACGGCGTGGTCAGCGAGAACGGCCTGCGGATCACGTCTTCTTCGACGTATTCGACGTTCGGGTTGTTTTCGAGGCCCTTCAGCGCCGTGGTCGGCACTTCGATTGCCATCGCATCCATGTTGAAGATTTCATGCTTGACCGTGCCCTTGGCGGCGGCGACCTGTGCCTTGATGGCTGCTTTCGCGCCTGGCTTGAAGGCGACGATCACACGGGTGGTCGACGGCGCGGCGGCCGACACGCTACCCGAAAAGGCGATTGCCAGTGCTGCTGCGCACAGGCCAAGGACTGGAACGAACTTTGATGCGCGAGTTTTCTTCTGATTCATCGGTGTTTCTCCGTTAAGTTTCTCGTTATTGCCGCAGACTCGTGGTCCGCGAGCTTTTTGGTATAAGTGTTTAAACAACCAATACAACAACCGATACAACCGTTAAGACCGATACATCACTGCCTTCCAAGGGCCGGGCCCAGCCGTTCAAAAAGCAGCCAAGCAAGTGTATTGATGGAACTTATACAGACGCAACGAGTTTTCAATCGTGCGCAGAAAATGTTGCGTTATCGTCTTCACACAGGATCCGTTTGATAAAAATCTAGATGTGTACGAATGTGCATGCTATATTTTTGGCCGTCGAAGTTGGCGTTGTGGAAATTTTGTTAATTCCAGCACCGGCCCATCTTCCCGCTGCGAGAACACGACAACCATGAGCGCGCCCGCTTCCCCCCGCCGGCAGATACTGCTGGTCGACGACGACACCCTCCTTCTCGATTACATCGCCACCGTGCTCCAGCACGCCGGCTACGACACCGTCGGCGCCGCCTCCGCGCAGGAGGCGCTGCAGCGCATTGCCGAACGCGATGCCGTGGGCGAACCGGGCTTTGCGCTGGCCCTGCTCGACATCAGCATGCCCGGCATGTCCGGCCTGGAGCTGGCGCAGCGCCTGAGGGACCACACCGAGGTGCCGTTCATGTTCCTGTCGGCGGTGGACGACGCCGAGACCGGGCGCCGGGCCGCCAGCCACGGCGCGGTCGGCTTCCTGGTCAAGCCGGTCGATGCGGCCCACCTGTTGCCGGCCTTCGAGGCGGGGCTGGCGCGCGCCGACGAGATCCGCCAGCTGCGCCGCACCGAAGCCAACCTGAACGCGGCCCTGGCCGCCGGCCGCGAAACGAGCCTGGCCGTGGGACTGCTGATGGCGCGCTACCAGACCGACCGCAACACCGCCTTCGAGGTGCTGCGCGACCATGCGCGCGCGAGCCGCCGCAAGGTCAACGAGGTGGCCGAGCAGCTGGTGGCGGCGGAGGAGCTGCTGAACGGCT
Organism: Telluria sp. Soil_C_11; assembly: GCF_057657395.1. Lineage (NCBI taxonomy): Bacteria > Pseudomonadati > Pseudomonadota > Betaproteobacteria > Burkholderiales > Oxalobacteraceae > Telluria > Telluria sp. Soil_C_11. Next base: position 409,693 of record NZ_JBDGIN010000003.1, on the reverse strand, counting down.
TGCATGGCGCCTTCGCGGGACGCCTGCGCAACAAGTAGCAGGCTGCCAACGGCCTGCCGGCCGGCTTGGTATCATGACAAATTACGCGGAACGGCTGTGACGCTGTTTCCGCGCTTCATCCATTCATCGATACAGGAAGGACGACATGAAAACCAAGGCAGCGATTGCATGGCAGGCGGGTAAGCCGCTGACGATCGAGGAGGTCGAACTGGAAGGTCCGAAGGCGGGCGAGGTGCTGGTCGAGGTCAAGGCGACCGGCATCTGCCACACCGACTGGTACACGCTGTCGGGCGCCGATCCGGAAGGGATCTTCCCGGCCATCCTCGGCCATGAAGGCGCAGGCGTGGTGGTCGACGTCGGTCCCGGCGTGACCAGCCTGCGCAAGGACGACCACGTCATCCCGCTGTACACCCCGGAATGCCGCCAGTGCAAATTCTGCCTGTCGCAGAAGACCAACCTGTGCCAGGCCATCCGCAGCACGCAAGGCCGCGGCCTGATGCCGGACGCGACCTCGCGCTTCTCGCTGGACGGCAAGCCGATCTACCACTACATGGGCACCTCGACCTTCTCCAACTACATCGTGGTGCCGGAGATCGCGCTGGCCAAGATCCGCTCCGACGCACCGTTCGACAAGGTCTGCTACATCGGCTGCGGCGTCACCACCGGCATCGGCGCCGTGATCTTCACGGCCAAGGTGGAGGCGGGCGCCAACGTGGTCGTGTTCGGCCTGGGCGGCATCGGCCTGAACGTGATCCAGGCGGCGAAGATGGTCGGCGCCGACAAGATCATCGGCGTGGACATCAATCCGGGCCGCGAAGAGATGGCGCGCAAGTTCGGCATGACCCACTTCGTCAATCCGACCCAGGTCGAGAACGTGGTCGACGCCATCGTCCAGCTGACCGACGGCGGCGCCGACTACTCCTTCGAGTGCATCGGCAACGTCACCACGATGCGCCAGGCGCTGGAGTGCTGCCACAAGGGCTGGGGCCAGTCGATCATCATCGGCGTGGCCGAAGCCGGCAAGGAGATCTCGACCCGTCCGTTCCAGCTGGTCACCGGCCGCGTGTGGAAGGGCTCGGCCTTCGGCGGCGCGCGCGGCCGCACCGACGTGCCGAAGATCGTCGACTGGTACATGGAAAACAAGATCAACATCGACGACCTGATTACCCACCACCTGCGCCTCGACCAGATCAACGAAGGCTTCGAGCTGATGAAGAAGGGCGAGTCGATCCGCTCGGTCGTGGTGTACTGAGCGCCTCGCCCGCGCGCGAATGCGCACGTAGCATGCGCGCGCATGAGCAGGCAGCGCGCGCGCATGAGCAGGCAGCGCGCGCGCATGGAACGTCGCCCCTGCGCAAATGAACCGTCGCCCCGCGCAAATGAACCGTCGCCCCCGCGCAAATGAACCGTCGCCCCCGCGCAAATGAACCGTCGCCCCCGCGCAGGCGGGGGCCCAAGTTCTTCCACCCACTCCCTCGATTCCGCAGCCTGTCGCAGCACGCTGGCGATCGCCTTCCGCGATCCCTATCCTGCCTCCATCGCATCTTCATCCAAATCTAGAAAAAAAGTTCTAGACAAATTTTTCTAGCTGACCTATTCTGGATCCGTCGAAAGGAAACCGCATGCACTCCGTTCACCGTTCAAGCGACGGGCAGGCGCGATGAGCGCCGCAGCCTGGATCTCCGGCCTGGCCTGGGCGCTGCTGGACTTCGTCTGGCAGGGCGCGCTGGTCGGCTGCGCCGCCGCCGTGCTGCTGGGACTGCTGGGCAGGGCGCGTCCGCAGTGGCGCTATCTGGTCGCCTGCGGCGCGTTGCTGCTGTGCGCCGCGCTGCCGCTGGCCGGCATGCTGGCGCGCGTGCTGGGGCAAGGCGCGGTCGATGGCGCGACGGCGCTGCCGTCCGCGTTGATGCAGGCGCTGCCGTCCGGCGCGCACGCTGCCGTGCGTGATGCCGCAGCGGGCCTGGCCGATGGCGCCGCGCTGCCGGCGGCGTGGGACGCGGCGGGCTGGCGCGAGGCCTTGCGGCCGCGCCTGCCGCTGGTGATCCTGTGCTGGTCGGCCGGCGCCGCGCTGATGGCCTTGCGCCTGCTGCTGGGCCTGGCCTGGGTGCGCCGGCGCAGCCGTCCGGGCGCCTACCGGCCGGATGCGGCCTGGCAGGCCGTGCTCGACCGCCTGGCGGCGCGCCTGGGCATCGGGCGCAAGGTGATCCTGGGGCTGGTGGAGGACCTCGCCAGCCCGGTGACCGCCGGCTGCCTGCGCCCGCTGGTGCTGGTGCCGGCCTCGCTGGCGACCGGCATGGCGCCGCAGCTGCTCGAAGCCCTGCTGGCGCACGAACTGGCCCATGTGCGGCGCCACGACTACCTGGTCAACCTGGTCCAGAGTGCGATCGAGATCCTGCTGTTCTATCACCCGGCCGTGTGGTGGCTGTCGCACCGCATCCGGGCCGAGCGGGAGCTGATCGCCGACGACCTGGCCGCAAGCGCGCTGGGCGAACCGCGTCGTCTCGCGCTCGCGTTATCCGAGCTGGACCTGTTCCAGCTCTCCACCCCGCAACTCGCCCCTGGGGCGCATGGAGGAAATCTCATGTCTCGCATCAAACGCCTGGTTCGTCCGCAAGCGGAACCGCTCAACTGGAAGCTGGCCCTGCCGGCCCTCGGCCTGGCCCTGACCGCGGCCATCCACGCCCATGCCGGCACCACGCCGGCAGCGCCGGCTGCCGCCCAGAACAAACCCGGGGTCCACGTGACCCTGCGCGAGGAACGTGGCGAATCGTACGCCCTGGTGGGCGAGGGCGACGAGGGGTTCAACATGACCGGCAACAGCGCCGACTGGTCGTCCATCAAGCAGCTCAAGCGCAGCATCAAGGGCGAGTTCCTGTGGTTCCGCGACGGCGGCAAGTCCTGGATCGTGCAGGATCCGGACACGCTGGCGAAGGCGCGTGCCGCCTGGGAGCCGGTCAACCAGCTGGGCAAGCAGATGGACGCCTACGGCAAGGAGATGGACAAGCACGGCAAGGTGATGGAAGCGCTGGGCAAGCAGATGGAACAGGCGGCCACCGGCATGCGGCCCGACGAGGCGCGGGTGCATGAGCTGGAACGCAGGATGAACGATCTCGGCCGCCAGATGTCGACCCTGGGCCAGCAGATCGGCAAGGCCGGCAGCGATGCCGAGCGCGACCGCCTGAACGAGCAGATGAACAAGCTGGGCCGGCAGATGAACGAGGCGGGCGAGCAGATGCGCGCTGCCCACGAGAGCGAAGGCCAGCGCCGCGCCCGCGCCAGCATGGACGAGGTCGGCAAGCGCATGAACGAGGCCGGCAAGCCGATGGACGAGCTGGGCAAGAAGATGGACATGCTCGGCAAGCAAATGGACCGCGAGAGCAAGACCGCCGACAAGACCATGCGCGGGCTGATCCGCGACGCCATGGCCAGGGGCCTGGCCCAGCAGGCGCCGGGGCAGGGCTGAGGCCTGTCGTCTGCACCCATATGAATAAGGCCAAAATGGGATTTCATTTCTGGCCTTGTTTTGATATGCATCCGATATTCGTTCGGATAAATGCCTGGCTGGATTTGGCGCACCATTATCGTGTGGCGCAAGATAAAACATGTATAATTTCTTTTGGGCAATTGGAAGAATTTTTTCCGGTGCCATTAAATAAACCTAAAAAAACAGGAATTAACATGTTCAAGAAAATCGCTGCCGCCGCTGCACTGGTCTTCATCGCTTCTTCCGCTTTTGCCGCTCCGACCGCTTTCTACGGCGGCGTCGACCTTGGCTCGACCAAGATCGACGGCTTCGGCGACAACAAGGCCAGCTTCGGCGGCTTCCTGGGCTACGGCTTCAACCAGAACGTTGCCGTCGAGCTGGGCTATCGCCAGCTGGGCAAGTGGACCGAGATGGGCGTTGACGTCAAGGCCAAGCAGACTCACCTGTCGGTTGTCGGCTCCTACCCGCTGAATCCGCAGTTCGACGTCTACGGCCGCCTTGGCTACAACCAGCTGCGCGCCGAAGCTTCCTTTGGCAACGCCACCTATGGCGAAGACACCAGCGGTGGCCTGTACGGTGTCGGCCTGAACTACCACTTCACCCCGGCCATCTCCGGCCGCATCGAAGTGCAGAAGCCGTCGAGCGATTCGACCAATTACAACGTCGGCATCGTTTTCAAGTTTTAATCGAGCCGTGAATAAGCGGTAATTCATCGTCCGCTTTTGTATATGCATGAATGGCACGTGTTTCGGTTTGCGAAACACGTGCCATTTATTTTTTTTGGGCGATATGGCAGCATATGGTCATTAATATTTTCATAAAGCCCCGAATTATGCGTCCAGCCCGCTTAGCCGTCCTTCTTTCCCTTGCCGGTGCCGCTGCACTGGCGACTGCCCAGACCTCTCCCGCACCTGCCCCGACGACAGCGGCTGAACGCCCGGCCACCGAGTTCCCCTACACGCCGGGCCTGGACACCAGCTCGATGGACCGCAGCGCCGACCCCTGCGTCGACTTCTACCAGTACGCCTGCGGCGGCTGGATGAAGAACAACCCGATCCCGGCCGACCAGGCCCGCTGGTCGGTGTACAGCAAGCTGGCACAGGACAACCAGCGCTTCCTGTGGGGCATCCTCGAAGACCTGTCGAAACGCCAGGACGGCCGCAACGCCAGCCAGCAAAAGATCGGCGACTACTTCGGCGCCTGCATGGACGAACGCGCCATCGAAGCGCGCGGCGCCGAGCCGCTCAAGCCCTATTTCGACCAGATCGCGGCGCTGCGCACCAACAAGGACCTGCCGCGCGTGCTGGCGCGCCTTCACCTGGCGCTGGCCGACCCGGGCCTGTTCTTCGGCTTCGGTTCGAGCCAGGACTTCGCCGACTCCACGCGCGTGATCGCCTTCGCCAGCGCCGGCGGCCTGGGCCTGCCGGACCGCGATTCCTATCTCAAGACGGATGAAAAGTCGAAGGAGATCCGCGCCAAATACGTCGCCCACATCGCCAACACCTTCACGCTGCTGGGCGACAGCCCGGAGCAGGCGCAGCGCCAGGCCGCGCGCGTGATGGCGATGGAAACCGGACTGGCGAAAGCCTCGCTGTCGCGCGTCGACAAGCGCGACCCATATAAGCTCTTCCACAAGGTCGACGCCAGGGGCCTGCAGGCCCTGACCCCGGGCTTCGACTGGCACGCCTACCTGGCCGAGATGGGGCAGGGCAAGCAGAAGACTTTCAACGTCACCGAGCCGGCCTTCTTCAAGGCGCTGGCGACGATGTGGAAGACCAGCGACATCGATGCGACCCGCACCTACCTGCGCTGGCATGTGGCGCGCAACCTGTCGCCGGCACTGGCTTCGCGCTTCGACCAGGAACACTTCGACTTCTTCAGCAAGACGCTGCGCGGCATCCAGCAGCAGCCGCCGCGCTGGAAGCGTTGCGTCGGCCTGGTCGACCGCCAGCTGGGCGAGGCGCTGGGCCAGGAATTCGTCAGCCGCGCGTTCTCGCCTGAGCTGAAGGCCAAGTCGCTGCACATGACCCGCCAGGTCGAGGAAGCGATGAAGAAGGACATCGATTCGCTCGACTGGATGAGTCCGGATACCAAGAAGCGCGCCCAGGAAAAACTGGCCGCGATCGTCAACAAGATCGGCTATCCGGACAAGTGGCGCGACTACAGTTCCTATGTCGTGAAGCCGGGCGACTTCGCCGGCAACGTCGAGCGCGGCAATGTGTTCGAGTCGCGCCGCGACCTGGCCAAGATCGGCAAGCCGCTCGACCGCGGCGAATGGTCGATGACCCCGCCGACGGTGAACGCCTACTTCAATCCGCAGATGAACGACATCAACTTCCCGGCCGGCGTGCTGCAGCCGCCGCTGTTCGATCCGAAGATGGACGATGCGCCGAACTACGGCAACACCGGCGGCACCATCGGCCACGAGCTGACCCACGCCTTCGACGACGAAGGCCGCCAGTTCGATGCGAAGGGCAACCTGAAGGACTGGTGGACCAGGAAGGACGCCAAGGAATACGAAGAGCGCGCCGCCTGCATCGTCGACCAGTACGCGCAGTACAACGTGGTGGACGATATCAAGATCAACAGCAAGCTGACCCTGGGCGAAGACATCGCCGACCTGGGCGGCCTGATCCTGGGCTGGATGGCCTGGCAGACCGAAATGGCCAGCATGCCGCAGAAAGCCCAGCCGCAAGAGTTGCGCGACGGCCTGACCCCGGAACAGCGCTTCTTCGTCGGCTACGCACAGTGGGCATGCGAAAACGACCGCCCGGAAAACCTGCGCGTGAAGGCCATGACCGACCCGCACTCGCCGGGCCGCTACCGCGTGAATGGCCTGGTGGTGAACATGCCGCAGTTCCAGCAGGCCTTCCAGTGCAAGCCGGGGCAGCCGATGGTGAAGGAGAAGCGTTGCCGGGTTTGGTAAGCGTGTGAACCGTCGTCCCCGCGTACTAAACCAACGTCGTCCCCGCGTCCTAAACCAACGTCGTCCCCGCGTCCTAAACCAACGTCGTCCCCGCGAAGGCGGGGATCCAAGTTTTGCTAGCGTTACGTTAGCGCACGCAAGCTTGGGCCCCCGCCTGCGCGGGGGCGACGTTGAATAGTGCGCGGGGGCGACGTTGAATAGTGCGCGGGGGCGACGTTGAAGAGTGCGCGGGGGCGACGGTAAAGGCCAGCTCAGCGCCGCCGCACCTGATCGCTCACCTGCCCCTGCATGTGCACCAGGTTCGCCTCGAATGACTGCATCTGCAGCCCGATATCGCTCATGTCGGCATTCGACTGCCGCAGCCGCGGGAACAGCTCGGTTTCCTCTTCCTGGATATGGGCCAGCACGGCATTCAGCATCTCGCGCATCATCGGCTCGGCGCGCGGAGCGTCCGGGGCCATGCCCTGCAGGGTGGCGAGCAGTTCGTCGACCTTCAAATGGTCCTGTTCGAAATGGTGCACCAGGCTTTCGTCGATGCAGCGCACGTTCGGATAGAAAATCGATTCTTCCAGCCGCGAGTGGGTGTGGATGGCCTGCAGCAGCTGGGTGGCCGCCTGCTTCTTGACTGCCATGTCGTTGCTGTTGAGGTATTTGTCGGCCAGCTTGCGCACCATGTCGTGGTCGCGCACCAGGGCCTGGATCGGATCGTCGGTGTTGTCCATGTTCTTCCTCCTGAAAAGGACTGTCATCCTACGCTTGGCCGGGAAGGGCCCGCGATCCGTTTAGGCGCGGAAAAATCATAAAAAAACGCCGCCCGGAGGCGGCGCTCGCACAAGTCAAAACGGATCAGTGCTGGGCGATGCTGCCGCGCCAGGCGCCGGTTTCCTTGCCGCGCGATTCCAGCATTTCCTTGAACTTCTGCAGGTTGCCGCGCAGTTCCATGCGGACGGCGCCGAACGCGTCGCCCAGTTTTTCCGCGGCGTTTTCCGGCTGGTAGTCCATCTGGACGGTCACGCGGCAGGTGCTGTCGGAGATCTTGTGGAAGGTCGCCACGCCGCCGTTCGGCACCCCGGTCACGCTGCGCCAGGCGATGCGCTTGTCCGGGATCTGCTCGGTGATCTCGGCATCCCATTCCTTCTCTTCGCCGGCCACGTTGGCGCGCCAGTGCAGGTGCTTGTCATCCAGCTGGCGGATCTCTTTCACGCTGTCCATGAATTGCGGGAAGTCCTCGAACTGGGTCCACTGGTTGTAGGCGGTGCGGACCGGCACGTTGATTTCGATGGTCTCGACGATCGACGATTCCATGCCCGAAGCACGGTTCTTCATTTTCTTCGACAGCATCATGCCGCCGACCGCGAGTGCGGCCACAGTTACGACTCGATTCAGCATTGTTGCCTCCTTGTCACAAATAGAGCGTGGGTTGCGATGTACGTCCTTGGGAACACATCTGCAATCAACTTACGATAAGTCCCGTTTGGATGGCGCTAGCGAGCCTTGAGGAAACTGTTGTGATACTGTATATATAACCAGTAAATTTGACGCCGAAAGCCTCCCCCGGCGCATCCCGACGTTTATAATGCCCGCATGAATCTCCTCGACAATCTGAATCCCGAACAGCTCGCCGCCGTCACGCTGCCGTCCCAGAGCGCCCTGATCCTGGCCGGCGCCGGTTCGGGCAAGACCCGCGTGCTGACGACCCGGATCGCCTGGCTGATCCAGACGGGCCAGGTCTCGCCGGCCGGCTTGATGGCCGTGACCTTCACGAACAAGGCGGCGAAGGAAATGCTGACCCGCCTGTCGACGATGCTGCCGGTGAACACGCGCGGCATGTGGATCGGCACCTTCCACGGCCTGTGCAACCGCCTGCTGCGCACCCACCACCGCGACGCCGCGCTGCCGCAGACCTTCCAGATCCTGGATTCGCAGGACCAGCTGTCGATGATCAAGCGCATGCTGAAGGCCCTGAACGTCGACGACGAGAAGTACCCGGCGAAAGACCTGATGTACTTCATCAACAACGCCAAGGACAACGGCCTGCGCGCCAGCCAGGTCGAGGCCTACGACCATGTCCAGCGCCGCATGGTCGAGCTGTACGATGCCTACGACCAGCAATGCCAGCGCGAAGGCGTGGTCGATTTCGCCGAGCTGCTGCTGCGCGCCTACGAATTGCTGCAGCGTAACCACCCGCTGCGCCATCATTACCAGATGCGTTTCCGCCACATCCTGGTCGACGAGTTCCAGGACACGAACGACTTGCAGTACAACCTGCTGAAGCTGCTGGCCGGGCATAACGAACCGGCCGGCGGCGCGATCTTCGCGGTGGGCGACGACGACCAGAGCATCTACGCCTTCCGCGGCGCCAACGTCGGCAACATGCAGGCGTTCGAGCGCGAGTTCGAGGTGAAGAACCTGATCAAGCTGGAGCAGAACTACCGCTCGCACGGCCACATCCTCGACAGCGCGAACTACCTGATCGCCAACAACAGCAAGCGGCTGGGCAAGAACCTGCGCACCGATGCGGGGCAGGGCGAGCCGGTGCGCATCTACGAAGCGTCGTCCGACCTCGAAGAAGCGCAGTGGATCATCGACGAAGCCAAGAGCCTGATGGCCGAGGGCATGCCGCGGAGCGAGATCGCGATCCTGTACCGCTCCAACGCGCAGAGCCGCGTGATCGAGCACGCGCTGTTCGCAGCCGGCCTGCCGTACACCGTGTACGGCGGCCTGCGCTACTTCCAGCGCGCCGAGGTCAAGCACGCGATCGCCTACCTGCAGCTGATGGACAACCCGCACAACGACTCCGCTTTTCTCCGCGTGGTGAACTTCCCGACCCGCGGCATCGGCGCGCGCTCGATCGAGCAGCTGCAGATGGCGGCCGACAGCTACGGCGTGTCGCTGTACGCGGCGGTGCCCTACATGACGGGCAAGGCCGGCACCTCGCTGGGCAATTTCGTCAAGCTGATCGAGAGCGCGCGCTTCGAGACCCAGCAGCTGCCGCTGCCGGAGATGGTGAAGGTGGTGCTCGAGCGCAGCACCTTGCTGGCCCACTACGAGAAGGAAAAGGAAGGCGCGGAGCGCATCGAGAACTTGCAGCAGATGGTCAGCGCCGCCACCCACTTCGTGCAGGAAGAGGGCTTCGGCATCCAGGCGCCGGCCCACCTGGGACCGCAGGCGCAGCCGAGCAGCGGCACGGCCATCGTGAATGCCGACGGCGTCGAAGTGCTGGATGCCGACGCGCCGCTGGCGGCCGTGATGTCGCCGCTGTCGGCCTTCCTGGCCCACGCCTCGCTGGAAGCGGGCGACGCCCAGGCCCAGGCCGGCCAGGACGCGATGCAGCTGATGACGGTGCACTCGGCCAAGGGCCTGGAATTCGACGCCGTGTTCATCACCGGCCTCGAAGAGGGCCTGTTCCCGCACGAGAGCAGTTCGCGCGAGCTGGACGGCGTCGACGAGGAACGGCGCCTGATGTACGTGGCGATCACGCGCGCGCGCAAGCGCCTGTACATGAGCTTTACCCAGCAGCGCATGCTGCACGGCCAGACCCGCTTCAACATGAAGTCGCGCTTCTTCGACGAACTGCCGGAGGAATCGCTGAAGTGGCTGTCGCCGCGCGTGCAGACCAACTGGTTCAGCAACCGCAAGGCGAGCACGGCCTGGGACGACGCGAATTTCCGCGAGGGCGGCAGCGACAACCAGATCGCCAAGCAGATCACGCAAAAGTCGAACAGTGACAAGGGCATCGGCTGGCGCATCGGCGAGCAGGTGTCGCACTCGCGCTTCGGCGAAGGCGTGATCGTCAACATCGAGGGCGGGGCCGGCAGCCCGCGCGCCCTGATCAACTTCGGCGGGGCCGGCATGAAGATGCTCGACCTGTCGGTGGCCAAGCTGGAGAAGGTCGCCCGGTGATGCGATGGTGGGCACGTGGTGCCCACCCTACGGCTGCATGTAGGGTGGGCTCCCCGAGCCCACGCCTTACGCCGGCTGCGCTTCCGGCCCGGCCGGCTTGCCGAAGATGTCCCGATAGCCTGCATAGATCGCGCACTGCAGGAACATCACGAACAGGAACGTCAGCCACATCAGCACGACCTGGGCCAGCGCGATCGCGCTGAACAGGTTCACCACCACGAAGGTGATGGCGGTGAAGATGCCGAACCACGACAGCAGCAGCACGCCGAACACGCGCGCCGAGCGCACCACGGCGAAGAAGCTGTAGAAGGTGGCCTTGCCCGGCCCCATCCGCTTCCAGTAGGTGAGCGGGGCGGCGAAGCACAGGGTCAGCAGCGATACCGTTTCCAGGATCAGCAGGCCGAACACGGTCATCACGTCGCCCAGCGTGAACGGCAGCTTGTCCTTCGGATCGAGCTTGATATTGCCCGGCAGCTGGCGCAGCGATTCCGGCGTGATCGCCAGCGTGATCAGGGTCAGCACCAGGAACACCCCCAGGTAGATCACCCCGACCTTGCACAGGCCGGCCAGTACCGGCTTGCGGAAGCCGGTCAGCAGCACGGCTGGCGTCACCCGGTCGCCGTTGTCGATCATCAGGCAGGCCTGCATGAAGGCCATCGAGAACGAAGGGATCAGCACCACCACCACGATGGGACCGATGATGGGCACGGCGCTGATGCCGATCGCCAGCAGGATGCTGGCGAACAGCAGGGTCGTGAGTGCGGCCGGCTGTTTGCGGAACAGGCCCATGCCGCCTTTCAGCCATTCCCAGCCGGTACGTGCGGGCAGATTGTTCATGCTGTCAGGCCAGGTGCGGGAACCGCGATGCGCTCGCGCAGCACGCGTTCGAAATGGGTCGGATCGTGCGGCGTGAGCATCTCGGCCTCGCGCGGACGGTAGAAGTCGTACAGGCGCGACAGCCAGAAGCGCAGCGCCGCCGCGCGCAGCATCGCTTGCCAGGCCTGGCGCTCGCCCTCGGTGAAGGGGCGGGCCGCATGGTAGGCCTGGGTGAGGGCGCGCACCCGCGCTTCGTCGAGGCGGCCGGTGGCGAGGTCGATGCACCAGTCGTTGACGGTGACGGCGATGTCGAACAGCCAGGTATCCCAGCCGGCGAAATAGAAATCGAAGCAGCCGCTCAGCCGTTCGCCGACGAACATCACGTTGTTGCGGAACAGGTCGGCGTGCACCGGGCCCTGTTCCAGCCCGGCGTACACCGCGCCGGCGGCGAATTCGCGCTGGAACGCCAGTTCCGACTCCAGCAGGGCGGCTTTATCGGCATCGAGGAAGGGCAGGACCTTGGGCACGGTCTCGATCCACCAGTCCAGGCCGCGCAGGTTCGGCTGGCGCAGCGGGAAATCGCGTCCGGCCAGGTGCATCTTCGCCAGCATGGTGCCCACTTCGGCGCAATGCACGGGCTGCGGATCCATCTGCGAGCTGCCGTCGAGCTTGCTGACCACGACGGCCGGCTTGCCGGCAAGCGCCACCACCAGTTCGCCCTGGTCGTTCGGCACCGGGGCCGGCACCGGCACGCCGCGCTCGGCCAGGTGGCGCATCAGCTGCACGTAGAAGGGCAATTGCTCGAAGCTGAGGTTCTCGAAGATCGTCAGGACGAATTCGCCACGCTCGGTCGTCAGGAAGAAATTACTGTTCTCGATGCCGCTCGAGATGCCCTGGAGGTCCAGGGCTTTACCAAGGGGAAACTGCTTGATCCACTGGCTGAGGTCGTCCAGTGTGACCGCGGTGAAAACTGCCATCGTTCACGAAGAGTAAGTCACTGTGGCGGCCGCATTCCGCGGCCGGTCTTTATTTTTTCTCGGCGCTGGCCGGCAGCGGCGGAGGCGGTGGCACATCGGCGGCGGCCGGGGCGTTGGTTCCTGCCTCGGCGGCGGATTTGCGCTTGCCCGACAGGTCGAACTCGCCCACTTTCCATTGTGGGGCGCGGATCGAGTTGGCGTTGCTGCCGGGTACGGCATTGCCTGGCGGGGTATTCGGCTTCATGGTGTAATGGCTGCCACTACTGTTGACTTCGACTTCGGTGACCTGGCCGCCGTCGCGCCTTTCCGTGATCTGGGTGCGGGTGCGCGAGGGGATGTTCGTGGCCGGAACATCGCTGCCCGGTTCGACGCGTTCGAGCTTGGGCGGCGCCTGGTTTTGCGCCGCCTGCGGCTGGGTTTGCTGGGTCTGCGGTTGCGTCGATTGCTGCGCCAGCGCTTGTCCGGCCTGCGCGGCCAGCAGCAGGGTCAGGCAAGGTGCGAGGAGGGGCAGGCGGGAGGAAATGCGTGGCATGGTGATCACCTTTATCGTTTAGTCCATTGTAACAAACAGCGCCGCCCGCCAGTAAAAAGCGTATGAAAAGAGGGAATCGGCCCCATATGGGAGGCATTCCCGATTCTGCGATAATGGCGCACATTTCCCGCCCGCCACGGCCCACTTTTGCTCATTCGATCCCATACATGGACAATACCCTGCTTCTCGTCGACGGTTCCAGCTATCTGTATCGCGCCTTCCACGCGCTGCCCGACCTGCGCAGCCCGGACGGCCACCCGACCGGGGCGATGCATGGCATGGTCAACATGCTGCGCCGCCTGCGCGCCGACTTCCCGGCCGCCTACATCGCCTGTGTGTTCGACGCCAAGGGCAAGACCTTCCGCGACGACCTCTACCCCGAGTACAAGGCCACGCGCGCGTCGATGCCGGAAGACCTGGGCAAGCAGATCGAGCCGATCCACGAAGTGGTGCGCCACATGGGCTGGCCGATCCTGATGGTCGAAGGGGTCGAGGCCGACGACGTGATCGGCACCCTGGCGGCCCAGGCCACCGCGCGCGGCATGAACACCGTGGTCTCGACCGGCGACAAGGACCTGGCCCAGCTGGTCAACGACAAGGTCATGCTGATCAATACGATGAGCAACGAGAAGCTCGACGAAGCCGGCGTGCTGGCCAAGTTCGGGGTGCCGCCGAATCGCATCATCGATTACCTGACCCTGATCGGCGACACTGTCGACAACGTGCCCGGCGTGAGCAAGTGCGGTCCGAAGACGGCCGTGAAGTGGCTGACCCTGCACGGCTCGCTGGACGGCGTGATCGAGAACGCCCACACCATCGGCGGCGCGGTCGGCGCGAACCTGCAGGCGGCGCTGGAATGGCTGCCCAAGGGCCGCGAGCTGATCACCGTGAAGACCGACTGCGACCTGGCGGGCCACCTGGTGTCGATCGAGGAGTCGCTGGTCGGCCGCCCGGAGGACAAGGAGGCGCTGCGCGACTTCTTCCAGCGCTACGGCTTCAAGACCATGCTGAAGGAACTCGGCAATGGCAATCCGGGGAAATTCGTCTCCCCGGGGGCTGCGCCGCTGAATTCGCCGGAAGGCGCGTCCGCGACCCTGCCCGGCATGCCCGTCATCAAGGGAGAATACGAGACCGTCACTACCAACGAGCAGCTGGAGCGCTGGCTGGAAGCGATCGACAAGGCGGAACTCACCTCGGTCGATACCGAAACCACCTCGCTCGATCCGCTGGCGGCCGAGATGGTCGGCATCTCGCTGTCGGTGGAGGCGGGGAAGGGCGCCTACATCCCGCTGGCGCACCGCTATGCCGGCGTGCCCGAGCAGCTGAACCGCGAGGAAGTCCTGGCGCGCATGAAGCCCTGGCTGGAAAACCCGGACAAGCCCAAGCTCGGCCAGAACCTGAAGTACGACGCCCACATCTTCGAAAACCATGGCGTCAAACTGCGCGGCATCGTCCATGACACCCTGCTGCAATCCTACGTGTTCGAGTCGCACAAGCCGCACGACATGGACACCATGGCGATGCGCCACCTGGGCTACACCACCATTCCCTACGTGGACGTGTGCGGCAAGGGCGCCAGCCAGATCTGCTTCGACCAGGTCGAACTGGGGCGCGCCACCGAATACGCGGCCGAAGACTCCGACATCACGCTGCGCCTGCACCGGGCGATGTTCAAGCACGTCGAAAGCGACGAAGGCCTGAATTACATCTACCGCAAGATCGAGCTGCCGACCTCGGTGGTGCTGCAGAAGATCGAGCGCAACGGCGTGCTGATCGACGCCGAGCTGCTGGCGAAGCAGTCGGGCGAGCTGGCCGCGCGCATCGCGGAACTCGAACAGCAGGCCTACGAGCTGGCCGGCGGCCCGTTCAACCTCGGTTCGCCCAAGCAGATCGGCGAGATCTTCTTCGGCAAGCTGCAGCTCCCGGTGATCAAGAAGACCGCCACCGGCGCCCCGTCCACGGATGAAGAGGTGCTGCAGAAGCTGGCCGAGGATTATCCGCTGCCGAAGATCCTGCTCGAGCACCGCGGCCTGTCGAAACTGAAGTCGACCTATACCGACAAGCTGCCGAAGATGGTCAACCCGAACACGGGCCGCGTGCACACCAACTACGCGCAGGCGGTCGCGATCACCGGGCGCCTGGCCTCGAACGATCCGAACCTGCAGAACATCCCGGTGCGCACCCTTGAGGGCCGCCGCATCCGCGAAGCCTTCGTGGCCTCGCCCGGCTGCGTGCTGGTGTCGGCCGACTATTCGCAGATCGAGCTGCGCATCATGGCCCACATCTCGGGCGACGAGGCGATGCTGCGCGCCTTCGCCCAAGGGGAAGACATCCACCGCGCCACCGCCGCCGAGATCTTCGGCGTGGCGCCGGAAGCGGTCGAGAGCGAGCAGCGCCGCTACGCCAAGGTCATCAACTTCGGCCTGATCTACGGGATGAGCGCGTTCGGCCTGGCGCAGAACCTGGGCATCGAACGCGGCGCCGCCGGCAACTACATCGAGCGCTACTTCCAGCGCTTCGCCGGCGTCAAGCAGTACATGGACGAGACCCGCCTGCAGGCGAAGGCGCGCGGCTATGTCGAGACCGTGTTCGGGCGCCGCCTGTGGCTCCCGGAGATCAACTCGCCGAACGGCCCGCGCCGCGCCGGCGCCGAGCGCGCGGCGATCAACGCGCCGATGCAGGGCACGGCGGCCGACCTGATCAAGCTGGCCATGATCGCGGTGCAGGACTGGATCGAGAAGGAAAACCTGGCCACCCGCATGATCATGCAGGTGCACGACGAACTGGTGCTGGAAGTCCCGGAAGCCGAGCTGGAGCTGGTCAAGCAGAAGCTGCCCGAGCTGATGGCTGGCGTGGCCACCTTGAAGGTGCCGCTGGTGGCCGAAACCGGTGTCGGGAAGAACTGGGAGGAGGCACATTGAGTATGTGCCTCCGCGCATTGACGAGATGCGCTTCCGCACATTGAGTATGTGCCTCCGCGCATTGACGAGATGCGCTTCCGCACACTGAGTATCTGCCTCCGCGCATTAACGGATGCCGGCGTTGATACGTTATTCCCGCGAAGGCGGGAATCCAAGTTTGCATGCGTATCGATTGCTTTACGACCTTGGATTCCCGCCTGCGCGGGAATGACGCTGGTAAGTCTACTAACGAAGTTGCTGTTCAAATAATTTAACAGTTGTACATATATTACGCTGAAGCTGTATCAGTTGTAAGCAGAGGTTTCAGGGTGCGTTGGTTAACATAAAAGTTGCCAAAGAGAACGTATATTAAATACATCCCATTCACACGGGCAATATCTCGAAAGGCACAACACCCATGAAAACTACGTTCCGCCAGGCCGGCCTGCTCGCCGGTAGTGTCATTGCAGCCGTTTCGCTCACCGCCTGTGGCGGCGGAGGCGGTTCGTCGTCGTCCCCGGCGCCGACCGCCACGGCCGGCACCCTGAAAGTGTCGATGACCGATGCCCCGGCCTGCGGCTACGATGCTGTCAACGTCACCGTCAACAAGGTGCGCGTGCATTCGAGCGCCAGCGCCAGCGATACCGATGCCGGCTGGACCGACATCACGCTGAGCCCGGCCAAGAAGATCAACCTGCTGAACCTGACCAATGGCGTGCTCGAGTCGCTCGGCCAGACCACCCTGCCGGCCGGCCACTACTCGCAGATCCGCCTGGTGCTGGACGCGAACGCCGGCACCGGCCTGGCCAACTCGGTGGTGCCGACCGGCGGCGTCGAGACCACGCTGACCACCCCGAGCGCCGTCCAGAGCGGCATCAAGCTGAACAACGAATTCGACGTGGCCGCCGGCCAGACCGCCGACATCGTGCTCGACTTCGACGCCTGCAAGTCGGTCGTCACCCAAGGCAAGGGCCGCTACCTGCTGAAGCCGGTCGTGAAAGTCGTTCCGGCCCTGGCCACCGGCATTTCCGGCTACGTCGCCACCTCGGCGCTGGCCAACCACGTGAGCGTCTCCGCGCAGCAGAACGGCACCATCGTCGGCTCCACCGCGCCGGATCCGACCACCGGCGCATTCACGCTGAGCCATCTGCCGGCCGGTAATTACGACGTCGTCATCACCGCCGACAACAGCGCCGCCAGCGTGATCGGCGCCGTACCGGTCAGCAGCACCACCGGCAGCACCACGGTCAGCACCTCGACCGCGCCGCTGGCCCTGGTCACCAGCGCCACCGGTTCGATCAGCGGCACCGTGACCCTGCCGGCCAACGCCACCGAAACGGCGTATGTCGCCGCCAAGCAGACCTTCGCCGCCGGCCCGACCGTCACCATCAAGTATGCCGGCGCCGACATCTCGACCGGCGCCTACACGATCGCCAACCTGCCGGTCACCGCGCCGCAGTACGTCGCCTACAGCGCGACCCTGCCGCTGGTGTTCGCCCCGGCCGCCACCGTGCAGCCGGGCGTGGGCAAGTACCGTGTCGACGCATCCGGCACCGGCTACACCGCCAAGACGATCGACGTGGTCGACATCTCGGCCGCCAGCGCCACCAAGGTCGACTTCACCCTGACCCCGTAAGCGGTCCTGCATCCGTGCGTGCCCAGCGCGCACGCACGGATGCGCTGTTAAGATAGCAATCCTTTGTTACCCCGAGCGGAGGATTGCAGATGAATGACCTGGTACTGGACGGCGTCGGCCGCCGTGAGTTCCTGAAAGTGGCGCTGGGCACCGGCTTCGCCGCCGCTTCCTTGCCGGTCGCGGCCCAGTCCGTGATCAGGACCGACACCGCGGGACTGTCCACCGGCACCGTCAGCCTGGACGTGAACGGCCAGGCCGTCCCCGTCTACCATGCCGCCCCTGCGGGCAAATCCAACCTGCCCGTGATCCTGGTGATCTCCGAGATCTTCGGCGTGCACGAGCACATCGCCGACGTCGCGCGCCGCTTCGCGAAGCAGGGCTACCTGGCGCTGGCGCCGGACCTGTTCGTGCGCCAGGGCGATCCGGCGAAGATCGCCGACATCCCCACGCTGATGAAAGAGATCATCTCGAAGACCCCGGACGCCCAGGTGATGGGCGACCTCGATGCCTGCGTGGCCTGGGCCGCGAACAATGGCGGCAACGCCGACAGGCTGGGCATCACCGGTTTCTGCTGGGGCGGTCGGATCACCTGGCTGTATTCGGCCCACAACCCGAAGGTCAGGGCCGGCGTGGCCTGGTATGGCCGCCTGAAGGGCGACGCAAGCCAGAATACGCCGAAGCACCCGATCGACATCGCGCCGGGACTCGCCGTGCCGGTGCTCGGCCTGTACGGCGCGAAGGACACCGGCATCCCGCTCGACACGGTCGAGAACATGAAAGCGGCCCTTTCGAAAGGGGCGAGCGGTTCGGAGTTCGTGGTGTATGCGGATGCGGGCCACGCCTTCCATGCCGACTACCGTCCCAGCTACGTCGAGAAGGATGCGAAGGACGGCTGGACGCGCGCGCTGGCCTGGTTCCGGGCACACGGCGTGGCCTGATCGCGCAGGCCCGCACGGACGCAAGCCGGGCGCGGTACAATGCCCGGCTTGCGCGCGGTAGCGCGGACAATGTCTGCGCGCCGCAAGCGCGAATCAAGAACAACAAGAGGCTTCACGATCGATCCCGTTCTCATCTCCATCCTGCTGGCCACCGGACTGGCAGGCATCGTCAGCATCACGGCTGCCGCGGTTTTTTCCTTCACCCTGCTCTCGAAGGTGGTCGAGCGCATGGTCA
The DNA here is from genome assembly GCF_057657395.1 of Telluria sp. Soil_C_11. Lineage (NCBI taxonomy): Bacteria > Pseudomonadati > Pseudomonadota > Betaproteobacteria > Burkholderiales > Oxalobacteraceae > Telluria > Telluria sp. Soil_C_11. The sequence continues at coordinate 391,346 of NZ_JBDGIN010000003.1, read as the reverse complement.
GCCTGTCGGTCGGCATCATGCTCGCGACCTCGCTGCTGCACGCGCTGCCGGAAGCGTTCGAGTCGCATGTCGATCCGCGCGCGCTGTTCGCGACCCTGCTCGGCGGCCTGCTGGCGTTCTTCGTGCTGGAAAAGGTGGCGCTGCTGCGCCATTCGCACCACCACGAGGGCGACGGCCATCATCACGCGCACGGGCACGACGCGCACCAGGCGGGAAAAGCCGGGTGGATGATCCTGATCGGCGACGGCATGCACAACTTCACGGACGGGATCCTGATTGCGGCGGCCTTCCTCGCCAATCCGCAACTGGGCATCGTGACCGGGGTGGCGATCGTCGCCCACGAGATCCCGCAGGAGATCGGCGACTTCATCGTGCTGCTGAACGCGGGCTTTTCGCGCGCCCGCGCCTACGTCTTCAACCTGTTGTGCAGCATGCTCGCCGTCGGCGGCGGCCTGCTCGGCTACTACACCCTGGACAAGGCCAGCGGCCTGATTCCCTACGTGCTGGTGTTCGCATCCTCCGGCTTCATCTACATCGCGGTAAGCGACCTGATGCCGCAGATGCAGCGCCGCGCCACGGTGCGCGAGTCGATTCCGCAGTTGCTGCTGATCGGCCTGGGCGTGGTGATCGTGCTGTTCCTGACGCACGGACATTGAGGAAAATTGCGCCTGGCTGTTGACAGGCGAATTCCTTGCAGCCTATGCTGGACCGTCCGTATATGGAGGAAGCATGGCAAGGCTGGTCAATCAATTGGTTGTAGCACTGCGCGAGAAGCCGTCCCGGTTTGGCTATGTGCTGTGCGTCCTGGTGCTGTCGGTCGTCGTATTTACGCTGGCGGATTTCCTGCCAGCGCCATACGACATGCACCATTAATTTTTACTGAGCGCCCGTTTTAACGGGCCGCGCCGCATCCGCGCTCCATTCGCTCCACGAACCCGGATACAGGCTTGCGCCCGGCATGCCGGCCACTTCCAGCGCCAGCAGGTTGTGGCAGGCGGTGACGCCGGAGCCGCATTGCATGATGGCGTTCTTCGGATCGCCCACTGCCGCCCCCAGTTCGGCCTTCAGCTGCTCCGGCGCCTTGAAACGGCCGTCGGGCTGCAGGTTATCCCTGAAGAAGCGGTTCTTCGCGCCCGGGATGTGGCCGCCGACCGGATCGATGGTCTCGTTCTCGCCGCGGAAGCGGTCCGGCGCGCGCGCATCGATGACCGTGCGGCCGCCATGCTCCACGTTGTGCAGGACCGTATTCACGTCCACCGTCGTCACCAGCGGTTCGCGTGCGCCGATGGTGCCGCGCGCGCGCGGGGCGGGCGATCCGGTGGTTACCGGCAGTCCGGCCGCCTGCCAGGCCGGCAGGCCGCCGTCCAGCACCGCTACGGCTTCGTGCCCGACCCAGCGCAGCATCCACCACAGGCGCGCCGCGAACATGCCGCCATGCGCATCGTAGGCCACGACCTGGGTGCCGTCGTTCACGCCCCAGGAACGCAGCAGCTCGACGAAGGCGTCCTTTTCCGGCAGCGGATGGCGGCCGCGGAAGGCGCCGTCGGCAGCGCGCTTTTCTCCGGAGAGTTCGTGCTCCATGTCGGCGAACAGCGCATTCGGCAGGTGCCCGGCCGCATAGGCATCGCGCCCGGCGTCCAGGTTCGCCAGGTCGTGGCGGCAGTCGACGATCACCCAGTCGGCGTCCTCCAGATGGGCGGCCAGGGCGGCGGGTTCGATCAGGGTGGTGAACATGGACGTGCTCATGGGCGTGCTCATAAAGCGGGGTCTCCTTACAGTTCGCTGGCGATGGGATCGGTATCCTTGACGACGGCGCCGCGCGCCGTGCCCTTGGTATTGTAGAACGTCGCGGCGATGCCGGAGACCAGGATCACCCCCATCCCCAGCCACACGTGCCAGTCGAACACGTCGCCCCACAGCAGCATTCCCCACAGGCTGGAGAAGATGATGCCGGTGTACTGCAGGTTGGCCACCACCAGCACCTTGCCGAGGCGGTAGGCGCGCGTCATCGCCATCTGGGCGAGCAGGGCGGGCACGCCGATCCCCAGCAGCAGCAGGCCGCTATGCCAGGTGTGCGCATGGAAGGGCGTCGTGACGCCGTTTTCGAACAGGGTGCCGGCCAGGCCCGCCAGGGTCGTGGTCAGCGAAAAATAGAACACCACGCGGTATTCGGGTTCGCCCATCTGGCCCAGGTTACGCACCTGCATGTAGGCCATCGCCGAGATGATCGAGGACAGCACGCCGATCGCGCCGCCCATCCACTGGTTCATCTCGACCGCCGGGCGCAGCGCCAGGGTCACGCCGACGAAGCTCATGCCGATGGCCAGCACCAGCGGCCATTCGGTCTGGCCCTTCGCATGCCACCAGCCGAGGAAGAACATCCAGGTCGCGATCCAGATCGGCGACATGTAGTTGAGCGTGACGGCGGTGGCGAGCGGCAGCTTGCCGATCGCGTAGAACCACATCCACAGCGAGGTCACGCCGACCAGGCTGCGCACCATGTGCTGTTTGGGGAACAGGGTGCGGAAGCTGCCGCCGCGCAGGTGGATCGTGAGGAACAGGATGACGGTGCCGACCAGGCCCCGGTACATCACGATTTCGGAAGTGGAGTAAAACGGGGAGGCCAGCTTCACGCCCGCGCCCATGGCGGAGAACGCGAAGCTGGCGAACAACATCCATAAAGCTGGCATCAGATTCCTGGTGGTACGTTTTCCAATTTGCTGCGGTACCACTCATGGAAGTGCTGCATGCCGTCTTCCATCGGCGACTGGTACGGGCCGACTTCGTTGACGCCGCGCTCGAGCAGGATCTTGCGGCCGGCGTCCATGCGCAGGGCGATCTCGTCGTCCTCGACGCAGGTCTCCATGTACGCCGCGCGCTCGGCTTCGACGAAGCCGCGCTCGAACAGCACGAACTCTTCCGGGTAGTAGAACTCGACCACGTTGCGGGTCTTCTGCGGGCCCATCGGCCACAGGGTCGACACCACCAGCACGTTCGGATACCACTCGACCATGATGTTCGGATACAGCGTCAGCCAGATCGCGCCATACTTCGGCGCCTGCCCGTTGTTGAACTTCAGGACCTGCTCCTGCCACTTCTTATAAGCCGGCGAACCGGACTTCTGCAGGCCGCGGTGCACGCCCACGGTCTGGACGCTGTAGTCGGTGCCGAATTCCCAGCGCAGGTCGTCGCAGCTGACGAAGTTGCCCAGGCCCGGGTGGAAGGGCTCGACGTGGTAGTCCTCCAGGTAGACCTCGATGAAGGTCTTCCAGTTGTAGTCGCACTCGTGCACCTCGACGTGGTCGAACATGTAGCCCGAAAAGTCGAGGTCCTTGGTCACCGACAGCTTGCCCAGCTTGTCCATCACGTTGTAGCCGTTCTGTTCGAACAGCAGGCCGTTCCAGTTCTGCAGCGGCGTCTTCGAGAGGTTCAGGCAGGGCGTATCGGCGAAGTGCGGCGCGCCGATCAGTTCGCCCTTCAGGTCATAGGTCCAGCGGTGCAGCGGGCACACGATGTTGCTGGCATTGCCGCGCCCATTGAACATCAACGCCTGGCGGTGGCGGCAGACGTTGGACAGCAGTTCGATGCCCTGCGCGTTCCGCACCAGCATGCGCCCCTCGTTCTCCGACTTCAGGGTCGCGAAATCGCCCTGTTCGGGAACCATCAATGCATGCCCGACGTAGCGGGGGCCCTTCAGGAACAGGTGCTGCATTTCGCGCTGCAATAGCGCTTGGTCGAAGTAAACATTTACCGGAAGCTGCGCGCACGAGCGAGCCAGCTTGGCGTGGGTAGCCAGATCGGACATCCCAACCCCCCTTTACAAATTTCAGCCAAAGAAGAGAAAGAATCCGAGAACCAGTATTTTAGGGGCGTCGAAAAACCTATGGCTTTTCCTGCGCCTTTAAAGAACGGAATACGGTATTTCGGAGACAGAACCGGAGATTATAGCCTGTAACGGCTGACCTAGTCTCGGCCCGGCACGCGGTTGTGGTGCCCATGTGCTCAAAAATTGCCTGGCAGGCATCATTTTCATGAATCGGGGAGCGCTTTGCGATAAAATGTGGATTGGGTGGCAATGCTTGCTTACATTTGCACCACCAGTCGCGCCGGCATGCAGGGGTAGGATTGTTTACAATAAGCGATTAGACTGTCGCGCCTCGCACTAGTGCGGTTGCACATGTCGCCAGGCAAGTCGAGCCCCGAACCGATTAAAGTCATTATGCCAAATAAAACAAGCGCGGAGAGCGCCGTAGCGCCGACCGCCGCCGCCGCACCGCGGAACGCCGCATCGCCCGAGTCCTTCGAGCAGGCAATGGCCGAGCTGGCCCAGCTTGTCACGCAAATGGAAGGCGGCCAGTTGCCGCTGGAAGCGTCGGTTGCCGCCTATGCGCGCGGCTCCGAGCTGGTGCGCTATTGCGCCGCCCAGCTGGAAAAAGTGGAATCCCAAGTCAAGGTGCTCGAGGGCGAAATGCTCAAGCCCTTCAGTGCCGACGGCGAGGATGACGAATGAGCGCGCAGTCCGATTTCCGCGCCTGGATGGAAGATGTACAGGCCCGCACCGAGGCGGCGCTCGACCGCTTCCTGCCCGCGGCCACGCTGGTGCCGGCCAGGCTGCACGAAGCGATGCGCTACACGGTGCTGGGCGGCGGCAAGCGCGTGCGCCCGCTGCTGGCCCACGCCGCCGGCGAGCTGTTCGGTGCTGGCGAGGACGCGGTAGCGCGCGCCGCCTGCGCGGTCGAGATGATCCACGCCTATTCGCTGGTGCACGACGACATGCCCTGCATGGACGACGACGACCTCCGGCGCGGCAAGCCGACCGTGCACGTGGCCTACGACGAAGCGACCGCGCTGCTGGCCGGCGACGCGCTGCAGGCCCAGGCCTTCGACGTACTGGCCGGCGCCACGGACATCGCCCCCGCGCGGCTGGTGACGATGCTGCGCCTGCTGGCCGAAGCGGCGGGCACCAGGGGCATGTGCGGCGGCCAGGCGATCGACCTCGACAGCGTCGGCCTGAGCCTCACGCTGGAAGAACTGGAACGCATGCACCAGCTCAAGACCGGCGCCATGCTGCGCGTCTCGGTGGTGCTGGGCGCACTCGCCGGCCGCGACCTCGCGCCGCACGAGCTGGAAGCGCTGGCGGCGTATTCGCGCGCCATCGGCCTGGCCTTCCAGGTGGTGGACGACGTGCTCGACGCGACCGAAGATTCCGCCACCCTCGGCAAGACCGCGGGCAAGGATGCGGCGGCGAACAAACCGACTTACGTATCGATTCTGGGGCTGGAGCCGTCCAAGGCGCTGGCCGAACAACTGCGGCGGCAGGCGCACGAGGCGCTGGCGCCGTTCGGAGAACAAGCACTGCGGCTGCGTGAACTGGCAGACCTGATCGTGCAGCGGAAGGCCTAAATGAAACTGTTAGAGACCATCAACGACCCGGCGGACCTGCGCAAGCTCCCGCGACACCAGCTGACCCCGCTGGCCACCGAACTGCGCCAGTTCCTGCTCGACTCGGTATCCAAGACCGGCGGCCACCTGTCGTCCAACCTCGGCACCGTCGAACTGACGATCGCGCTGCACTACGTGTTCAACACGCCGGAAGACCGCATCGTGTGGGACGTCGGCCACCAGACCTATTCGCACAAGATCCTGACCGGCCGCCGCAACCGCATGCCGACCCTGCGCCAGCTGAACGGCCTGTCCGGCTTCCCGAAGCGCGACGAGAGCGAGTACGACACCTTCGGCACCGCCCACTCGTCGACCTCGATCTCGGCGGCGCTGGGCATGGCCCAGGCGGCCAAGATCAAGGGCGAGAAGCGCAAGGCGATCGCCGTGATCGGCGACGGTTCGATGACGGCCGGCATGGCCTTCGAAGCCCTGAACAATGCCGGCGTCGAGGATGACGTCGACCTGCTGGTGGTCCTGAACGACAACGACATGTCGATCTCGCCGCCGGTGGGCGCGCTGAACCGCTACCTGGCGCGCCTGATGTCGGGCCAGTTCTACGCCGCCGCCAAGAACGTGGGAAAAAGCGTGCTGCCGGCTCCGATGCTGGAGCTGGCGAAGAAGCTCGAAGAGCACGCGAAGGGCATGGTGGTCCCGGCCACGATGTTCGAGGAATTCGGCTTCAACTACGTCGGCCCGATCGATGGCCATGACCTCGACTCGCTGATCCCGACCCTGCAGAATATCCGCAAGCTGAAGGGACCGCAGTTCCTGCACGTGGTGACGAAAAAAGGGCAGGGCTACAAGCTGGCCGAGGCCGAGCCGATCCTGTACCACGGCACCGGCAAGTTCAATCCGAGCGAGGGCATCAAGCCCGCCGCCGCGCCGTCCAAGCTCACCTACACCGAGGTGTTCGGCAACTGGCTGTGCGACATGGCGGCCTCCGACAAACGCCTGGTCGGCATCACGCCGGCGATGCGCGAAGGCTCGGGCATGGTGCGCTTCCACCAGCAGTATCCGGAGCGCTACTTCGATGTCGGCATCGCCGAGCAGCACTCCGTCACCTTCGGCGCCGGCATGGCGACCGAGGGCATGAAGCCGGTGGTGGCGATCTACTCGACCTTCCTGCAGCGCGCCTACGACCAGCTGATCCACGACGTGGCGCTGCAGAACCTCGACGTGACCTTCGCCCTGGACCGCGCCGGCCTGGTCGGCGCCGACGGCGCGACCCACGCCGGCAACTACGACCTGGCCTACCTGCGCTGCATCCCGAACATGGTCGTGATGGCACCGTCCGACGAGAACGAATGCCGCCAGATGCTGACCACGGCCTACCATTATCCGGGCCCGGCGGCGGTGCGCTATCCGCGCGGCGCCGGCGTCGGCGCCGCCATCCAGCCCGAGCTGACCTCGATCGAGATCGGCAAGGGCGTGGTGAAACGCCAGGGCAAGGGCGTCGCCATCCTGGCCTTCGGCTCGATGGTCGCCCCGGCCCAGAAGGCGGCCGAAGGGCTGAACGCGACCGTGGCCGACATGCGCTTCGTGAAGCCGCTCGACGTCGAACTGGTGAAGCGCCTGGCCAGGGACCACGACTACCTGGTGACGGTGGAAGAGGGCTGCACCATGGGCGGCGCCGGTTCGGCTGTCGCCGAGACCCTCGCAGCGGAAGGCATCGTCAAGCCGCTGCTGATCCTGGGCCTGCCGGACCGCTTCATCGACCAGGGCGACCCGGGCGTGCTGCTGGCTTCCGTCGGCCTGGACGCGCACGGCATCGGCAACTCGATCCGCGAGCGTTTCGGGCTGGGCGAGCCGCGGCTGGTGGTCAACAATAACTGATCATGCTCATCGTCACCCACGGCGGCAAATTTCATGCGGATGACGCCTGGGCCGTCGCCGTCATCAAGGTGCTGCATCCCGAGGCGGAACTCGTGCGCACGCGCGACCCCGCCACCATCGAGCGCGGCGACGTCGTGATCGACGTCGGCGGCATCTGGGATCCGGCCAGCGGACGCTTCGACCACCACCAGAAGGGCTTCAGCGGCGCCCGCCAGAGCGGCGTGCCGTATGCCAGCGCCGGCCTGGTGTGGCGCGAATACGGCGGCCGCTGCGTCGCCGCCCTCGCCGCGCAGCACACCGGAGCGCAGCTGAGCGACGACACCGCCCAGCAGATCGCCTGGGCCATCGATGCCGACATCGTGCAGTACCTCGACCTGTCGGACGTCGGCGCGGCCAAGAACGCACCCGGCGGCTATGGCCTGTCGGCCGTGGTCTCGGGCTACAACCTGAGCTGGCTGGACGAGGAAAGGCTGGGCTACGGCGAAAGGGCGGACGCCTACCGCCTGGACCAGTTCCATCGCGCGATGGCCTTCCTGACCGACGTGATGGCGAACGCCGTCAAGTACCGCGTCGGCGCCATGCTGGCGCTGGAACAGGTGCGCCAGGCCGAGGTGCTGGAAGGCGGGAAGCTGCTGTACCTGAAGAACGGCGCGCTGCCCTGGAGCTCGGTGGTGCGCAAGGAAATGCCGAAGGTCCTGTTCGTCATCAGCCACAATATCGGCGAGCAGCGCTACATGCTGCACACGGTGCCGGCCACCGCCGACACCTTCGAGGCCAGGGCCGACCTGCCGGCATCCTGGGCCGGCCTGCGCGACGCCGAGCTGGCCGCCGTCACCGGCGTGGCCGATGCCGGCTTCTGCCACAACGGCCGCTTCATCGCCGCCGCCAAGTCGTATGAGGGTATTTATGCGATGGCGCTGCAGGCTTTGAAGGAAGTCGGGACCTGAACCCGTCGTTCCCGCGCAGGCGGGAACCCAAGTTCTGCATGAGCTATCGTAACGCACGCTAAACTTGGGTCCCCGCCTTCGCGGGGACGACGGGTTAATCGCGGGAACGATGGATCTCAGCCGGCCCGCTGCCCAAATAATTCTTCCGCGCGCCGGAACAGGATCCACGAAGTCGACACGTATTTGTCGCCGCTGTGCGGCACATGCCCCTTGTGCGTGTGCGTGAAGCCGGCCGGGGCGATGATCAGGCGTCCCTGTTTCGCTTCCACCTTGCGGCCCTGGTACAGGAATTCGGTCTCGCCGCCGTCTGCCACGTCGTTCAGGTAGAACTGGAACAGCAGCACCCGGTGCAGGGTCTCGCAGCTGGCGTTCTGCGGGTAGATCTCGGAATGCCAGTGGTGGTAGCCGCCGCTGCCGCGCAGGTACTTCTGCAGGTTGATCGGGCCGCAGCGGTACATCGACGCCACCAGCGCGTCCAGGTGGGGACGGCCGCATTCGTCGAAGTTGTCGAGCGAGAGCCCGACCGGCTCGCCGGTGGACGGATGCGCGACCATCGGCGACAGCGCGCCCAGCACCAGCGCGCGGTAGCGGTCCACGTACTGCACGAGGTGGCGCCGCAGGGTGGACGCCATCAGGGCGGCCACGTCCTGCCACTCCGGGTACTGGGTCAGGGTGAGGTCCCAGCTGTCCTTCTTGGCCACGTCCACGCCATTCCCGGTGCGGCCGCGCACGACTTTGTCGCTGGCTTCGAAGCGCTGCAGGATGTGGGCGCATTGCTCGCCCGTCAGGGCGTTGTCGTAGATGCCGATGAAATCGTCTGCCATGGTCGTCATGAAAAGTTTTTGTCGAGCATACGCGAATTCCTGGACGTTTGCGATTCGCAACACATCGCATAAAAGTTGGCATGAATGCACCGAGTGTATTTCATGAGCAACATATATGCATCTTGCGATGGCTTGCCAGTTCGCCATGGAGTACGCTTGCGGATTCTTTCATCCGGACATGCCGTTCCTGTGCTCCGACTTTTTCCGTCTTCTCCCGTTTCCGAACCGTTTTCGCCGGCCCTCGAAGCCGCCTACCAGGCCGACCTGGCGGGCGACAAGCTCCGCATGCTCTACGTCGCGAGCCTGTTGTGCGCCGTATTGGTGCTGTGCTTCGGCGCGCTCGACGTGGTCACCTTGCCGAGCAATGTGTCCGGCGCGTGGAAGGTGCGCGCCGTCGTGGTACTGGCGACGATGGCGCTCACGACCGCCGTGCGCTTGCGGCCCGAGGTGTTCGTGCGCCACTACGGCCTGTGCATGTCCGCGATCGCGCTCGGCTGGTCGGTTGGGATCGAGGCCATCATCCTGCAGTCGAGTCCCACCGACCTTGCCTGGAGCTCGTATTACGCCGGCCTGCTCATCGTGTCGCTGGCCATGTACGTCTGGACCTATGTGCGCCCCCTGCAGGCTGGCCTGACCGGCGCCGCCGTGGTCGGCAGCTATGTGCTGGTGGCCTTGCTCGGGCAGGGGATGGGCAGGAACGGGCAGTGGCCGCTGCTGGCCCAGAACGTCTTCTTTCTCGTTTCGGCCAACCTGATCGGAATCGTGTCGCTGGTCCTGCGCGAGGGCTTTTCACGCCAGGCCTTCCTGCTGAAGAACGCGCTGGCGCATGAACTGAAACTCGAGGAAGAGGCCAAGCGCCAGAGCCAGTACCGGTCCGAGCATGACCCTCTGACCGGGCTGGCCAACCGGGTACGCTTCCTGCGCCGGCTGGACGAATTGCTGGCGGCACGCCAGGGCGCCGCCACGGTGGCGGTGCTGTTCCTGGACCTGGACGGCTTCAAGCCGGTCAACGACCGCCACGGCCACGCCGCCGGCGACCACGTGCTGACCGCGATCGCCGAGCGCATCCGCGCCGCGGTCCGTGGTTCGGACCTGGCGGCGCGCCTGGGCGGCGACGAATTCGTGGTCGCGGCGACGCTGGCCGACGCCAACGCGGAACTGGTCGTGAGCCGGATGAGCGCCGCCCTGCGCGCCGCCATCGCCGAGCCGGTGGAATACAAGGGACATCGCCTGCGCGTCTCGGTCAGCATCGGCGCGGCGCTGTGCCCGCGCGATGCCTGCAACGCCGAGGAACTGGTTCACCTGGCCGACCAGGACATGTACGACGCCAAGCGCCGCCAGCGCCTGGCCTCATCATAAAAGCGCGATCGTCAGGCCGCGCGCTGGGCCGGCACGTGCAGCGAGCGCGCCAGCAAATGGCCGGCCAGCCAGCCGGCGGCCAGGCCGCCGATGTGGGCCGCGTTGTCGGTGTGCGGATACAGGAAGCCGGCCCCGATATTAAACAGCAGGAAGGGGACGAGCGAACTGCGCAGGTCCCGCACCACGGTCGGCGGCACGCCGCTGTGCTCGCGGCCGATGAAGGCGAACAGGCCGCCGATGATGCCGAACACCGCGCCCGACGCGCCCACGCTGTTCACGGGGTGATGCGTCAGCAGGCCCCACGACACGCTGCCCAGGCTGCCGCCGATCGCCGCCAGGAGGTACAGGCCGGCAAAGCGCAGGCTGCCGAAGATGCGCTCGACCAGCTGGCCCGCCTGCCACAGCGCGAACATGTTCATCGCCAGGTGCAGCAAATTCCCGTGCAGGAAAGCCGAGGTCAGGACGCGCCACCATTCCCCCGCGCCCAGCGTCATGCGCGGCAGGTTCGAGCCCCATTTCACCAGCTGCTCGCGGAGCAGGGCGGGATGGACTTCCGGGCCGAAGCCGGTCAACGAGGCCAGCGGCAGACGCCAGTCGCTGCTTCCGATGACGTTCAGCACGCCCTGCTTCCACAACTGCAGGTGTCCCTGCAGCGCGGCGGCCGAGCCCCAGCCCGGCAGCGGCTTGAACCAGGGCGTGCCGAAGCCCTGGCGCTCCAGCCACATCAGGAAAAAGATCGCGATGTTCGCCACCAGCAGCGTCCGGATCACCGGGGTCGATGGACTCCAGTAGTCGATGCGGTCGTTGAACACCTCGCGCTCGACATGGGCCTCCATTTCGAATTGCGGCGTGCAGCGCGTGGGGAGGGCGGCTGCGATCGCCTTCGCAGCCTCGCGACCGGCGGCGGAAAAGCCGACTTCCCGCACCACTTCCTGCATGTCCTGCACGCCGACGACGTCGAAGATCACGTCCTCGCCCGAGGTCCGCACGTTGACGATGTCGGCCACGCGCAGGCGCTGCTGTTCCGTCTTCGGGAAGCGGAACGTCCGGTGGCAAAGCCCGCGCACGAGCACGAAGTCGGGTTCGATCGTGAGCTGGCCCGGGCCCTGGAAGCCGAAGGGATTCGCCGGCCAGTTCGGGCCGCCGCGGTAGAAGCGGACCCCGAACGCCGTGCCGGCGCCGTTTTCCAACTGCAGCGCCATCGGTCAGCCGCGCTGGCGTTCGTGCTGCCACAACACGTCGCTGCCGCCGGCATGGCGGTTCAGCACGCGCGCCAGCACGAACATCAGGTCGGACAGGCGGTTCACGTATTGACGCGGCTGGGCGTTGATCGTGTCCGTCTTCGACAGGGCGACGATGCTGCGCTCGGCGCGCCGGCACACGGTGCGGCATACATGGGCCAGTGACGCCGCGCGCGAGCCGGCCGGCAGGATGAATTCCTTCAGGACCGGCAGGTCGGCATTGTATTTTTCGAGCAGGCCGTCGAGGCGGGCCACATGCTCGTCCTTGATCATCTGGTAGCCGGGGATGCACAGCTCGCCGCCGAGGTCGAACAGGTCGTGCTGGATCGTGACGAGTTCTTCGCGCAGCGCCGCCGGCATGTCCTCGCACAGCAGCAGGCCGACGAAGGAGTTCAGTTCGTCGACGTCGCCCAGCGTGGCGATGCGCGCGCTGTCTTTACCGGTGCGGCTGCCGTCGCCGAGTCCGGTGCTGCCGTCGTCGCCGGTGCGGGTCGCGATTTTCGAGAGTCGATTGCCCATGGCTATGCCTTGTCTATAAAAAAAGATAGCGGGAGCATACGCCAAATTGATGCAATAGTGCTTACAATCGGCTTATGATTCCTTCGATTCCAGTCGATCCCGAGCGCCGCCGGCAGGTGGCCGGCGCCCTGCGCGCCGTGCTCCCCGAGCGTTGCGTCCTACACGATCCCGAAGACACCCGGCCCTACGAATGCGACGGCCTGGCGGCGTATCGCCAGCAGCCGATGATCGTCACGCTGCCCGACAACGAGGAGCAGGTGCTGGCCATCCTGGAGGTCTGCCGGACACTCCAGGTGCCGATCGTGCCGCGCGGCGCCGGCACCGGCCTCTCGGGCGGCGCCCAGCCACTGGCCGATGGCGTGGTGATCTCCACCGCGCGCCTGAACCGTATCCTGCGGGTCGAGCCGTATGCGCGTACAGCCGTGGTCCAGCCCGGCGTGCGCAACCTCGCCATCTCGGAAGCGGCGGCGCCGTTCGGCCTGTACTACGCGCCGGATCCCTCGTCGCAGATCGCCTGCACGATCGGCGGCAACGTCGCCGAGAACTCGGGCGGGGTGCACTGCCTGAAGTACGGCCTGACGGTGCATAACGTGCTGCGGGTGCGCGTCTGCACGATCGAGGGCGACATCATCGAACTGGGCGGCGATGCGCTCGACGCGCCCGGCCTGGACCTGCTGGCCGTCTTCATCGGCTCGGAAGGCATGCTCGGCATCGTCACTGAAGTCACCGTGAAACTGGTGCCGAAGCCGGCGCTGGCGCAGGTGATCATGGCTTCCTTCGACGACGTGGTCACGGGCGGCAACGCGGTCGCCAGCGTGATCGCGGCCGGCATCATTCCCGCCGGCCTGGAGATGATGGACCGCACCTCCTCGCGCATGGTCGAGCCCTTCGTGAAGGCCGGCTACGACACCGACGCGGCGGCGATCCTGCTGTGCGAGGCGGATGGCACCGAGCTCGAAGTGGCCGAGGAGATCGAACGCATGACGGGCGTGCTGCAGCAGGCCGGCGCCAGCGCCATCGCGGTCTCGCAGAACGAGGCCGAGCGCCTGCGCTTCTGGTCCGGCCGCAAGAACGCCTTCCCGGCCTGCGGTCGCATCTCGGCCGACTACTACTGCATGGACGGGACGATTCCGCGCAAGCACCTGGCGCACGTGCTGTCGCGGATCGAGGAAATGCAGGACACCTACGGCTTGCGCTGCGCGAACGTGTTCCACGCCGGCGACGGCAACATGCATCCGCTGATCATGTTCGACGCCAACAAGCCCGGCGAACTGCAGCGCGCGGAAGACTTCGGCGCCGCCATCCTGGCCCTGTGCGTCGAGGTCGGCGGCACCATCACCGGCGAGCACGGGGTCGGCGTCGAAAAGATCGATTCCATGTGCGTGCAGTTCGGGGCCAGGGAACTGGAAGCCTTTTTCACCGTCAAGCGCGCCTTCGATCCCGGCATGCTGCTGAACCCGAACAAGGCGGTGCCCACGCTCCAGCGCTGCGCCGAAATGGGCAAGATGCGGGTCAGCGGCGGCGCGCTGCCGTTCGCGGACCTGCCGCGCTTTTGAAAGTGACGCTTTTGAAACTGACCATGCAGCAGACCCTTGAACGATTCCAGGACCAGGCAAGGACGGCCGCGCGCGAGAAACGTGCGCTGCGCATTCGCGGCGGCGGCACCAAGGATTGGTACGGCCAGCGTCTCGACGGCGAGATCCTCGACACCCGTGCGTATGCCGGCATCGTCGACTACGAGCCGACCGAACTGGTGATCACCGCGCGCTGCGGCACGCCGCTCGCCGAGATCGAAGCGCTACTGGCCGAGCACAAGCAGATGCTGGCCTTCGAACCGCCGCATTTTGGCGATGGCGCCACCCTGGGCGGCGCCATCGCCGCCGGGCTATCCGGACCGCGGCGCGCCAGCAGCGGCGCGCTGCGCGACTTCGTGCTCGGCGCCAAACTCCTGGACGGGAAGGGCGATGTGCTCACCTTCGGCGGCCAGGTGATGAAGAACGTGGCCGGCTACGATGTCTCGCGCCTGCTGGCCGGGTCGATGGGTACCCTCGGCCTGCTGCTGGAAGTGTCGGTCAAGGTGCTGCCGCTGGCCTACCGCGAAGCCACGCTCCGCTTCGAGATGAACGAGGTCGACGCGATCCGCAAGCTGAACGAATGGGGCGGCCAGCCGCTGCCGATCTCGGCCAGTTGCTGGATTGATGGCGTGCTGGCGCTGCGCCTGTCGGGCGCCCAGGCCGCGGTCGATGCCGCGGTCCGCACGCTGGGCGTGGCGCATGGCGGCCACCTGATGCCCGACTGCACGCAGTTCTGGGCCGGCCTGCGCGAGCAGCGCCATGCCTTCTTCGCGGGCGATGCGCCCTTGTGGCGTCTGTCGGTGCCGTCCACCGTCGGCGCCATCGCGCTTGGTCCGCAGCTGATCGAGTGGGGCGGGGCCCAGCGCTGGCTGCGCGCGGACGGCGATGCCGCCAGCGCGGCGCGCATCCGCGCCACGGTATCGGCCTGCGGCGGCCACGCGACCCTGTTCCGCGGCGGCGACAAGAGCGTCGGCGTATTCCAGCCGCTGGCGCCGGCCATCGCGAAGATCCACGAACGCCTGAAGGCCGGATTCGATCCATCGAACATTTTCAACCCCGGCCGGATGTATTGATCATGCAAACGAACCTCGCCGATTTCATCAAGGACACCCCCGAAGGCCGGGAGGCCGATGCCATCCTGCGCGCCTGCGTGCACTGCGGCTTCTGCACCGCCACCTGTCCCACCTACCAGCTGCTGGGCGACGAGCTCGATGGTCCGCGCGGCCGCATCTACCTGATCAAGCAGGTGCTGGAGGGCGTCGAACCGACCCGCAAGACCCAGCTGCACCTGGACCGCTGCCTCACCTGCCGCAACTGCGAGAGCACCTGCCCGTCCGGCGTGAAGTACGGCCGCCTGGCCGACATCGGCCGCAGGGTGGTCGAGGAGCGCGTCGCGCGTCCGCTGGGCGACCGCGTCAAGCGCACCACGCTGAAGGAATTCCTGCCGCGCGCAAGCCTGTTCAAGCCGGCCTTCAAGGCGGGGCAGCTGGCGCGGCCGCTGTTGCCGGACAGCCTGCGCGACAAGCTGCAGCCGGCACGCCCTGCCGGACCCTGGCCGCGGCGCGAGCACGCGCGCAAGATGCTGGCGCTGGCGGGCTGCGTGCAGCCTGCGATGGCGCCCGACATCAACGCCGCCACCGCACGCGTGCTGGATTCGCTGGGCGTGCAGCTGATCGAGGCGCCGAAGGCCGGCTGCTGCGGCGCGGTGCGCTACCACATGAACGACCAGGACGGCGGCCTGCAGGACATGCGCCGCAACATCGACGCCTGGTGGCCCTATGTGGAAAACGGCCAGGTCGAAGCCATCGTGATGACGGCGTCCGGCTGCGGCGTCACGGTCAAGGAATACGGCCACCTGCTGGCCCACGACCAGGCTTACGCGGCAAAGGCGGAGAGGATCAGCGCGCTGACGCGGGACCTGTCGGAAATCATGCAGGACTTCGAAGGCGAGATCGGCGCGCGCATGGCCGGCCGCGTGAAGGAACGCATCGCCTTCCACCCGCCGTGCACCTTGCAGCACGGCCAGCAGATCCGCGGCAAGGTCGAAGGCGTGCTACGCACCGCGGGCGTCGACGTGGTGCTGTGCGCCGACAGCCACCTGTGCTGCGGCTCGGCCGGCACCTACTCGGTGCTGCACCCGGAGATCGCGCATGCGCTGCGCGACCGCAAAGTCGCCAACCTGGAGGCGACCGGCGCGAAGGAGATCGTGTCCGCGAATATCGGCTGCATCACCCATTTGCAGTCGGGGACGGCGATGCTGGTCACGCACTGGATCGAGCTGGTCGACCGCGCGCTTGCCGGGGCGGTTGCACGATGAGGCGCCTGGCGGCGTCGCTGCTGGCGGTGCTTATTGGCTGCGGTCTGTCCGGCATCGCGGTGGCGGGGGAAGGACAGGCGCAGAAGCAGGTTCACAAGGCCCCGCAAAAGCAGGCACGGAAGCCGTCTTCGAAGCAGGCGACGAAGCCGGTGAAGAAGCCGGTAACGAAGCCGGTAACGAAGCCGGCGCCAAAGGTGGCTGCCAAGCCAGCCTCCAGGCCGGCCGTGGCGGCCGTGCCGGCGGACGAGAACGCCGACGGCTTCCTGAACCTGTACGTGGAGCTGTGCGTGCGCCACTTCGGCGACCTGGAAGAGTTCCGCGCGCGTCTGCTGAACGACAAGGTGCCCAGGCTGCCGGCGGAAGACGCCCAGCTGTTCCTGTCCGGGATGGAGGGCGACGCCTGGCCGGTGCCGTACAAGGGCGAGATGGGGAACTACGTGCTGGCGCTGCCGGCCGGGAAGAACCTGTGCCTGCTGCATGCGCGCCGCGCGAACGCCGCCGCCGTCGAGAAGGGCTTCCTCGACATCGTCGCCGACGCGCCTTCGCCGATGGTGGCGCGGCGCGGTCCCGACCGCGAAGAACTCACCGGGGCGAAGATCAGGACCCGCACCGTGTCGTCGACCTGGGCGCCGCCCGACGCGCGCCGCAAGATGGAGTTCATGCTGACCACCACCGCGTCAAGCAAGGCCGAGCTGCAGGCGCTGGGCTCGGTGGCGATGATCGCCGGCGGCGACGGGAAAGCACCCGTCAAATCAAAAACCGCCTTGCCTGCGCGCCAGACCCAGGGACGTCCGCACGCCAAGCCCTGAAGCGCCGCGTCCGACGCGAAACCGGCTGCCGTGATAGCATCGGCGCCCGATTTGAGTAAGGCGGAGGTGCCCATGAGTTTCGTGTTTCGATTGATCTCCCAGGACGAGGACGCGGCGCCGTCGGTCGCGTTCCAGGATTCGATCGGCCCCGGCTACGTCTCGCTGTGGGAAGAAGTCGGGGTCTACGACGCGCTCTACAACAGCGACGGTCGCGAAGCGCGCGAGGTGTCGCGGGCCATCGCCTTCGGCATCGACAAGTTGAACGACGACGAATCGCTGGGCCGCATGCTGCCGGCCACCGCGCGCCTTGGCGAGGCGATCCGCTTCCTCGAAAACGTGCACCGCGGCTGCACCCTCCACGCCTCGGCAAGGGTCGAGACGCGCTAGCGGACTGTAGTAAAATTACATCTCTTTATGGAGGTGTCCCCGATGCGCGTTCGTCCCCGTTTCAAGCCCGGTTTCCGTTTGATTGCCCTGGGCCTGGTGGCCGCACTCGGCCTGGCCGGCCAGGCCGCCTGGGCGCAGGCCGTGGTGGCCAGCGCGGCCTCTCCCGGCGGCGTGCTCGACGTGGAGGTGCAGATCGACGGCATGGGCAGGCTGGGCTATGACGTCAAGCGCCGCGGCAAGGAGATCATCGGCCTGTCGCGCCTGGGCTTCAACCTGGCCAACGCGCCCAAGCTGGACGGCGGCTTCAGCCTGCGCGCAAAGAAGGTCAGCGAGCATGACGAGACCTGGGAGCAGCCGTGGGGCGAGCGCCGCTTCGTGCGCAACCATTACCGCGAACTGCGGGTCGAGGTCGAGCAGAAGAGCCGCAGCAACCGCGCGCTCACGATCGTCTTCCGCATCTACGACGACGGCGTCGGCTTCCGCTACGAATTCCCGGCCCAGCCGCAGCTGCGGGACACCGCGATCCTCGACGAGCTGACCGAATTCTCGGTCGCCCAGCCGGCCACCGCCTGGTGGATCCCGGCCGGCGAACTGCCCGGCCTCGAAGAACTGATCCAGAAGGCGCCCCTCGCCGAAATCGGCACCGCCAACACCCCGCTGACCCTGCGCCTGGAAGACGGCACCCACGTCGCCCTGCACGAGGCGGCGCTGGTCGACTACGCCTCGATGTGGGTGCGCAAGGTCGAGGGCCAGAAGCTGCGCGCGCAACTGGCGCCGTCGTCGACCGGGCCGGCGGTGGTGCGCCATGGCGCCTTCACGACCCCGTGGCGCACGCTGCGCATCGCCGACGATGCGGCCGGCCTGTACATGTCCGACCTCGAACTGAACCTGAACGAACCGAACAGGCTGGGCGACGTGTCATGGGTCCATCCGTCCAAGTTCGTCGGCGTCTGGTGGAGCATGCACCTGCAGCACACCAGCTGGAACGCGGGGCCGAAGCACGGCGCCAACACGGCCAACGTGAAGAAGTACATCGACTTCGCCGCGCAGAACGGCTTCCGCGGCGTGCTGGTCGAAGGCTGGAACCAGGGCTGGGAAAGCGACTGGGGCCATGGCGGCGCCGACTTCAGCTTCACCAAACCCTATCCGGACTTCGACCTGCCGGTGCTGGCCGCGTATGCGAAAGAGAAGGGCGTGCGCCTGATCGGCCACCACGAAACCGGCGCCAACCTGCCGGCCTACGAAAAGCAGATGATTGCTGCCTATAAACTGTATGCGAAGCTGGGCGTGGACAGCGTGAAGTCCGGCTATGTGCACGAAGCCGGCACCATGCAGTTCGCGGGCCCGGACGGCAAGGTCCACTTCGGCCACTACGATTCGCAGGAAGGCGTGCGCCATTTCCTGAAAGCGGTGACGGAAGCGGCGCGCTACAAAATCGCCGTCGACACCCACGAGCCGGTCAAGGACACCGGCCTGCGCCGCACGTATCCGAACTGGATCGCGCGCGAGGGCGCGCGCGGCGTCGAATACAACGCCTGGGGCAATCCGGTGAACCCGGTCGACCACGAAGCCAGGCTGGTGTTCACGCGCATGCTGAGCGGCCCGATGGACTACACGCCGGGCATCGTCAGCCTGGTCGGCGCGGACGGCAAGGTGTTCAACTCGACCCAGGCCAAGCAGCTGGCCAACTTCGTCGTCATCTATTCGCCGATCGTGATGGCCGCCGACCTGCCGGAAAACTACGCCAGGTACCCGGCCGCCTTCAAGTTCATCCGCGACGTGCCGACCGACTGGGCCGAGACCCGCGTGGTGAATGGCGCGGTCGGCGAGTACGTCAGCATCGCGCGCAAGGACCGCAAGTCGGATGACTGGTACGTCGGCGCCGTCACCGACGGCCAGGCGCGCACCCTGCCGTTCCCGTTGTCCTTCCTCGACCCGGACAAGACCTATGTGGCCGAGATCTACCGCGACGGCGATGCGGCCGACTACCGCAACGAGCACCGCTTCGACCTGGTGCTTGATACGCGCACGGTGACGGCGAAGGATGTGCTGCAGCTGAAGCTGGCGCCGGGTGGCGGGCAGGCGATTCGTTTCACGCCGAAGTGAGGATTGCCCTCACGTGAAACGCGCACTCTTCATCTGCACCCAGAACCGCCTGCGGAGCCCGACCGCGGAACATGTGTTTGCCACATGGCCCGAGGTCGAAACGGATTCGGCCGGCCTGGGCGCGGATGCCGACGTGCCGCTGTCGCCGGAGCAGATCGCATGGGCGACCATCATCTTCGTGATGGAGAAGAAGCACCGGAACCAGCTGGGCGCGAAGTTCAGGCGCCACCTCAACGGCAAGCGGGTGATCTGCCTGGATATACCCGACGATTACGCGTACATGCAGCCGGAACTGGTCACGCTGCTGGAATCGAAAGCAGGGCGCTTCCTCGGATAGCCTGGCCGGCTTTCCAGGCCGGCAGTGAGTTTTCGATAGCTTGTCGGGCAAGTTTCGTGGCAGTATCGGGAGAGGGAAGTACATTCTCCACCTCTCGTCATCCGGGCAACTACACCATGTTTTCGAGCCGCCAGCTTGTCATCGCATGCCTCGCCAGCTTTGCCGCCACGATGGCATTTGCGGCACCGATCCCGGCGCCGGACCTGCACGCGAAAATCATCGAACTCTACAGCTTCCAGCCGCACACGCTGAACGATGCGCAGCTCACGGCAAAATCGGCGCAACTGGATACGTTCTGGAAGCTGGTGAAGGACGATCCCACCAGCACGCTGCCCTTGCTGAGGGCGGAACTCGCCAATCCGTCGAATCCCTCGTTCTTTCATTACGACGGCGCCAATTGCTGCTGTCCCTGTCCAGCGATGCCGAGGACCAGCGGTTGGCCTTGCGCTCGATCGTGAAGGCAGACCTGCAGGATATCCAGCCTACCGACTACCTGCTGACCGTGCACCGCCTGGCCGCGCAAGGCTTCGATACACGGGACGCGGCATTGCACGTGCTGGACGATCCGGATTTCATCGCCAGCATCCCGCTGCACGCGCTGAGGCTCGGTCAGAACTATTCCCTCATCTACATGTTGTTCCCGATGGACGAAGACAGCTTCGTTCCGGCGCTGGTGGACCGCCTCTCAGGGCAGCAGTCCGCGACATCCGTGAAGTCGGTGCTGCTGGCCCTGTGGTGTGCGGCGACGCCGGAGAGCCTCGGGGCGCTGCGGAAGTTTGCGGAGGCGCGGCAGGGGCCGCCCGAAGCCGTGAGCTATGCGCAGAAGCTGCAGGGAGCGAAGGGATTCGTGCCGAGCCTGTCGTCTCTTTCGTCCTTGAGAGAAGAACGGCGCCGGCTGATGCGGCGCCCCATCAGCGATGAAGCGTTGATCGAATTCGAGAGCCTGACGAGAAAGATCCAGGCAAAGCAGTAGCCCCGCGGCGACCGTCAGCCCAGCGCCGTCTAAAGCTTCTTTATGTGAAGACCGCGTTCGAATTCCCTCAGGAGGGCAGCCGCAGTCTCGGCATTCCCTCCCGTTGGCCGGGCCATGTGGAGGATGATCCGGTCGCGTTTGCGTGAATCCGCAAGCACGGCACGAAGAGCGTCCCGTGAGTCTTCGTTCAGGATGATACCGGCGTCGTATCCGAGCAAGGCTGCGCCAGCCCTTGTCGGATCGAAGTCGCAGCTCTCCAGTAACGCATATGCTTCATCGTAGAGCCGCTCTTGATTGCCGGCCTCATGGTAGTGCTGCAGGAGAAAGAAGAGGTCTTGCGCGTCCTTGTTGTCTTGCAGGCCTCGTTCGTTCCACGCGAGTAGTTTGAGTGCCGCGAGTGCGGGAATTGAAACGACAGGGACGGTCAGCCCGTTCCCAATGTCGACTTCCAGTGCTGACGCCAATGCTTCCGAATAAGCTGTCACGTTCATGACCACGCTCATATCGGGCGGCCAGGCGATGTTGTGCGCTTCCTGTTCCAGGCCTCCAAAGGGAATCAAGTCCAGTGGAAAGGCTTCGCCGTGTTCGCCCGGGTGGTAATAAAGCAGGTGGGCCCTGTTTTCTGCTGACACGAAATCGCCGCTTTCAAGCAGTGCGTTCCTCAGAACGTGAAAACTTTCCCAGTCCTCGAGTGCGACGGCAAAGTCGACGTCGCGTGTCGCGCGTTTCGACTCGATGCCGAAGACATGGCTCATCAGCAGATCCCGTGCGCTTGCACCGATGAGGATATAGCTGTGGTGTAGCTGTCGGGCCAATATCCGCATCGCCGCGAGGATCTCCAGGGTGACTGGATTGAGTGGCTTATCGGCGCGGATGGTGTACATGCTCGTCGACTTTCGAAGCGATCTGCTGTGCCACCGCGATATTGCGTGAATCCTGGGTCGCCACCAGATCCGCGTAAATCAAATGTGGTGGAACTGTAGGAAACCAGTCAGTGAAAAATTCGCTATTCCAGAACATCTCGACGACTTCAAGACGCCCTTTGGGGTCTGCCCGCAGGCGGAATCGCTGTACCAGATCCCGAAGCGCGTGAGGGTCTTCCATATTGATGTAGACGGTGCATTCTTCAGGTTGCAAGTGTTGGGTCAGATAGCTTGCGCCGACCTCCCCACCCCAGGCCGAGATCCGGAGTCCCGGATTCCAGGTATTGCGGAGGTTGTCGAGGTCGTCGATGGCAAAGCGGATTTTTTTCAGCTTGGGTTTCAGCCTGCTTGCGTAACCGCTGGCCCACTCGTTAAGGAATGGCTGCGAAGCGTGCATCATGCGCTTGCCATCGGTAGTCATGCCGATCAGGTGGCGCGCTTCCAGGGTGTCGAAGGCCTTGCCGATCGCACCGGTCGATACCATTGCCCGGTTCGAAATGTCGCGATAAGGCGCGTTCAGCAGCGATGGGTCCGCCAGGAAGGCAAACATCATCTTGAGGATGGCGGGAGTCATCGTTGCGTCATTCATAACGCTCTCTGAATCCTCGCTTCCGCGTCGTCCGGTCACGTAGATGTAAATGCCTTTGTCGTCATTGATGTAGGCATTGCCTGCCGTGTCCATGAACTGCAGGCCGAGTTCGCGGCATCGGTTTGCCATGTCCTGGCTTAAGGGGGAGCTGACCAGCAGCGATTTTTGGGGCATGGCGCCCAGTCTGTCGATCAGATCGAGCACGAGCGAGTACCGGTCGACTTTTTTCTTGATCTCGCAGCCGTACTGAAGTTCTTTTTCGCCAATCTGCAGCAGGATGGTCGCGTCGGCGTCGGCATCTGAAGAAGGAAGAATTTCCCCGCGGACGCCGATTGAGCTGTTCAATTCAGCGAGTGCCCTGGTAAGCAGGCTAGCCTCGTCGGTTGGAACATGGACCTTGTTCATTAAAATCCTTTTTTCACGGAACGTGAACTATGAGGAAGTATGAACAAACCTGGCTGGGATTTCAATATTTTCTTTCGTTCACGTATCGTGAACATTTAAAAAATATGAACAACACGCGGCCTTATTGGGCCATGCCCGGCCAAGAGGCTGATTTATTGCCCCAACGCCTTCTCGATATCCCCCGCAATCTCCTCCGGCTTGGTCTGCGGCGCATAGCGCTTGACCACCTTGCCGTCGCGCCCGATCAGGAACTTGGTGAAGTTCCACTTGATTCCTTCGGTACCCAGCACGCCCGGCGCCTCGCCCTTCAGGTGCTTCCACAGCGGGTGGGCATCGTCGCCGTTGACGTCGACCTTGGCGAACATCGGGAAGCTCACGCCATAGTTCTTTTCGCAGAAGTCGCCGATCTCGGCTTCCGAACCCGGTTCCTGCGAGCCGAACTGGTTGCACGGGAAGCCCAGCACTTCGAGGCCGCGGCCATGCAGTTCGCGGTACACGGTTTCGAGTCCCTGGTACTGCGGGGTGAAGCCGCATTTGCTGGCGGTGTTGACGATGAGGAGGACCTTGCCGCGGTACTGGGCGAGGTCGACCGGCTTGCCGTCCAGGGACGTCGCCTGGAAGTCGAACACGTTCATGGGGAGTCTCCTGCATTGTCGTGGGTATCAATGCAAGAGTGTACGGCAAAGCGCCGCGGGGCGTTGCACCCCGCAGCCATCAGGCCCGCCGCGTTCAGGCGGCCTGCCGGGCGACGCGGGTGGCCGTGGCCGGCCGCGCCAGCGCTTCCTCGATGAACTCGATCCAGTGGCGCACCGGCAGCGCGGTGCCGCCCTGGATGTGGCTCAGGCAGCCGATGTTGCTTGAAGCGATCTGCTGGGCGCCGGTGGCTTCCAGGTTGGCTACCTTGCGCTCGCGCAGCTGGGCCGACAGTTCGGGCTGCAGCACCGAGTAGGTGCCGGCCGAGCCGCAGCACAGGTGGCTGTCCCTGCACAGCTGGACGTCGACCCCGGCCAGCGCCAGCAGGCGCTCGGCATGGCCGCGGATCTTCTGCCCGTGCTGCAGCGTGCACGGCGGATGGTAGGCGACGCGCGGTCCTTCGCGGCCGGCCAGGCGGGTGGCCAGTTGCGCCTCGAAGCGCGCCAGCACCTCGGACAGGTCGAGGGTCAGCGCCGAAATGCGTTCGGCCTTCGCCGCGTAGGCCGGATCGTGCGCCAGCAGGTGGCCGTAGTCCTTCACCATCACGCCGCAGCCGGACGCCGTCATCACGATCGCCTCGACCGCCGCGCCGTTCTCGCCCTCCACATAAGGCCACCAGGCGTCGATGTTGCGGCGCACGTCGTCGAGCGCGGCTTCCTGTGCGTCGAGGTGGTGACGCAGGGCGCCGCAGCAGCCGGCCTTCGGCGCCGCCACCAGCTGCACGCCGAGCGCATCGAGCACGCGCGCGGTGGAAGCGTTGATGTTGGGCGCCATCGCCGGCTGCACGCAGCCGTCGAGCACCAGCATGCGGCGCGCGTGGACGGTGGTCGGCCATTCAGTACGCGCGGCGCGCGGGGCGACTTTCTGTTTCAGCGCTGCCGGCAGCAGCGGGCGCAGCGCCTGGCCGGCGCGCATGGCCGGCGTGAAGATCCAGCGCCGCGGCAGCAGCTCGGCCAGCGCCTGGCGGGCGACGCGCTGGCGCAGCGGACGCGCCACCTGGCGGTCGACCACCTTGCGGCCGATGTCGAGCAGGCGCGCGTACTGCACGCCCGACGGACAGGTGCTTTCGCAGTTGCGGCAGGTCAGGCAGCGGTCCAGGTGCTGCTGCGTCTTTTCGGTCGCGGGCTCGCCTTCGAGCACCTGCTTGATCAGGTAGATGCGTCCGCGCGGGCCATCGAGCTCGTCGCCCAGCAGCTGGTAGGTCGGGCAGGTCGCCGTGCAAAAGCCGCAGTGCACGCAGCTGCGCAGGATGGCCTCGGCCTGGTCGCCGTCGGCGCTGCCCTTGATGAAGTCAGCCAGATTGGTTTGCATAATTTAAGACTCGCAGGACTCGTCAGAACTCGTTGTACATGCGCGCAGGATTGAAGATCCCCGCGGGATCGAAAGTGTCCTTCAGGCGCCGGTGGATGCCCGCGAGGGCCGGCTGCAGGGGCGTGAACACGCCGTGGCCCTTGTCGCCGCCGCGGAACAGGGTCGCATGGCCGCCGTGCTCGATGGCGGTCTTGCGGATCCTGGCGGCCTCGCTGTTCGTACCGGCGGTGCCGAGCAGCCAGCGCTGGCCGCCGCCCCATTCGATCAGCTGGCTTCCCGGCAGGTCGAGCGGCGGGGTGGTCGACGGCAGGGCCAGGCGCCACAGGCCGGCGTGGTGGGCGCCGAAGAAGAAATCGGCGCGCTGCTCGCGCAGGTCGTGCCAGAAGCGGTCGGCATCGGCCGTGATCTCTCCACCATGCGCGCCGCCGAGCTCGCGCGCGGCGGCGTCGACCGCCGCGCCGGCGCCCGACAGGCGCAGCGCCAGCCTGCCGTCCAGCCAGGCGCTTGCCGAGATCGGCAGCGCGCGGCCGCTCCAGGCGTTGAGCTTGTCGAGCGCTTCCTGCTGGCCGACCTCGAACGCCAGCGTCGTCTCGCGCACGGGGCGCGGCAGGACCTTCAGCGACACGTTGGCCAGCAGCCCGAGCGTGCCGAGCGAGCCGGCCAGCAGGCGCGAGACGTCGTAGCCGGCCACGTTCTTCATGACCTTGCCGCCGAAGTGCAGCAGCTCGCCGCGTCCATCCACCAGGTCGACGCCGAGGACGAAGTCGCGCAGCGCGCCGGCGCCCTGGCGGCGCGGACCGGACAGGCCGCTGGCGACCATCCCGCCGACGGTGGCGCCGGGACCGAAGTGCGGCGGTTCGAAGGCCAGCATCTGGTTCTGTTCGGCCAGCACCTGTTCGAGCTCGGCCAGCGGCGTGCCGCAGCGCGCCGTCACCACCAGTTCGGACGGCTCGTAGTCGATGATGCCGCGGTAGGCGCGCGTATCGAGCACCTCGCCGCTGACCGCCTGGCCGTACCAGTCCTTGCTGCCGCCGCCGCGCAGGCGCAGCGGCGTGCGCGCGGCGTGCGCGGCGGCGATGCGCTCGCGGAATTCCTGAAGTACCTGTTCCATTCTTGTGTGATCCTCAATCCTCAGCAAATAAGCGCCTCAGAAGCGCGGCAGGTGCGCGAACGGGGCGACCCCGCCGCTGACGTGCATCTTTCCGAATTCGGCGCAGCGGTTCAGCGTTGGAATCGCCTTGTCCGGATTGAGCAGGCGGTGCGGGTCGAACGCGCGCTTGACGGCGTGGAAGGCTTCCAGCTCGGCGCTCGAGAACTGCACGCACATCGAGTTGATCTTCTCGATGCCGACCCCGTGCTCGCCGGTGATGGTGCCGCCGACCTCGACGCACAGCGCCAGGATCGCCGCGCCGAAGGCTTCCGCGCGTTCGAATTCGCCGGGCTGGTTGGCATCGAACAGGATCAGCGGGTGCATGTTGCCGTCGCCGGCGTGGAACACGTTCGCGCAGCGCAGGCCGTAGACAGTCTCCATCTTCTCGATGCTGGTCAGCACGTGGGCAAGCTGCTTGCGCGGGATGGTGCCGTCCATGCAGTAGTAGTCCGGCGAGATGCGGCCCGCGGCCGGGAAGGCGTTCTTGCGGCCGGACCAGAAGCGCAGGCGCTCGGCCTCGTTCTGCGAGACCGTGATCGCGCTCGCGCCGGCGGCCTGCAGCACCTCGGCCATGCGTTCGATCTCCTCGGCCACTTCGAGCTCGGTGCCGTCCGCCTCGCACAGCAGGATCGCCGCCGCCTCGGTGTCGTAGCCGGCCTTCACGAAGGGTTCGACCATGCGCGAGGAGGTGCGGTCCATCATCTCCAGGCCGGCGGGGATGATGCCGGCCGCGATCACGCTGGCGACCGCATTGCCGCCCGTGACCACGTCGTCGAAGGAAGCCATGATCACCCGCGCCGCGGCGGGCTTGGGCACCAGCTTGACCGTCACTTCGGTCACCACACCCAGCATGCCTTCCGAGCCGATGAACACGGCCAGCAGGTCGAGGCCGGGCGCGTCCGGCGCCTCGCTGCCCAGTTCGACGACATCGCCGTCGATCGTCACGACGCGCACCCGCAGCACGTTGTGCACCGTGAGGCCGTACTTCAGGCAGTGCACCCCGCCCGAATTCTCGGCGACGTTGCCGCCGATGCTGCAGGCGATCTGCGACGAGGGATCGGGCGCATAGTACAGCCCGAGCGGCGCCGCCGCCTCCGAAATGGCGAGGTTGCGCACGCCCGGCTGGACCACCGCCGTGCGCGAGGCCGGGTCGACCTTCACGATCCGGTTCAGCTTTGCGGTGGACAGCACCAGGCCGTCGGCGATCGGCATCGCGCCGCCCGACAGGCCGGTGCCGGCGCCGCGCGGCACGATCGGCACCTGCAGCGCGCGGCAGACGGCCAGCACGTCGATGACCTGCTGCTCGGTTTCGGGCAGCGCCACCACCATCGGCAGCTGGCGGTAGGCCGACAGGCCGTCGCACTCGTAGGGCCGGGTGTCCTCCGGCTCGGCCAGCAGGCAGCGGTCCGGCAGCACCGGACGCAAGGCCTGCACCACCTGGCGGCGGCGCGCCAGCAGGGTTTCCGGATCGGGAGACATCTTCATGGTTACCTTTTTAAATTGCCGCGCTTAGTGGACCAGCGCGGTGAACGGATAAACGTAGGCCTGCAGCGTCACCAGGATGCCGACCAGGCAGGCCAGTGCGATCGAATGGAAGAACACGTAGCGCAGGATGTCGCCTTCGTGGCCGTACCACTTGGTCGCGGTGGACGCCACCACGATGGACTGGGCGTCGATCATCTTGCCCATCACGCCGCCCGAGGAGTTGGCCGCCGCCATCAGCACCGGGTCCAGGCCGAGCTGGGTGGCCGAGGTCTTCTGCAGGCCGCCGAACAGCACGTTGGAGGCGGTGTCCGAGCCGGTCAGCGCCACGCCGAGCCAGCCGAGCAGGGTGCCGAAGAACGGGTACAGCACGCCGGTATGCGAGAACGCCAGGCCGAGGGTCGAGTCGAGGCCCGAGTAACGGGTGGTGTAGCCGAGCGCCAGCATGGCGGCGATGGTCAGCAGCGAGTAGCGCAGCAGCTTGATGGTGTCCCAGTACACGGCGAACAGCTCGCGCACCTTGTAGCCCATGACCAGGCCGGAGATGATGGACGCGGCCAGGATGCCGGAACCGGTGGCGGACAGCCAGTTGAGCGTGTAGACGGCCGCTTCGGCGGTCGGCTTGGCGGCGACCGGCGGCATCTTCTGCACCATCTTGTGCAGGGAGGGCCATTCGACCTTGAAGACCGACAGGCCGTCGAGCATCTTCTTCCACTCGGGGATACCCCACAGGAATACCAGCACCGACAGGATCAGCCACGGCAGCCAGGCGCGCAGCACGGCCGAGCGCGAGTGGTTGTGGACCACCGACTCGGTGGCGGCGGCGGTGCCGGCGCCCTTGAACTTGCCGGCGGTATTGGTCCAGATGGTGGCCGGCTTCCAGACTTTCAGGAACATGGTCAGGAAGAACATCGACGAGATCGAGGCGCCGACGTCGACCAGCCACGGGCCGTGGAAGTTCGAGATCAGGTATTGCGGAATGGCGAAGGCGGCGCCGGCGACCAGGATGGCCGGCCAGATCGCGGCCATGCCGGCGAAGCCGCAGAAGGCCCAGATCAGCCAGAACGGCACGATGATCGAGAAGAAGGGCAGCTGGCGGCCGACCATGCCCGACAGTTGCAGCAGGTCGAGGCCGGTCACGCCGGCCAGAGCGATCAGCGGCGAGCCGAGCGCGCCGAAGGCCACCGGCGCGGTGTTCGCGATCAGCGACAGGCCGGACGCGGCCAGCGGCGCGAAGCCCAGGCCGATCAGCATGGCGCCGGTCACGGCCACCGGCGTACCGAAGCCGCCGGCGCCCTCGAAGAAGGCGCCGAAGGAAAACGCCACCAGCAGCAGCTGCAGGCGGCGGTCGGTGGTGATGCCGGTGATCGATTCCTGCAGGACCTTGAAGTAGCCCTTACGCTCGGTGAGCTGGTACAGGAAGATCACGTTCAGGATGATCCAGCCGATCGGCAGCAGGCCGTTGGCGGCGCCGTACATGGCGGCCGAGACCGCGGTCTGGGCCGGCATCGCATACGCGAAAATGGCCACCAGCAGCGCCGCGGCCAGGCCGAGCAGGGCGGCAATGTGGGCCTTGATGTGAAAGAAAGCGAGCGCCGCAAGCATCACGGCAACGGGGATGGCTGCCGCCAATGTCGATAGGACGGCGTTCCCCAGGGGGTCATACACTTGGCTCCACATGCTTCAAATTCTCCTCAGATGTCATTTGGCCAGCCCGTGTGTCTTTGTTATTGCCGGGCCGGTGCACGGCGCCGAGGCTGATCTATGCCTGCCTTCGGCTCAACTTGTATGACAATAACATGTCATACAAGTTGATTTCCAGTGTAGGCAAGTGGCTATATAATTGTCAATCGAGTTCTGATCGGTCGTTCACTGTAGTAAGGAGTCATGCATGGCGCATGCTGGTACATCAAAGGAAGCAATCGTGACTCCGGGCACCCTGGCTGACCGTGTGACCGAGGTTTTGCTGGAAAAAATCAGGAGTGGCGAATTTGCCACAGGCACGCGCCTGCCGGCCGAGGCGGCGCTGGCCGAGCGCTTCGCCGTCAGCCGGACCGTCATCCGCGAAGCCGTCTCGCGCCTGAAGGCCGAGGGCCTGGTGGCCACCCACCAGGGCAAGGGCACGTTGATCGTCGGTTCGAGCCAGCCGGCGCGGTTCCAGATCGATGTCGACGTCGAAAGTTCGGTGCAGGCCGTGCTGCGGGTGATGGAGTTGCGCGGCGGTCTCGAAGCCGAAGTGGCGGCGCTGGCGGCGGAGCGCCGCACCGCGGCCCAGAACGACGAGATCCAGCAGGCGCTGGCCTCGATCGACAAGGCGGTGGCGGCGGGCAGGGATGGCGTCGACGAGGACCTGGCCTTCCACAATGCGATCGCCAACGCGACCGGGAATCCGCTCTATACCTCGCTGCTGGGCTTCCTGCGCCAGTTCCTGCACGAAGCCGTCACCCTGGGACGCATGAACGAGCCGCGCTTCGGCGACATCAAGTCGCAACTACGGAACGAGCACTGGGCGGTGGCCGACGCCATCGCGCGCCAGGACAAGGAAGGGGCGCGCGATGCGGCGCGCGCGCACGTCGCGAACGTCGCGGCGCGCATCCGCGGCGCCGACATCGAGTTCTGGAGCGGCGCCGGACGCGATGTGGCGCGCCGCCTGGCGGAGTCGGAAGAGCATGTGCTGAAACAGGCGGGCGGCAGCCGCTAGGCCTGCCCGCCCGGGCGCGGCCTCAGACGATCCCGAGGTGTTCGGTCCCGCTCGAGAAATCGCGGTTCCTGGCGTGCTTGCTGTTCAGCTTGATGTTCAGGCGCAGGTCGTTCACGGAGTCGGCGTTGCGCAGCGCATCTTCGTAGGTGATCTTGTCGGCCTCGTACAGGTCGAACAGGGCCTGGTCGAAGGTCTGCATGCCGAGCTCCCTCGACTTCTTCATGATCTCCTTGATCTCGTGGACTTCGCCCTTGAAGATCAGGTCGGAGATGAGCGGCGAATTCAGCATGATCTCGATCGCGACCACGCGGCCCTTCGCTTCCTTCTTCGGGATCAGGCGCTGCGAAATCAGGCCCTTCAGGTTCAGCGACAGGTCCATCAGCAGCTGCTGCCGGCGCTCTTCCGGGAAGAAGTTGATGATGCGGTCGAGCGCCTGGTTGGCGCTGTTCGCGTGCAGGGTCGCCAGGCACAGGTGGCCGGTTTCGGCGAAGGCGATCGCGTGTTCCATGGTCTCGCGGTCGCGGATCTCGCCGATCTGGATCACGTCCGGCGCCTGGCGCAGCGAATTCTTCAGCGCGGCTTCGAAGCTGTCGGTATCCACGCCCACCTCGCGCTGGGTGATCACGCAGTTGCGGTGCGGATGGACGAATTCGACCGGGTCTTCGATCGTGATGATGTGGCCGTAGCTGTTCTCGTTGCGGTAGCCGACCATCGCGGCCAGGGTCGTCGATTTACCGGAACCGGTGGCGCCGACCATGATCACCAGGCCGCGCTTGGTCATGATGACCTCCTTCAGCACGTCCGGCAGTTCGAGGTCCTCGAAACGGGGGATGGTGGTCGTGATCACGCGCAGCACCATGCCCACGCAGCCCATCTGCATGAAGGCCGAGACGCGGAAGCGCCCCAGGTCGGCCGGGCTGATCGCGAAGTTCGCTTCCTTGCTCAATTCGAAGCCGGCGGCCTGCTTGTCGTTCATGATGGCGCGCGCCAGGTCGGCCGTGTGCGAGCCGGAGAGCGCCTGGCTCGACACCGGCGTCATCCTGCCGTCGATCTTGATCGCGGGCGGAAAGCCGGCCGTGATGAACAGGTCGGAGCCGCCCTTGCTGACCATCAGGCGCAGCAGGTCGAACATGAATTTGGAGGCCTGGTCGCGTTCCATGCTGGTCCTTTAGCCCGGGAAGTTTTCGGGGATCTTGGCCGCGGCGCGGGCTGCGGCCGAGGAAATCACGTTGCGGCGCACCAGGTCGGTCAGGTTCTGGTCCAGGGTCTGCATGCCGACGCTGGAGCCGGTCTGGATCGACGAGTACATCTGCGCGATCTTCGCTTCGCGGATCAGGTTGCGGATCGCCGGGGTGCCGATCATGATCTCGTGCGCGGCCACGCGGCCGCTGCCGTCCTTGGTCTTCAGCAGGGTCTGCGAAATCACGGCCTGCAGCGATTCCGACAGCATCGCGCGCACCATCTCCTTTTCCTCGGCCGGGAAGACGTCGACGATACGGTCGATGGTCTTCGCCGCCGACGAGGTGTGCAGGGTGCCGAACACCAGGTGGCCGGTCTCGGCGGCCGACAGCGCCAGGCGGATCGTCTCCAGGTCGCGCAGCTCGCCGACCAGGATCGCGTCCGGGTCTTCGCGCAGCGCCGAGCGCAGCGCATTGTTGAAGGACAGCGTGTGCGGGCCGACTTCGCGCTGGTTGATCAGGCACTTCTTCGAATCGTGGACGAACTCGATCGGGTCCTCGATGGTGAGGATATGGCCGTACTCGTTTTCGTTCAGGTGGTTGATCATCGCGGCGAGGGTGGTCGACTTGCCCGAACCGGTCGGGCCGGTCACCAGCACCAGGCCGCGCGGCTTCATGGCCAGCTCGCCGAAGATCTTCGGCGCATTCAGTTCTTCCAGGCTCAGGATCTTGGACGGAATGGTCCGCATCACCGCCGAAGCGCCGCGCTCCTGGTTGAAGGCGTTCACGCGGAACCGCGCCAGGCCGGGAATCGCGAACGAGAAGTCGCACTCCAGCATCTCTTCGTACTGCTTGCGCTGGCCGTCGTTCATGATGTCATAGATCATGCCGTGCACGTCCTTGTGCTCCAGCGGCGGCAGGTTGATGCGGCGGACGTCGCCATGCACGCGGATCATCGGCGGCAGGCCGGCCGACAGGTGCAGGTCCGAGGCCTTGTTCTTGACCGAGAAGGCGAGGAGTTCAGAGATGTCCATTTATAATTAATTCCTGTCGCCGTCGTTCCCGCGCAGGCGGGAACCGCCTGCGCGGGGGCGACGGTGGCTTCGCAGAGCTACAAAAATATTTCCTATAGAAAACCATTATGTCCACAATCGCCGGGAACTTGCAAGCTGTCGAAGCGACAATCGAGGCCGCCTGCCGGGCTGCCGAAAGGCCCCGTTCGACGGTCCAGTTGCTGGCCGTGTCGAAGACTTTCCCTGCGGAGGCGGTCCTGGAAGCCGTCGCGGCGGGCCAGCGCGCGTTCGGCGAGAACTATCTGCAGGAAGGCATCGACAAGATCGCGGCTGTCGCAAAAGCGCTACCGGATACCCCGCTGGAATGGCATTTCATCGGCCCGATCCAGTCCAACAAGACGCGCCCGATCGCGGCCCATTTCGA
This sequence comes from Telluria sp. Soil_C_11, assembly GCF_057657395.1. Classification (NCBI taxonomy): domain Bacteria; kingdom Pseudomonadati; phylum Pseudomonadota; class Betaproteobacteria; order Burkholderiales; family Oxalobacteraceae; genus Telluria; species Telluria sp. Soil_C_11. Next base: position 358,809 of record NZ_JBDGIN010000003.1, on the reverse strand, counting down.
CTGGGTGCACACGGTCGAGCGCCTGAAGATCGCCCAGCGCCTGTCCGAGCAGCGCCCGCCCGGACGCGGCCCGCTCAACATCTGCCTGCAGGTGAACATCAGCGGCGAATCCAGCAAGAGCGGGATCCAGCCCGGCGAACTGCCCGCGCTGGCGCAGGCGGTGGCCGCGTTGCCGAACCTGCGCCTGCGCGGCCTGATGGCCATCCCCGAGCCACAGGAAGATCCGGCGCTGCAGCGCCTTCCCTTCGCGCGCCTGCGCGCGCTGGCCCAGGACATCGTCAAGTCCGGCATCCACCTCGACACGCTGTCGATGGGCATGTCGGGCGACATGCGCGCGGCCATCCTCGAAGGCGCGACCATCGTGCGCGTCGGCAGCGCCATCTTCGGCGCCCGCCATTATGAGTAAAGAGACCAACATGAAAATCAGCTTCATCGGCGGCGGCAACATGGCCACCGCCCTCATCGCCGGCCTGGCCGGCAAGGTCGCGCAAGGCCACGACATCCACGTGGTCGATCCGAACGCGGAGGCGCTCGGCAAGCTGCGCGCCGAATATGGCGTGACGACCGCGCCCGGGATCGGCGCGGAAGTCGCCGCCAGCGACGTGATCGTGCTGGCCGTGAAGCCGCAGCAGATGCGCGACGTCGCGCTGCGCCTGCAGTCGCAACTGGATGCGCGGCCGCTGGTGCTGTCGATCGCCGCCGGCATCCGCGGCACCGACCTGTCGCGCTGGCTGGGCGGCTACGGGGCCATCGTGCGCACCATGCCGAACACGCCGGCGCTGATCGGGCAGGGCATCACCGGCATGGTGGCGATGGCGGGCGTGAGCGACACCCAGAAGCAGGCCGCCGACAGCATCCTGCGCGCGGTCGGCAAGACCGTCTGGCTGGACAGCGAGGACGCCATCGATCCGGTGACGGCGGTGTCGGGCAGCGGCCCGGCCTATGTCTTCTTCTTCCTCGAGGCGATGCAGCAGGCGGCCCTGGAAATGGGCCTGTCGGGCGAGCAGGGCAGGGAACTGGCGATCGCCACCTTCACCGGCGCGGCCCAGCTGGCCGCGCAGTCGGACGAGCCGCTCGAGGTGCTGCGCCAGCGCGTGACCTCGAAAGGCGGCACGACCCACGCGGCCATCACCAACATGGAAGCGGCCGGCGTGAAGCAGTCCATCGTGGCGGCGATGAAGGCGGCGGCGGCGCGCGGGCGCGAGCTGGGCGAAGAGCTGGGCCGCGACTGACGGGAGCGCCGCCGCTCAGTATGCGGGGCGGCGGTCCAGCCCGTGCTTGACCGCATACACATACAGCTGGAGGCGGTTGCCGACGCCGAGTTTCTGGTAGATCGCCGACAGGTGGTTGCGCAAGGTGTGTTCGCTCATGAACAGCTGCTTGGCCAGTTCCTTGTTGTTGACGCCCTGCGCGATGGCGATCGCCGTGACGATCTGGCGCTCCTTGGGCGTCAGCTCGGCGATCTTCAGCTTCTCCGCGCCCTGCTGGCGTTCGCGTTCCTGCTGCTGGTGGAAGACCCTGCCGGTCGTGATCCGGTCCAGCCACAGCTCGCCGCGGTGGACGCTGGCGATGGCCTGCAGGACGACCTCGGCCGGCAGCTCTTTCTTGAGGATGCCGCGCGCGCCGCGCAGGATGGCATCGTCGGTGCGGGCATCGTCGCGCACGCCGGTCAGGATCAGGATCTTGGCGTCGCAGCAGTCCTGCAGCTCGGGGATGAGCTGGTTGGCGTCGCTCGTGCCCAGGTCCATATCCAGCAGGATCAGGTCCGGTTCCAGTTCGCGCGCCAGCCGCAGGGCCTCAAAAGGATCGCTGGCCGCGCCCACCACCGTCATTTCCGGCCGGCGGCTGTCGATCAGCTGGCGCAGTCCCCACAGCACGGTTTGATGGTCGTCGACCACCATGACGCGGATCGGATCGGAACTCATGGCAATGCACTCATGTCGGTATCGTGATGTGGACCGCCGAGCGGCCGTCCCCGGACTCGACCGCGACATGGCCGCCCAGGGCCCGCGCACGGATCGTCAGCGAACGCGGCTCGAATTGCGGCGGCTCGCCCTGGCCCCAGGGGTTTTCGATCCGCAGGTCCAGCATGTTCGCGTGGCGCGCAAGCAGGATGCGGCAATGGCTGGCGGTCGTGTGCTTGCGCACATTGCTCAGGCCTTCGTTGACGAGCTGCAGGATCTCGGCCGCCAGCCGGTCGCTGACCTCCAGCGGCGCTTCGATGTTCACCTCGACCTGCATCCCGAAGTGATCCCGGAAGTGCCGGGCGCGTTGCTGGATATTCGATGCGAGGGCATCGGCGGGTGCGGCATGCTGGCGATCGAGTTCGCGCACGAAGCTGCGCAGGTCATGGATGACCGAAGCGGTCATCGCCAGCAGCCCGTCGATCGGCGCCATCAGCGGATTCGCCGGATTCGCCTGCTCCCTGATCGCCTCCAGCCCCATCTTCAGGCCGATATAGGGCTGGATCGCGCTGTCGTGCAGGTCGGTGACGATACGGCGCCGCTCGACCGCCGCCGCGGCGGAAGCCATGTGGTCGAGGATCCTGACGTGCTCGATCAGGCGGAAGGCCTGCTCCACCGCCTGTGCCAGGAAGCTGGCGTCGCTGTCGCGGAAGCGCCGCCGGCTCGAGCTGAGATAGAGCCGTCCGGTGTCGCGGCCGGGCTGCAGGGGAACGCTCATGAATGCGCGCGCGTTCAGGATGTCGGCCACATCCTGCGCGGGATCGGATGGGACATTTTTCCAGTGGCCGTCGGCGAGGTTGGCCACGCGGGCCAGGGAGCGCCGTCCCTGGTCGTTGCTGTCGATGGCGGTGAAGCAGACAGCCTCATGGGCGCTGAACGGCAGCAGCGAGCTGGCCAGCCCGGCGGGAATCTGCTCCGCGGTGCCGGCGGACTGGGCCGCGTTCGATTCGCGCAGCGTGTAGCGCCCGGTGTCGGCATCGCAGGCCAGCAGCATGCAGGCGTCGGCCTCGAAGAACAGCCGCAGTTTCTCCATGGTCGCCTTGAGCACGTGGTCGACGCCGAATCGCGGATTCGACAGGCCATTGATTTCACGTAGCAGCGCCAGGCGCTTCTTGAGCGCCAGCTCGGAGCCGCCCCACAGCGAGATCATGGTCCCCAGGCTGATCAGGAAGAAACTGCGCAGGAAGAAGGCCGACCATTCGAACCCGGCCTGCTGGCGCGACAGCGCGAACACGATCCCCAGGTAGACGCCGGCGCTGGCGAAGGTGATGCCGATGCCGGCCGCGCTGCCTTGCCTGAACGAGGTAGCGAGGATGGCGAACAGGTAAAACAGGAAAATGCCGCTGGTGACCGGGTCGGTGACCGCGGTCAGCAGTCCGTACCAGGCCAGGTCGAGCCAGTGCTGCCAGGGATGCGCGGCGATCGCGCGCAGCGTATCCGGAAAGACATACAGGACCAGGCTGTACAGCAGGTAGCCGGCGATCGCCGCCCAGGTCAGGTGGGTGGATGCGACATGGCCGGGCACGTCGATCAGGTAGGCGAGCAGGACGGTACTGATCAGGGCCAGGCGTACCCCGGCGACCAGGGATGGACTGGTCTCGAACGACAGTCCGGACATACCCGAATGAGCAGACGAGGAAAATAGCATAGAGATTGGACTGTCGGCTTGCCGTAAATGCGAGCGAGCAACCAATCTATCCAACAGTGGCTAAAAGTGCAAGATAAAATTGTAATTAACAACAGGTATTGTTTATATTGCTCTTTTTTGTTGTTGCGCGCGGGGCGGGGCCGGCCGGGGCTTCGCTGCTGTCGGTGGGATGGCCGGTCAGGCGCCGCCTCCGCTTGATGCGGCGGCGGGTCGGCCTATACTGTAGGTGGGAGTCCTGTCAGGAGATCGTCATGACACGCAAATACATCGACTGCCGTGAGTTTCCGAGCGAAATGAACTGCAGCGTCACGATCGCGGCCGACCGTGAGGAAGAGCTGATCGACGCCGCGGCCCAGCATGCGGTCGCCGTGCACAAGCATGCCGACACGCCCGAGCTGCGCCAGCAGCTGAAGGGGATCATGCACGAGGGCAGGCCGCCGGATTAGGCGAACCAGAGGCAGGGCAGCGTCAGCGGCGAAGCTGCGCCAGCATCGCCAGCGCACCCTGCGCCATGCGCCAGGCCGACATGGCCGAGCCGGCCACCGCCAGCAGGCGCTTGCGCCGCAGCAGCGCCAGTGCCAGGGTGGTGCCGAGCGCGCCCAGCGCCAGTTTCTTGTGCCCGACGAGGTAGCCGGCAAGCGGGTGGCCGGGCGCGTTCGACGGCCGCAGCGACTGCAGCTCCCAGGCCAGGCCGGTGCGCTGCTCGGCGCAGCGCTCGACGAGTTCCGCGCGCCGCGCGGCCAGTGAAGGCTTATTCATCGATGGCTCCCGCGTGGGCACCGGCGGCCGCGTGGCGGACGTACTCGACATCCTTGCGCAGCTCGGCCAGCGTGTCCGCGAACAGGGGCGTCTGGGCATTCAGCCTGGAGCGGACCGACATCACGATCAGTCCCGCGCCGATCGCCAGCACGGCGGCCATCGCGGCCACGGCCTGCAGGCGGTAGGTATCCCAGAACAGCAGGATGACGAACAGCGCGGCCAGCATGATGCTGCCTGCCGCCAGGAACACCGCCAGCAGCGACCACGCGAGGTAGCCGAGCAGGCGGCGCGCGTCTTCCTGGAATTCGACGGCGGCCAGTTCCAGCCGCGTGCCGACCATGGCGACCAGGGTCGACGCGATCCGGCCCGCCGTCGCGAACAGGGCCATTATTTACGGGCGATCAGCATGCCGATCACGACGCCGACAGCGGCGCCGATGCCGACCGACTTCCACGGATTTTCCTGGACGTACTCGTCGGTCGCCCTGGCCGCAATCTTGGTCTTCTCGACCACGGCTTCTTCCAGGCGGATGATGTCATCCTTGGCCTTGACGATGGTGCGCTCGAACTTGGCCTTGGCGGCCTTCAGTTCCTCGCCGGTCAGCGAGCCGCTGTGGCGCAGCCAGGCTTCGGCGTCCTGGATCACGGTCTTCAGGTCGGACAGCAGCTGGTCGCGGGCGCCGGTCTGGGTCGGGATTTTTTCCATCATGGTGAACCTCGTCGATGTTGGTTGTGTATTAAGGACAATATTAACCGAATGCATAGTCTAGCGCGACACCTGCGAACAGTGCGGCACCCAACCAGTTGTTGTGGCGGAACGCTGCGAAGCACCGCATCCGGTCGCGCCCGCGGATCAGGGTGTAGTGGTACAGCGCCATGCCGGCCGCCACCGCGACGCCGGCCACGAACCACCAGCGCAGGCCCAGCAGCCAGCCGCACACCAGGTCGATCCCCAGCGCCGCCGCGTAGCACAGCATGATGGCGAATACATCGTACCTGCCGAACGTGATCGCCGAGGTGCGGATGCCGATCTTCAAGTCGTCGTCGCGGTCGACCATCGCATACTCGGTGTCGTAGGCCACGGCCCAGAACACGTTCGCCACCAGCAGCCACCAGGCCAGCGCCGGCACCGCGCCCTGCACCGCGGCGAAGGCCATCGGGATGCCGAAGCCGAACGCGATCCCGAGATAGGCCTGGGGGATGGCGAAGAAGCGCTTGAAGTACGGGTAGCTGCCGGCCACGATCACGGCCACCACCGACAGCTCCTTGGTGAGCGTGTTCAGCGGCAGGATCAGCAGGAAGGACACGATCGCCAGCACCGCCGCCACCATCAGCGCTTCCCAGCCCTTGATGCGGCCGCTGGTCAGCGGGCGGTCGACGGTGCGCTTGACGTGGCGGTCGAAGTCGCGGTCGGCATAGTCGTTGATCGCGCAACCGCTTGATCGCATCAGGGCGGTGCCGAGCACGAAGATGAGCACGACCATCGGATCGGGCCGCCCGCCCGACGCCATCCACAAGGCCCACATAGTCGGCCATAGCAGCAGCAGGATGCCGATCGGCTTGTCGGCACGGATCAGGCGGAAGTAGAGCGCCAGCTTGTTCATCGCTTGTTCTGAATTGAAAATATGCAAGGTCAGGATTTTAGCCTGTTCATGGCGCGCGATCGATGATGGACAAAGTATGACGGACCCGGCCGGGCTACGATGCCGGCTTTCGACGACAAATCCATGAGGAGACATGCATGCAGTTCGCACGTATCGTGGCGGCGGCCGGCCTGGCGATCGGCTGCTGTGCGCTGGCCGGGCAGTCCCGCGCGGATCGGCTCCAGGGCGACTGGACCGAAGCGCAATCGCTGCGCGAGCTGCCTCCCGGCGTCCAGGTCCTGCTCGGCGTCGGTCTGTCGCCGCACGACGGCGGGATTGCCGACCGCGGCGAAAACTTCAATGCCAGCGATGTGTGGGCGGACGGGATGCCGCCGGCGCGCCGCTTCGTGCTCGGCCTGGTGAGCGGCGACAAGGCGCTGGTGGCGCTGGAGCAGGGCGGGCGTGCGCGCCAGTTCAAGGCGGTGGAGTTCAGGCAGTCCAGCACCACCTGGGCGCCGGTGCGCTGCGTATCGACCGGCGCGATGCCGCACCATGGCGCCGAATTGCTGGAATCCGTCGCCGCCAGCCGGCCTCCCGGAACATGCGCCCTGGCCGGCGTCCTGCCGTCCGGCGCGGCCGACGCCGTCCCCGCGCCGTCCCGGGCGACGGCGCAGGCGCCGATCCAGCCGCCGATTCCGGCCGGCCTCAGGCTGCGGCCTGGAGACTGACCATCTCCACGCCCGGCAGCCCGCACTCGGCCACGGCATTGACCACGGCATCGATCGCGGCGCGGCGCGTGAAGCTCTTGCGCCAGACGATCACCACGCGGCGCGACGGCGCCGGGTCCTGGAAGGGCACGAAGGTCAGCATGCCGTTCGGGTCCTTCATGTCCGGCACCGAGGCGCGCGGCAGCACGGTCAGGCCGATACCGCTGGCGACCATGTGGCGGATCGTCTCCAGCGACGAGCCTTCGAAGGTGCGCTGCATGCCGTTGCCGGCGCTCGGCGACGAGGAGAAACGCGCCATCTCCGGGCAGACTTCCAGCACCTGGTCGCGGAAGCAGTGGCCGGCGCCCAGCAGCAGCATGGTCTCGCTCTTGAGGTCCTCGGCGGAGATGTCCTTGCGCGTGGCCCATGGGTGGTTCTTCGGCATCGCGACGACGAAGGGCTCGTCGTACAGCGGCTGCACCGCCATCCCGTGTTCCGGCAGCGGCAGGGCCATGATGGCGGCGTCCAGCTCGCCCTGGCGCAGCAGGTCGAGCAGCTTGACCGTGAAGTTCTCCTGCAGCACCAGCGGCATCTGCGGCACGTGCTCGATCAGGTTCTTCACGAGCGGCGGCAGCAGGTAGGGGCCGATCGTGTAGATCACGCCCAGGCGCAGCGGGCCCGACAGCGGGTCCTTGTTCTGCTTGGCCAGTTCCTTGATCGCGGCGGTCTGCTCCAGCACGCGCTCGGCCTGGGCCACGATCTGCGCGCCCAGCGGCGTCACCGACACTTCCGAGCCGCCGCGCTCGAACAGGGTCACGCCCAGCTCATCCTCGAGCTTCTTGATCGCGACGGACAGGGTCGGCTGCGCCACGAAGCAGGCCTCCGCGGCGTGGCCGAAGTGGCGGGCGCGGGCGACGGCCACAATGTATTTGAGTTCGGTCAGGGTCATGGGCTTCGAGATTACAACAGCGCCGTCAAAATGGGCAGATGAGCACTATTTTACCGAGAAAGCAGTCGATATAATGGGCCGTTCCGGGTAATGTTGCCCAACGTTAACAAAAAGGCCACCATGTCCTCGACCTTCGGCCCGGCGGAAGCCCAGGCGTACATGCACAAGCTGTTGACCGTCATGCAGCACCAGGGCGGTTCGGATCTCTTCATCTCGGCGGACTTCCCGCCCAGCATGAAGCACCAGGGCGCCATGAAGCCGCTCAGCAACCAGCGCCTGACGGGCGAGGTGACGCGCGCCCTGGCCCTGTCGCTGATGAACGAGCGCCAGCGCGCCGAGTTCGAAGCCGAGATGGAGTGCAACTTCGCGATCTCGCTGCCGAACGTGTGCCGCTTCCGCGTCAACGTCTTCGTGCAGCAGCAGAGCGTCGGCATGGTGGTGCGCACGATCGCCTCCGAGATCCCGAACTTCGAGAAGCTCGACCTGCCGGAAGTGCTGAAGGATGTCGTGATGACCAAGCGCGGCCTGGTGCTGGTCGTCGGCGGCACCGGTTCCGGCAAGTCGACCACGCTGGCGGCCATGATCGACTACCGCAACAGCAATTCGGCCGGCCACATCATCACGGTCGAGGACCCGGTCGAATACGTCCACAAGAACAAGAACTGCCTGGTCACGCACCGCGAAGTCGGGGTCGACACCCATTCCTGGCACAACGCCCTCAAGAATACGCTGCGCCAGGCGCCGGACGTGATCCTGATCGGCGAGATCCGCGACACCGAAACGATGGAACACGCGATCGCCTTCGCCGAGACCGGCCACCTGTGCCTGGGCACGCTGCACGCGAACAATGCCAACCAGACCATGGACCGGATCATCAACTTCTTTCCGGAAGAGAGAAGGCCGCAGCTGCTGATGGACCTGTCGGCGAACCTGCGCGCGATCGTCTCGCAGCGCCTGATCCGCACCGAGGACGGCAAGGGCCGCAAGGCGGCGATCGAGATCCTGCTGAACACCCCGACCATCAGCGAGATGATCCTGAAGGGGAACTTCCACGCCATCAAGGAGATCATGCACAAGTCGCGCGAACTGGGCATGTGCACCTTCGACCAGGCGCTGTTCGAGCTCTACAACGCCGGCCACATCGGCTACGACGAAGCGATCCGCAACGCCGACTCGGCCAACGGCCTGCGCCTGCAGATCAAGCTGTCCGGCGAACGCCGCGCCCCGGCCGGCGACAGCGGCGCCGCGAAACCGGCCGAGCTGTCGATGATGCTGGAAGAAGAACCGGAAGAGGGCGATAATTAACCCGTCGTCCCCGCGCTTAACCCGTCGTCCCCGCGCACTTAACCCGTCGTCCCCGCGCACTTAACCCGTCGTCCCCGCGCAGGCGGGGACCCAAGTTCTCATACCCATGCCGACCTTCGAACAAAAAATCACCACCCGCGCCGCCCTCCGCGAGCGCGTCGCCCAACTACCGAAGCCCGTCGTGCTGACCAACGGCGTGTTCGACATCCTGCACCGCGGCCACGTCACCTACCTGGCCCAGGCCCGCGAACTGGGCGCCTCGCTGGTGGTCGCGGTGAACACCGACGCTTCCGTGAAGCGCCTGGGCAAGGGCGACGACCGTCCCCTCAACTCCATGGAAGACCGCATGGCCGTGCTGGCCGCGCTGGAGTCGGTCAGCCTGGTGGTCGAATTCGACGAGGACACCGCCCTCGAGGTGGTGCAGGAAGCGCGCCCCGACATCTACGCCAAGGGCGGCGACTACGTGATGACCGAGATCCCGGAAGGGAAGGAAGTCATCGCCCAGGGCGGCAAGGCGGTCGCGATCGACTTCGCGCACGACCGCTCGACCACCAGGCTGGTGGCTCGGATTCGCCAGTTCGGCGGCTGACCGGCGGCCGATATGCGCGCTGGAACTCAGCCTGCGCTGGCCTTTGCCGGCGCTTCCACGCCCAGCGCTTTCAGGCGCGCGACCGAGTGCCCCTCCGCGGGATTGAGCGACAGCGCGCGGCGGTACTCGTCGATCGCCAGCTGGCGTTCACCCACCGCCTCGTAGGCTTCGCCCAGGCTGTCGGCGATGCCGCTCCACCCCGGCTCCAGCCTGGTCCCGAGGCGGAAGATCGGCACCGCATCCTTCGCGCGCCCCGCGCGCAGCAACTGGTAGCCGTACACGTTGCACCAGACCGGCTCCACGGTGAATGCGGGGTTGGCGGCGTGCATCCTGTCGTAGACATCCTGTGCATGCTCGTAGCCGCCGGTCTGCAGGGCGCGTACGAACGCTTCCAGCGTCGGCGGCGTGCCCGCGCCCTTGCGCCGTTCGACCGACAGCATGTGCGCCGGCGCCCTGTTGGCCGAAGGCTTGTTGTCGAGGAAGGCCAGTGCCTGCCGGTCGTCCTTCAGGTAGGCGTCGAGGAAGCGTTCGACGTAGCGCGCGGCCCAGCTGTGCGCCATCGAGACTTCGTCGCGCGAGTATTCGCCGAAGCGCTCCCCGTTCGCGAAGCGCAGGCCGTCCGAGGCGAAATCCTGGTGGATCATCGGCCGCATGGTCACGATGGTCATGTCCGCATACGTCATCTCGTTCAACAGGCTGTAGTCGAGCTTCTTCTTTTCCTTCACGAGGTCTTCGATCGAGTCGCGCTCGCGGCCGACGAACAGCATCGGCACCGCCAGCCGCGCCGGGGTCGCATATTTGGCGGCGTCCTTGCCGCCGTCGACGAACCGGGTATGGCTGCGCACCGAGCCGTCCAGGCTCACCAGCGCGCGGATGCGGTCGTCCTTCGCCGCCGCCAGCACGTTCGCCAGGCCGCCCCAGCTGAAGCCGACCACGGCGATGCGCGACATGTCGGCCTGCGGCATGGCGTGGGCCTGGCCGATCAGGAAGGCGATGTCGCCGGCCTGCGCCTCCAGCCCTTCGAGATCGGTCGTCATCGACTTCGTGTGCGCCCCCAGCGAGCGGCTGGCGATCACGATGTAGCCGTGGCTGGCCAGGTATTCGCACAGGTCGACGTTCTCGGTGGCCGAGGCGCTGAAACTGGGCGCGTAGATCACCACCGGGAACTTGCCGCCGGCCGCCGGCGCGTCCTTGCTGGCCCACATCGGCTGCGCCAGCACCTGGCGGCCGAGGGCCGGCGCCAGGTTGGCCAGGTTGTCCCTGATGATCGCGTCGCCCGCTTGCTGTGCCTCGGCCGGCGACAGCCACGGCGCATCCTCGGTCGCCTTGGTCATCATGTAGTCGCGCCAGGCGAGCGGCTTGCCTTTGGCGCTGGCCGGGTACCAGGTGAGCGACTGGATCGGCCGCGCGCGCTCGTGCGTCTCGGGCTGGCCCGTCACCAGGTCGAAGGCGGGGCGGTAGACGCGGGAGGTATCGTATTGCGCCTTCACCTGCACGCCGACCGGGTACGGACCGGGCTCGTTGGAGAAGACGAAGCTGTCGGCGGCGCCGGCGGCACCGGCGCTCGATGCGGCCAGCAACAGGAGCGAAATCAGTCTGCGCATTATGGAAAATGGATGAAGTGGAAAGGCTTCATCCTAGCCGCCGGCCCGCCGCGGGCCTAGCTGGTAAATCTAGCAGTGCGGGCGAGCTCAGGCCCCGCCCGCGTAGCCGTTCTGGCGCCAGGCCTCGTAGACCACCACCGCCACCGTGTTCGACAGGTTCAGGCTGCGGTTCCCCGGCATCATCGGCAGGCGGATGCGCTGGGCGGGCGGAAAGGATTCCCGCAGCGCCGGATCGAGGCCGCGCGACTCGGCGCCGAACACGAACACGTCGCCGGGCTTGAATGTCGCGTCGGCGAAGGGCGAAGAGCCGTGGGTAGTCATGGCGAACATGCGGGTGGTGTCCGGTTGCGCGTCGCGCAGGAACGCTTCCCAGTTCTTGTGCACCTTCATGGTCGCGTAATCGTGATAGTCGAGGCCGGCGCGGCGCATCTTGGCGTCGTCCAGCGGAAAGCCCAGCGGCTCGATCAGGTGCAGCTGCGCGCCGGTGTTGGCGCACAGGCGGATGACGTTGCCGGTGTTCGGCGGGATTTCCGGCTCAACCAGTACTACATGAAACAAATTCTTCTCCTTGACAATGGACGGCAGCGGCGGCGTCCTGCCGCTCGAAGCGGGAGCATAGCGCAGATCGGCGCCAGCGTTGCAATCTCGCCCTATCGTATTGACAGGCTCTGCCTATACTGAATGGGTTCGTTTTCGGCCACCGGTGTATTTCAACACGAGGAGGAAGCATGAACGGATCTGGTATTGCCCGCCGCCATCTGTGGATGGCCATCGTCCTGGCCGCGGCCAGCGTCTCGCCGCTGCTCGCCGGCGCAGGGCCCGGCACGTCGCTCGACGACAACGACGGCCGCGTCCAGCGGGGCCGCGAGATCGTCCCGCCAGGCGTGGTCCTGAACCTGAGGGGCAAGCAGCCCGGCATGGTCTGGCTGGGCAGCTACATCGTCAACACGACCGGCTGCGTCGATTGCCACACCCATCCCAGCTATTCGCCGGGCGGCGACCCGTTCCGGGGCCAGTCGGAGCGCATCAACGCCGAGCAGTACATGTCGGGCGGACGCATGTTCGGGCCGTTCATCACCGCCGCCAACATCACGCCGGACCACGCCGGCCGCCCGGCGGGCCTGACGCGCGACGAGTTCGTGCAGACCCTGCGCACCGGCCACAATCCGCACGATCCGGCCGGCCAGATCCTGCAGGTGATGCCCTGGCCGGCGTTCGGCAAGATGACGACCCGCGACCTGTACGCCGTCTACGAGTACCTGCGCGCGATTCCGTCACTGCCCGACAATCCGCATCCCGGGCCCTGAGCGGCCCGCTGCCGCCGCGCCGGTCTTCAGGCGCGCGGCGGCGTGCGCGCGAACACCAGGTTGGTCACGCGCGCGGCGCCGCAGCGTTTCAGGGTGGCCGCCAGTTCCTCCAGCGTGCTGCCGCTGGTCATGACGTCGTCGACGATGCCGACGTGGCGTCCGTCGACCAGGTCCGGATCGGCGATGGCGAAGGCGCCGCGGATGTTCTCGGCCCGCTCGTGCGGCGAGACGCCGGACTGGGCGCGGGTGTCCACCTGGCGCGCCGCCAGCCGCGGGTGCAGGGGCACGCCCAGCATGGCGGCCAGCGGCCTGGCGATTTCGAGGGCCTGGTTGAAGCCGCGCTCGACCAGCCGGGATGGGCCCAGCGGTACCGGGCACAGCAGGTCGGGCAGGGGCAGGCCGGGGCGGGCGAGGATGGCGTCGCGCAGCAGTCCGGCGAACCAGGGGGCGAGGGGGAGGCGGGCGCTGAATTTCAGCTGCAGGACGAGGTGGTCGAGGGGCGGGGCGTAGTCGACCGCGAAGATGGTGGCGTCGTAGGAGGGCGGGATCGACAGGCAGGTGCCGCAGGTGGTTTCCTGGCTGCCTTCGTTCATGCAGAACCTGGGTCCCCGCCTGCGCGGGGACGACGGGATGGGGTTGGCGCACCTGGCACAGCGATTTGTGACTGGCAAGCAAAAATGATCCCGGCAGGGGGCGCATACCACGCCGTCGCAGCCGGATCCGCACAGCGCGCAGTGCGAGGGCAGCAGCAGGTGGAGGAGGGCGCGCGGCCAGCGGCGGGCCCAGGGCAAGGCGTGGGTGGGCATGGCTTCGGGGCGCTCGGAAATCGGATCGGCCCCCATCATGTACACTTCCGCCATTCTTCTCTTTGACCGCAGTTGACCATGGCTTCGCCCCAACCTCCCTCCAAAATGAGTGCGCCGATCGACCAGGCGCGCGTCTGCCAGCTGTTCGCCGATCCGGGCCGGGTGGCGCCGTCCGACTTCCTGCGCCGCGAAATTTCCGGCCGCATGTTCGATCGCCTGTCGCTGGTGAAGAATTCCCCGCAGCAAGTGCTGGATGCCGGCTGCGGTACCGGCGCCGACCTGGCCCAGCTGCAGAAAGCCTATCCCGCCGCCCAGGTGATCGGCATGGACGCGGTGCCGGCGATGCTGGCCGCCGCCGGTGCATCCGCCCAGGCGCCGCGTTCTTTCCTCAGCCGTTTGCTGCCGGCCAAGAGCGGCATCGATCTCGTTTGCGCCGACTTCGGGCAGCTGCCACTGGGCCCGAACTCGCTCGACCTCGTATGGTCGAACCTGGCATTGCACTGGCATCCGCAGCCGGACCGCGTGTTCGCGGAATGGCGGCGCGTACTGCGCGTGGACGGCCTGCTGATGTTCTCGAACTTCGGCCCGGACACCTTCCGCGAGCTGCGCAACGCCTTTGCAGCGATGGATGAAACCCCGCATACCCTGCCTTTCGTCGACATGCACGATTTCGGCGACCAGCTGGTGGAGGCGGGCTTCACCACGCCGGTGATGGACATGGAACAGATCACGGTCACCTACGACACGGCGGAGGCGCTGCTGCTGGATGTGCGCGCCTTCGGCGGCAACCCGCTGGCCACCCGGCGCCGCGGCCTGGTCGGACGCGCGGCCTGGCGGCGCATGCTGGACGCGCTGGAAAGCCAGCGCCGGCCGGATGGCAAGCTCGGCCTGACTTTCGAGGTCATCTACGGCCATGCGTTCCGGCCGGCGCCGAAGGTCACGGCCGCGGGCGAGGCGATCGTGCGCTTCCAGCCGAGGCCGCAGCCGCCGAAGGCGTAGCGGCGGCGCCACGGAATTGCCGCAGTGCATCACGCAACATCCATGCCGTTGGAGTAATTTTCCTTGAATAAAAATTAGCGATTTCAGTATAATCAATGACACTTTTTTCGACTTGAGCAGTCATCACGCTAAAAACTTCAGCAAAAACAGCGTGAAGTCGAACTGGTTGCAGCAACACCAAAGGCTTCGGAAATCGTCTCGTTGACGGTGCCGGGGCCCGAGCAAGCAGGTTCATCGAGGTCCTTGTAGTCCCTGATGGTCGATGTTTGCAGGAAGGATTTCGGAGCGGCGGCAGTTCGTTCATGGAATTGCCGGCCTCTTTAAGAAAATTCATTTTTTTTGGGTGGTTGGGGACAACATGACTTATGCAAAGCGATTAAAAGCGGCGATGTGCGGCCTCGCAGTGGCCGGCATCCCGGCCCTGGCGTGGGCCGAGCCCGAGGTGATTGGGCGGCCAGCGGAGCACCAGCTCAACATGCAGCCTGCCGTGACGGGCATCGGCGACTATATCTACAGCCTGCACAACTGGATGATGGTGGTCTGCCTCATCATCTTCGTCGGCGTCTTCGGCGTCATGTTCTACTCGGTGTTCAAGCACCGCAAATCGCTCGGCCACAAACCGGCCACCTTCCACGAATCCACCGCCGTCGAGATCGCATGGACGGTGGTTCCCTTCCTGATCGTGATCGGCATGGCGCTGCCCGCGACCCACGCGGTCGTCGCCATGAAGGACACCTCGAACCCGGACCTGACCATCAAGGTCACCGGCATGCAGTGGAAATGGGGCTATGACTACCTGAAGGGCGAGGGCGAGGGCATCGGCTTCCTGTCGAACTTGTCCACCCCGCGCTCCGCCGTCGGCGAGCCGGGCGTCGCGCCGACCACCGCGCGCACCGAGACCTACCTGCTCGAAGTCGACAACGAGATGGTCGTGCCGGTCAACAAGAAGGTCCGCCTGGTCCTGACCGCCAACGACGTGATCCACTCCTGGACCATCCCCGCCTTCGCCGTCAAGCAGGACGCCATCCCCGGCTTCGTGCGCGACACCTGGTTCAAGGCCGAGAAGGTCGGCACCTACCGCGGCAACTGTGTCGAACTGTGCGGCAAGGAACATGCCTTCATGCCGATCGTCGTGAAAGTCGTCTCCGCCGAGGACTACACCGCCTGGGTCAACACCAAGAAGAAGGAAATGGCGGCCCTGGCCGACGATCCGAACAAGGTCTGGACCATCGACGAACTGAAGACCAAGGGCGAGAAGGTCTACGCCGCCAACTGCGTGGCCTGCCACCAGGCCAGCGGCCAGGGCGTGCCGAACGCCTTCGCCGCGCTGGTCGGTTCGCCGGTCGTGCTGGGTCCGAAGGCCGAGCAGATCAACGTGCTGCTGAACGGTAAGCACAGCGGCAAGTACCCGAGCGCCATGCCGGCATGGAAGCAGCTGTCGGATACCGAGATCGCGTCCGTGATCACCTACACCCGTAACAATTGGACCAACAAGGCCGACGAGAACATCGTCCAGCCCTCGGAAGTCCTGGCCGCCCGCGGCAAATAAGCGTTTGGAATCGGAGACCTTGAAATGAGTTCCACCATCGATCACGCACACGACCATGCGCACGACCATGCGCACGATCACGCACACGACCATCCGCACGGCCTGCGCCGCTGGCTGTTCGCCACCAACCACAAGGACATCGGCACCCTGTACCTGTGGTTCTCGTTCACCATGCTGCTCTCGGGCGGCGTGCTGGCGCTGATGATCCGCACCGAGCTGTTCCAGCCCGGCCTGCAGTTCTTCCGCCCCGAGTTCTTCAACCAGCTGACCACCATGCACGGCATCGTGATGGTGTTCGGCGCGATCATGCCGGCCTTCGTCGGCTTCGCCAACTGGATGATTCCGCTGCAGGTGGGCGCGTCCGACATGGCGTTCGCGCGCATGAACAACTTCTCGTTCTGGCTGCTGCCGCCGGCCGCGATCCTGCTGGCCAGCTCCTTCTTCGTGCCGGGCGGCGCCACCGCCGCCGGCTGGACCCTGTACGCGCCGCTGTCGACCCAGATGGGCCCGGGCATGGACATGGCGATCTTCGCCCTGCACATCATGGGCGCCTCGTCGATCATGGGTTCCATCAACATCATCGTCACCATCCTGAACATGCGCGCGCCCGGCATGACCCTGATGAAGATGCCGATGTTCTGCTGGACCTGGCTGATCACCGCCTACCTGCTGATCGCCGTGATGCCGGTGCTGGCCGGCGCCATCACCATGACCCTGACCGACCGCCACTTCGGCACCTCGTTCTTCAACGCGGCCGGCGGCGGCGACCCGGTCATGTACCAGCACATCTTCTGGTTCTTCGGCCACCCCGAGGTGTACATCATGATCCTGCCGGCCTTCGGCATCGTCTCGCAGATCATCCCGGCCTTCGCCCGCAAGCCGCTGTTCGGCTACGCCTCGATGGTGTACGCGACCGCCTCGATCGCGATCCTGTCCTTCATCGTCTGGGCCCACCACATGTTCACCACCGGCATGCCGGTGACCAGCCAGCTGTTCTTCATGTACGCCACCATGCTGATCGCGGTGCCGACCGGCGTGAAGGTGTTCAACTGGGTCGCCACCATGTGGAAGGGCTCGATGACCTTCGAGACGCCGATGCTGTTCGCGGTCGGCTTCATCTTCGTGTTCACGATGGGCGGCTTCACCGGCCTGATCCTGGCCGTGACCCCGATCGACATCCAGGTGCAGGACACCTACTACGTGGTGGCGCACTTCCACTACGTGCTGGTGGCCGGCTCCCTGTTCGCCCTGTTCGCCGGCTTCTACTACTGGGCCCCGAAGTGGACCGGCCACATGTATCCGGAAGGCCGCGGCAAGGCGCACTTCTGGCTGTCGCTGATCACCTTCAACATCACTTTCTTCCCGATGCACTTCCTGGGCCTGGCCGGCATGCCGCGCCGCTACGCCGACTACGCCGTGCAGTTCACCGACTTCAACCAGATCGTGTCGGTCGGCGCCTTCGGTTTCGGCCTGAGCCAGGTGTACTTCCTGTTCTTCGTGGTGCTGCCGACCATCCGCGGCGGCCAGAAGGCGGAAGCCAAGCCGTGGGAAGGCGCCGAAGGCCTGGAGTGGACCGTGCCGAGCCCGGCGCCGTTCCACACCTTCGAGACGCCGCCGCTGGTGAAGTGAGATGATCATGGCTGAAGATGGCCACAAGCGCGCCGAGGAGATGCGCAGGAAGAACCTGCGCACCGCCCTGTGGGTGGGCGGGCTGGCCCTGTTCTTCTTCGTGCTGCTGTTCGTCAAGCGGCTTTGGCTGAGCTGACTGGGCCGAGATGAGCGATGCACCGAAAACCGGACAGCGCGGCTACCTGGCGCTGAACCGCACCACCTTCTTCAAGCTGGTGGTGGTGGCCTGCGTGATGTTCGGTTTCGGGTATGCGCTGGTGCCGGTCTACCGCCAGGTTTGCGAAGTCCTGGGGATCAACGTGCTGACGCAGAAGGACGGCACGGTGGAGCGGCCCGCCAACACCCAGGTCGATATGGGGCGCACCATCACCGTCGAACTGGACGGCAATGCGCAGGGACCATGGCGCTTCCGCCCGACCCAGCGCAGCATAGCCGTGCACCCGGGCGAGATGGCGACCGTGATCTACGAGGTCGTCAACACCCAGGCGCGCACCGTGAAGGCGCAAGCCATCCCGAGCTACGCGCCGCAGTCGGCGACCCCGCACTTCAAGAAGGTCGAGTGCTTCTGCTTCAAGGAGCAGGTGCTGGGCCCGAACGAGGCGCGCCAGATGCCGGTGGTGTTCTTCATCGATCCGGCCCTGCCGCGCGAAGTGAAGAACATCACGCTGTCGTACACCTTCTTCGAGGTGGGCGGCGCGGTGGCCTCGAAGGAGCCTGGACAATGAATCAACCGCGGAAGGCGAGCTTCGGCGCCACCATGAAGGCCGTGTTCTGGTCCTTCTTCGGGGTGCGCAAGCGCAAGGACTACGAGCACGACGCCGCCAACCTGAACCCGATCCACGTCATCATCGGCGCGCTGATCGGGGTGGCGATCTTCATCGGCATCCTGCTGTTCGTGGTGCGGATGGCGGTCGCGAAATAAGAATCAAAGCAGAATCAAGAGCAGAGCAAGAATTCGACAAATCAAAAGTTCGTTTGAGGAGATGAGAATGAGTTCGCCACAAAATGCGCCGTACTACTTTGTCCCCGGCCCCTCGCGGTGGCCGATGGCTGGCGGCCTATCGATGCTCGTCACGATGGTCGGCGCCGCCGGCTGGGTCAATTCCGCAACCTGGGGGCCGGGCGTGTGCATCGCCGGCATCCTGGCCATGCTCGTGGTGCTGTATTTCTGGTTCGGCGACGCCATCGGCGAGTCGGAGTCGGGCCAGTACAGCGCGCGCATCGACACCTCCTACCGCTGGTCGATGAGCTGGTTCATCTTCTCGGAAGTGATGTTCTTCGGCGCCTTCTTCGGCGCGCTGTTCTATGCGCGCTCGATCAGCATGCCGTGGCTGGCCGACCTCGACCACAAGGTGATCTGGCCTGACTTCGCCGGCCACTGGGGCAGCGTCGGCCCGGCCGGCACCGTCGAGTCCTTCAACACGATGGGCCCGTTCCCGATCCCGACCATCAACACCGCGCTGCTGCTGACCTCGGGCGTCACCCTGACCATCGCCCACCACGCCCTGCGCGCCGGCCACCGCGCCCAGACCGCGATCTGGCTGTTCGCCACCATCCTGCTGGGCGCCGTGTTCATGGGCTTCCAGGCCTACGAATACCACCACGCCTACACCGAGCTGAACCTGAAGCTCTCGTCGGGCATCTACGGTTCGACCTTCTTCATGCTGACCGGCTTCCACGGCTTCCACGTGACCATGGGCGCGATCATGCTGTCGGTGGTGCTGTACCGCGTACTGAAGGGCCACTTCACGCCGGACCACCACTTCGCCTTCGAGGGGGCGGCGTGGTACTGGCACTTCGTGGACGTGGTTTGGCTGGGCTTGTACGTCGTGGTGTACTGGCTGTAAAAACCGGCGCAGCTTGAACGAGGAACTGCGCACCTTGAACGTCGTCCCCGCGAAGGCGGGGATCCAAGTTTGCGAGCGTTCCGATAACTCATGCAGAACTTGGGTCCCCGCCTGCGCGGGGACGACGTTTACACGCTAGCGCTCAGCGCAACCCCGTCGGCTGGATCCACCCCATCTTGTACGAAAACAGCACCAGCAGGAACAGCGTGATCGACAGCCCGACCCGCATCGCCAGCGCCTGCACGGTGCGGTTGCTGCGCCCCTTGTCGCGCATCAGGAAGAACAGCGCGGAGGCCAGGCTGCCCAGGATGAGTACGAACGCAACGGCGACGACGATCTTCATGATGTGCCCTGAGTTGGAATAGTGACATTGTATGCGACTTCGCTTCCGTTTCAGGACAGTCCCGTTCGTAGCCACCCTCATCCTCGTGCTGCTCGGGATCGCGCTGGGCAACTGGCAGACCCGCCGCGCGGCCGAGAAGACCGCCTTGCAGGCCCGGCTGGAGCAGGGCATGGCGGCGCCGGCGCTGGCGCTCGACGGCAGCCCCGTCGATCCGGTGCGTCTGGAATTCCACCGGGTCATTGTGACGGGGGAATTCGTCCCCAACTGGCCGCTGTTCCTCGACAACCGGCCGCAAGAAGGCCGCAGCGGATTCGTTTTGCTGATGCCGTTTAAAATAGCGGGATCGGACAAGTTCGTGCTGGTCGCGCGCGGCTGGCTGCCGCGCAATACGGCCGAACACGACCGGCTGCCGCCATACACCACGCCGGCCGGCCGCGTCACGATCGAGGGCAGGGCGGTGCGCCAGCTGGCCCGCGTGATGCAGCTGGGGACGCCCGCGGCGCTCCATCCGGATGCGATCGTGCAAAACCTCGAGCCGGCCGAACTGGCCCGCGCCAGCGGCCTCGACCTGCTGCCGGTCGTCGTCGAGCAGACCGGGCCGGACCTGCCCGGCGACGCCCTGGTGCGCCGCTGGCCGGCGCCCAGCCTGGACATCGACCGCCACAAGGGTTACGCCGTGCAGTGGTACGCGCTGGCGGCGATGGCCTTTCTATTCTTTGTGATAACAGGATTTCGAAGTGGAACAAAAAAAGCCGGCTGAACTCCCACAACGCAAACGCGGCCGCTGGATGCTCTGGCTGGTGCTGCTGGTCTGCGCCTCGCCGATGATCGCGTCCTACTTCACCTTCTACGTGCTCAAGCCCGAGAAGCGCAACAACTACGGCACCCTGATCGACCAGCGCGCCCACCCGGTCCCGGCGATGGCGACCACGACCCTGGACGGCAAGCCGGCGGCGCTGGAACAGTTCAAGGGCAAGTGGGTGATGCTGATGGCCGCGCCCGGCGCCTGCGAGGACGCCTGCCGCAAGCAGCTGTTCGCGATGCGCCAGCTGCGCCTCATGCAGGGCAAGGACATGGAGCGCATCGAGCGCGTCTGGCTGATCACGGACAGGGAGCCGCTCGACACCATCGTGATCCGCGAATACGACGGCACCCACATGCTGCGCGCCGACGCCCGGGCGGTGGCGAACTGGCTACCGGCCGACCCGGGCACCAGCGTGGCCGACCACATCTACATGATCGACCCGCTGGGCCACCTGATGATGCGCTTCCCGAAGGATCCGGAGCCGCGCAAAGTGCACAAGGACATCTACAAGCTGCTGAAGGCATCCTCGGTCGGCTGAGTAACAAGATATGCAAGCCTCGAACTTCATCCTGCTGGCCCTGACCGGCATCCTGGCCGCTTCCGTGCCGCTGTCCATGGTCTGGATGGCAACCGGCACCCACCGCTACCGCAAGCTGGCGTGGGTGATCGTGTTCTTCACCTTCGACCTGATCGTGTTCGGCGGCTTCACCCGCCTGACCGATTCCGGCCTCGGCTGCCCCGACTGGCCGGGCTGCTACGGCGAAGCCAACCCCTTCCTGGCCCACGAACACATCGCCGCCGCCGAGGCCCTGATGCCGACCGGGCCGGTGACCAAAATGAAAGCCTGGATCGAGATGATCCACCGCTTCCTGGCGATGGGCATCGGTTTCCTGATCATCGGCCTGATGATCGCGTCGTGGGTGCAATGGCGCCGCTCGAAAGGGAAGACCGCGTCGCCCTGGCTGCCGACGGTGCTGTTCCTGTGGGTCTGCGTGCAGGGCGCGTTCGGCGCCTGGACCGTGACCCTGAAGCTGCAGCCCGTCATCGTTACCCTGCACCTGCTGTTCGGCATGACCCTGCTGGCGCTGGCCGCCTGGCTGGGCGGGCGCGAAGACAAGCTGCTGCATCCGGCCCCGACGCTGGCCCCCGCGGACGCCCTGAAACTGCGCCGCCTGCGCCCGCTGGCCTGGCTGGCCGGGGTCGTTTTGCTGGTGCAACTGGCCCTGGGAGGGTGGGTGAGTACCAATTATGCGACGCTTGCCTGCACCGACTTTCCACTCTGCCAAGGACAAATTGTCCCAGAGATGGATTTTCAACATGGCTTCACCTTGTGGCGCGAACTGGGCAAGACGGCCGCCGGCCACTACCTGCCGTTCTCGGCCCTGACCGCCATCCACTGGGTGCATCGCAACTTCGCCGCAGTGGTGGTGCTGGTGCTGGGGCTGGCTGCCTGGCGCGCCTGGCGCCTGCCGGGCCTGCACGGCACCGCGCGAAACCTTGCCCTGGTATTATCGGTGCAAGCGTTCACGGGCATGGCGACCGTGTTTTTCAGTTTCCCGCTTGCCATCGCCGTGCTGCATAACGCCGGGGCGGCCCTCCTTGTCCTGCTGGTGACCATGTTAAACTACAAGGTACAGTATCAACTCGGATCGAAGCCGCAAGCCCGCTCCTACCCGGCAGCGGCGTCCGCGGGCCATTCATGATTACCCAAACCGCCACCCATAAACCGCCCAGCCGCGTTTCACAGTACTGGGCGCTGACCAAGCCGCGCGTCACCCAGCTCGCCGTCTTCTGCGCCGTGATCGGCATGTTCCTGGCCACCGACGGCTTCCCAGGCTGGCACGTGCTGTTCTGGGCCACGCTCGGCATCTGGCTGCTGGCCGGCGCCGCGTTCGCCGTCAACTGCCTGATCGAGGCCGAAGTCGACGCCCGCATGGCCCGCACCGCGCGCCGCGCCACCGCCATGGGCGAACTGTCGACCACCCAGACCCTGTTCTTCTCCGCCATCCTCGGCGGGGCCGGCATGGGCATCCTGTACACGATGGTCAATCCGCTGACCATGTGGCTGACCTTCGTCACCTTCGTCGGCTATGCGCTGATCTACACCGTCCTGCTGAAGCCGAACACGCCGCAGAACATCGTGATCGGCGGCCTGTCCGGCGCGATGCCGCCGGCGCTGGGCTGGGCGGCGGTGGCGAACACCGTGCCGATGGAAGCCTGGCTGCTGGTGCTGATCATCTTCGTCTGGACCCCGCCGCATTTCTGGGCGCTGGCGATGTACCGCCGCGACGACTACGTGCGCTCCGGCCTGCCGATGCTGCCGGTGACCCACGGCATGCAGTACACCGGCCAGCAGGTCTGGCTGTACTCGGTCGCGCTGGCGGCCTGCACCCTGTTCCCGTTCGCGGTCGGCATGAGCGGCTGGCTGTACCTGCTGGCGGCGATCGGCCTGAACGCCGTGTTCCTGCGCCACGGCTGGCTGGTCCACAAGCGCTACAGCGACCAGGTCGCGCGCAAGGCCTTCGCCTGGTCCGTCATCTACCTGGCGCTGCTGTTCGCGGCGCTGCTGGTGGACCACTACGTCAAGCAATACCTGAACTTCTGACATGAAAAAACTGCTGCCCGCACTTGTCGCCGCCTGCGCCCTGACGTTCTCCCTGTCCGCATGCGACAAGCTTCCGGGCAAGCAGGCCGCCAGCTTCCAGAACACCGACGTCACCGGCCTGGACTACGCCAAGGGCTTCAGCCTGACCGACCACACCGGCAAGCCGCGCACCCTGGCCGACTACAAGGGCAAGGTCGCGATCGTCTTCTTCGGCTACACCCAATGCCCGGACGTGTGCCCGACCACGATGGCGGAAATGGCCAGCGTGATGCAGAAGCTGGGCCCGCAGGCCGACCAGGTGCAGGTGCTGTTCATCACCCTCGACCCCGAGCGCGATACCCCGCAGCTGCTGGCCAGCTACGTGCCGGCCTTCGACAAGCGCTTCGTCGGCCTGTACGGCACGCCGGAGCAGACCGCGAAGACGGCCAAGGACTTCAAGGTGTTCTACTCGAAGGTGCCGGGCAAGGAGCCGGGCAGCTACACCATCGACCACATGGCCGGCAGCTATGTGTTCGACAAGGACGGCAGGCTGCGCCTGTTCCTCCGCCACGGCGTCACCGCCGATTCGATCGTCCACGACGTCCGCCAGCTGCTGGGCTGAGGCCAAGGGCATGGACCAGCGGCCAGGCAGGAACACCACCCGCGCCGCCGCCGTCATCCTCCTCACGCTCGGCTGCCTGTACGTCCTGCGACCCTTCCTGGCCGCGATCCTGTTCGCGGCCGCCGTCGTCATCTCGTCCTGGCCGCTGTACCTGAGGCTGCGCCAGCGCATGCGCGGCCGCCGCACGCTGGCGGCGCTGACCATGACGCTCACCCTGACCCTGCTGGTCGTGATCCCGCTGGCGCTGGTCGCCTACAACCTGGCCGACAACGCCGCCGCCGCCTTCGAGGAACTGCGCAAGCTGGGCCGCGGCAACCTGCAGCCGCCGCCCTGGATACCGTCGATCCCGCTGCTCGGCGAGCAGATCGACCTCTACCTGCGCGAACTGCTGGCCAGCCGCGACCGCATGATGGAACTGGCGCGCCGCATGGCGGAGCCGGCGCGCCACTACCTGGTGGCGGGCGGCATCGTGCTCGGCGCGGGCGTGGTGCAGATGGCCCTGGCGGCCTTCGTCAGCTTTTTCTTCTACCGCGACGGCGAAGCCCTGAGCACCGTGATCGGCGCCGCCGTGCAGCGCATCATGAACGAGGAAGCGGAATCGGTGACGGAAACCGTCAGCCAGACCGTGCGCGGCGTGATGTACGGCCTGCTGGGCACGGCGCTGGCCCAGGCCCTGGTGGCGGCAATCGGCTTCGCCATCGCCGGCGTGCCGGCGGTGCTGCTGCTGTCGGTGCTGGTGTTCGTATCGTCCCTGATCCCGGTCGGCCCACCCCTGATCTGGGGCGGCGCGGCGATCTGGCTGTTCGCCCAGGGCAGCACCGGCTGGGGCATCTTCATGCTGGTGTGGGGCTTCTTCGCGATCAGCGGCGTCGACAACGTGGTGCGGCCGATGCTGATCAGCCGCGGCTCCAGCCTGCCGTTCCTGCTGACCTTCCTGGGCGTGCTGGGCGGCGTGATCGCGTTCGGCTTCGTCGGGCTGTTCATCGGGCCGACCCTGCTGGCGGTGGGGTATTCGCTGATGAGCGGGTGGACGCATACGCGCAATCCGATCGTGAAGCGGGGCGGGGAGGGGAATTAGGGCGTGTGCTGGAAAGGTTTGCAATCGGCCAATGGCGGACGCCGCGCCCTCTACACTTTCGGAGTCCTGTCAGAGAGCTGTCCTACGCATTCAGCATTTCAAGATCGCCTGACAATCCTCTTTCTTGCCCCGATAACAAACTCGGACACTTGCGGATTTGAGGAAGAAATACGAGGGCGGATGGCCCGGCATCCGAGCGTTTATGCGTCGAGCGTCGAGGGGATGCGTCGCTCGAAGGCCCTGCTCGGGAGCGCTGCCAGCGGTGACAGGAGGCCACTCGATGACAACGACGATGGCGCGCCGTCGTAAGCGAAGCGGCTCTTGCGCGAGCTCTTCTCCGACGGCCGCACCGTAACCAGGAAGAGCCGAGCCGAGGCAGATCGTACTCGGTACTCGTGAATGCCAATCTGCCGCGCGGCCTTGTCTGGCTGCGGATTCGGCGCTATTGCGCTGCCGTGAGCTTGAGTCCGGGCCGCAGTGCCTGAGAAGCATCCTGTTGACGTTTGCGCTGGTCAGATACCTGCTCGATTCCCTTCTTTGTTACTTCTTCCAGGAAAGCGATACGAGCCCGGTAGTAATCTGCACGCAACTGCATTTCCATCAAATGTTGCTCGGATTGATACAACTCCATGCGCAGGTCGTTGAGCGACCGTTTTGCGTGTTTTTCAGGCGTAGGAGCGTTATGAGAAATCAAGTTTGCAAGCCACCGTACCATGATGAACCCTCCTGTCGTCAGGTGCTCTGCTACTGGTATCAAACGGAAATCACGCCAATGTCACACAAGGGCACAATACGATTTCCAGCTAGACACAGTCTAGCAAACATCCATGCAACACCTCTGCACGGTTCGCAATATGTTGTTAAAAATACACCTAAGCTCTATCCGCACTCTATTTTTCATGGGCATCAGGAGCGAACCTACGTGGAAATGGTATGTCGTCTGAATCCAGCAATAAAATAGCATCGCTATGAACCCGACCATATCCATCGCTGCTAGCGGGCACGTAAGTCTCGACTTCGGCAATTACGATTCCGTGCTGTACCAACAAGCATGCGCCAAACTTGAAACCGAACTAGGGTTTATTCGGTGTGGAGAGACTGTAGCGGGGCTCGATGAAGGCGTGAGCCCGTCGTTTTTTCGTGCCGAGCTTGAAATTTCCGCCGGGTGGGACAACTGGAGCGGCAGCTATCTGCTCGCGAATTCAGACGCAGGCGACGCGATACTTCGGCATTTGCACGCTGAGCTTACATAGCAGACAGCAAGGCCAATCTACGCTCGCTACAGTTTATTTCTCGCGTTGATGTGTCAGTTTTGAGTCGAAAGTGGACGGCCGTGTTAGGCTGCAACCGGCCAGAAGCGGACCTGCAACGCCGACCTCACAAATACACGCTCCCATGATCAACATCCGATCCTGTAGCTCGAATCGCGAACTTAGAGTCAGCTACGTAAGCGGCTCCTGTTTGCTCGCTGAGCTCGTTGGTTTCCCCGTTTCTGCAAAGGTCGAAGTCTGGGTTGAAACCGGCGATGCTGCTGGACTTCAAGCGTTCCTTGCAGACCTGGGCAAGCAAGGTCGGCCCTGGAATGGCGCAAGGGAATGGCAGTCGATTGAAGGTGATTTCAAGCTGTCCGCGACCTGTACTGCACTTGGTAACGTTGTCTTCAACGTCGAGCTGCATGGATTGCAGGGCGCAGCTGAAGAATGGGCCGTCACCGCTGGCATTGACTACGAACTGGGCCAACTTGAACGCGTGTTTCAAGGGTCTGGTTCCGAAATGACTCGCTAAGCCCTCGTGGGCCGACCGTCTGCTCTGGGTCGTTAGCGGACGCTACAATGAGTCTGCTTTCGGCCAAAAGCGGGCATTCGCTTCGACCTATCGACAAGGTGAAAATTATGCGTTCTCCATCAAGACTCATTCCACCTCGTAGCGAAAAGGCCATCTCGTAGGTATGGCTGCTGGGAGCTTTATTGGTTGGGTTCGGGTATTTTGTCTATTCCTTGTCGAGCATGGCCCGGTGCATTACAGCCTTTCTGATCCTTGCGTTCTGTTTTTACGTGAGCGTCATCAACAGACGGGAAAAGCGCAGATTTGAAGGGATGTGCACCACTCGTGATGAGGAATCGATATGTACCTTTGCACGAAGCTTCTCGACTAGGCATGTGGATACTTGGGTCATTCGTGCAGCACATCAGGAGATCCAGCAACTGATGAAGTCATACATACCGGCGTTCCCCGTGCGTGCGTCGGACTTACTCCTAGACGACTTGCACATGGACTCCGACGACATCGAGGACTTGTTGGTGGGCATTGCCGCGCGGTCTGGACACTCGCTCAATGAGACCGAAAACAACCCTTTCTACGGAAAGATAAATACGGTTCGTGATCTGGTGCTATTCATCAATGCACAACCACGATTGGCCACTATTCGACCGTCCGCTTAGGGGCGTAATTGGACTTGGCAGAGGGACCCCATCCGGCCAGAAGCGGCCCTTAGCCGCGGACGGCGTTCCGACATCCCTGTTCGTCCACGTCGGCACCGACAATCTTCACAGTGTGGGCGCCTGCTAAGCATTCAGGAAAATTGCTTCGCTCCTCTATCCAAATGTCAGCCCCAGCAGATTTTCCTAAGCGCATGTATACTTGGGCAGTTACGTATCGTCGCGCGCGTTAATCGGCGATGCCATCACTTGCCAGATCTTCCAATGAAATTGCGTCAACTTACCGTCTTCCTGGGTGGATACCTGGCGACAGTCGTCGTCCTTGCCCGCCTGTACCATGGCTTTTCCGGGATTGCTTCGGTCGCCACCATCGCCATCTGCCTCGCGATCGCCCTGCTGATCGGCTTCGCGGCCGGCACATCGGAAACGGCCGCGCAGCATGGGGCGGCGTTCGTGCTCGCCTCGTTCTGCGGCGCGCTTACGATCCTGCTGTCGTTCTGCACGGGCACGGCCGGCATGGCCGTCGCCGCTTTGCCGTATGTCTTCTTCTGGACCAACGCCGCCTGGCTGGGATGGCAGGCAGCCCGGATCTGCCGGACCGCCTTCAGCGCACCGTCGGTGCAGTAAGCAGGGTCGATCCTGATTCGCCGGCATCCGCCTCGGCTGCTTCGGGGGCGGCTTCCGATTCTGCCGGAAACCACCGCGCCCGCAGCCGCATGAACGGCGTCTCGACCAGCCGGTACAGCAGCCAGCCACCGAACACGCCGGCCGCCATCACCGCCGCGATGGTCAGCGGCGCGCCGGTATCGATGCCCCTGCGGACCAGCTCCGGCCGCAGCGCCATGAACACCGGCTTGTGCACCAGGTAGACTGCATACGACCACAGCGCCAGGCTGGCCGCGCCGGGCACGCGCAGGCGGTTGAGCAGGCAGTCCGGGCTGAGCGCCGCGCAGGTCAGCAGCGCGAAGCTCATGGCCACCAGCGAGAAGCCGAAGGTGGATGCCAGGAAGGCGTTCGGCGCCTCGCTCGTCACGCCGTACAGCACCGCCGCCGCCATGCCGAGGCCGGCCGCCAGCAGCGCGTTCCCGTGGCGCAGGAAGCGTCCGAACAAGCCAGGATGGAAGTTCTTCAGCAGCGCGATCGCCACGCCCGGCAGCAGCTCGTCGAAGCGGGCGAAGGTGGCGTAGTACACCGGCGCCGCGAAGGCTTCCTGGCCGTTCATGTAAGCCATGGCGCGCCCTGCCATGCCGGCCGCGATGGCCGCCAGGATCGCGCACCACAGCAGGCGCGGCGAACCGCCCCGGCGCACCAGCGCCAGCACCGCCAGCGGCAGCACCAGGTAGAACTGCTCCTCGATGCACAGCGACCACGAATGCGTGAAGGTCTCGCCATAACGCAGGCCGAAGTTCTGGGTGAAGGTGAGATAACGCCAGACCGGCGCCATGGTCTTGCCCCAGATCGGGCTGTGCGGCAGCAGCAGGTAGACGGCCAGCACCACGTAGTAGTTCGGCAGCGTGCGCAACAGGCGTCGCGCGAAGAAGGTCTTCAGCGACAGGCTTTCGCCGCGCGCCGCCGGCGCCAGGAGCTGGTTGCCGATCAGGTAGCCGCTCAGGACGAAGAACAGGTCGACCCCTGCCCAGCCGATTTCGCCGATGAAGCCGAAGGTCGGCCCCTGGTTGACGAAGCCGTTGTAGTGGGACATCAGCACCAGCAGGATGGCGGCGGCGCGCAGGAGGTCCAGTCCCGCCAGGCGAGTGGAGGAAACAGCGGGGATCATGCAGTCCTTGGCTAAATAGTGGTGGTGGAAGCGGCGCCGTGGCGCGCGAGCGCCTCGTTCAGCGCCCGCATGTAGGTGCGGCTGGCGCGCAGCAGGCTGCCGTCGCGCAGGCGCAGCAGGGCGTCGCGGTTGGTGAGGGCGCGTAGTTCGGCCACCATATCCAGCCGCACGATCGCCGAGCGGTGCACGCGCTGAAACTGCTGCGGGTCGAGCCGGGTGGCCAGGGTGTGCAGGCGTTCGCGCACCAGCCAGGTCTTGCCGCCGGCGTGCAGGGTCGCGTAGTCGCCGTCGGCCTCGATGCGTTCGACCTCCGCGGCCTGGACCAGCACCGTGCGCGTGCCGGCGCGCACCGCGAAGCTGCGCGTCCATTCCACCGGCGTCGGCGCAGGCGCCGGCGAGCCGGCGTCGCGGCGGCGGTAAGGAAGCGCCGTCAGCGCGCGCTCCACGGCTTCGTCCAGGCGCTCGTCGTCGACCGGCTTGAGCAGGTAGTCGAGGGCGGCCAGGTCGAAGGCGCGCAGGGCGAAGCAGTCGTAGGCGGTCAGCAGGATCGCCATCGGCCGCTCGCGCGGCGGCAGCGCGGCCAGTACTTCGAGCCCGCTTTTGCCGGGCATCTCGACATCCATGAACACGAGGTCCGGGCACAGCGACGCGATGCCGGTGGCGGCGCTGTCGCCATCGCCCCATTCCGCGACCACCTCGACGTCGGCGCGGCGCGCCAGCCGGGCCCTGACCGCGAGCCGGGCCAGTGGCTCGTCGTCGACGATCGCCACCCGCATCGGTGTGCTCATGCCGTCTCCATGGGGCGCAGGGGCAGGGCGAGGCGCACGCCGTAGCGGCCGTCGGCGCGCCAGCCGGCATCGAGCTGCTGCTCGGCGCCGTACAGGTGGCGCAGGCGCCCGGCGACATTGGCCAGGCCGATGCCATCGCCGGCCTGCGCCGGCCTGCGCCCGTCGTTGTGCACCTCGACCAGCAGGCGCGCGCCGTCGCGCTCGACGCGGATGTCGAGGCGGCCGGGCGTACTGAGGGGCGCGATGCCGTGCCGGACCGCGTTCTCGACCAGCGGCTGCAGCATCAGGTAGGGCACGGCGCTGTCCAGCAGGTCCGGCCCCGCCTTCATGGTCAGGCGCAGGCGTTCGCCGAGGCGCGCCTTTTCGATCTCGAGGTAGGCTTCGGTGAGGGCGAGTTCCTCGGCCAGCGTGTGTTCGTGGCGGCCGTCGTGGGCGAGCGTGGCGCGCAGGAAGTCGGCGAGGCAGCCGAGCATGCGGTTGGCTTCGCGGTTGGCCTGGGCCGACACCAGCGCCGAGACCGCGTTCAGGGAGTTGAACAGGAAATGCGGATTGACCTGCAGGCGCAGGGCGCGCAGTTCGGCGTCGCGCGCGGCCGCCTGCGCCTGCGCGAGATGCAGCTGCGTGCGCTGCAGCGACAGGTAGTAGACCGCTACCGCGTGCATCGCGCAAAAGGAGGTGAGCGCGAGCCAGCAGCTGTCCAGGCCGCGGAACAGATCGCGCCATTGGTAGCCGGTCTCCAGGCCGAGTTCGATGGCGAGGCGCTGGCCGAGCAGGGCATTGAAGACCGACATCGCATACGTCACCGCCAGCAGCAGCAGTGCCGTCGGCAGCCAGTGCCATTCGCGGCGCCATCCCGCACGCTGCAACAGCGTCAGCGGCACCAGCCAGGCCAGGCAGGCGACGAAGAACAGTGTCCGGAAGGCGGCCGAATACCCGTGGCCGAAGGATGGCAGCCCGAGGATCGCCATGCAGACGCAGGGCAGCAGGGCGGCGAGCACCGGGACGAGCAGGGGCGTTTCGACTTTCATTATTACAATTCTAACGACTTAATGGCCCATCGAATACAGCATCGAGCTGATTTTCCAGCCATCTTCCGCGCGCACCAGCTGCCAGCTTTCGCTGCCGCGGTTGCCCACCTTGCCGTCGATGAGGAAGTCGAAATCGAACCAGACCGAGGCCACCGTGCCGTTGCTGTCGATGCGCACGTTGTAGAAGCGTTCCTCGATCGGCCCGGGAGCGGTCTGTACGAACTCGGCGAACTTCTTCCAGCTGCCGGGAAGGACCTTGCGCGCCTGCGGATTGCGGGTCTTGACCGCGGCCCAGGTATCGGCGTCGGCCACCGAGAGCCAGCTGTCATGGTCCTGCACGAACAGGCTGCCGAGGGTCTTGCCGTCGCGGGCGATGATGGCGGCCTTGAACTGCTCGACGACCTGGCGGATCGCCGCCACGTCGGCTTCATGGCTGTCCGCGGCGCGGGCCGGGCCGGTCAGGCAAAGGAGGACGAAGAGAAGGAAGGAGAGGAGCAGGCGCATGGGAACCTCGGGAGCAGGAAAGCTTCCAAGGTAGAGGGAGGCGGGCCGGCGGTCCACTGGAATGCGCCGACCCGTGCATGGCATGCGATGAACGGTGAGGCGGCCGTCAGCGCAGCACCTGCGTGACCGGGACGATGCGCACGTCGTGCATCCGGTTCAGGTAATCCTCCAGGTACCACTTGTGCGAAGAGCCGACGATGACCAGCGTGCGGCTGCCGGGGAGGAAGCCGATGGCTTCGCGGATGTTGGCGGCCATGCGCAGGTTGCGCGTCTCCCAGTAGCCCACATAGCCGCGGCCGAACTGCTGCGGCGAGGGCTCTTCGAGCGCGGCGCCGAAGTCGCTGTCGAAGATGAGCCGGGCCTGCGAGGGATCGTTGATGGCGCGGTACAGCGCCATGACGCCTTCGGCATCGCCGACATGCGCGTGCAGACGCTCGTCCATCTGCTTGCGCCTGGCGACCGCGGGATTGTCCCAGGCCTTCGCGATGGCCTCGCCGGATGCCTTCGGGTCGGCGTCCGGCGCATCGGCCGTGTGGTCGTCCATCGCAATCACGCGTTCGAGGCCCAGTGCGGCCGCCAGCGGCGCGGCGATCAGCGTGTCCTCGCCGCGCCCACCGCGTCCGACGAGCCGTTTTTGCAGCGCCGCGACCAGGGTGGCGTCGAGGCCGTCGCCGGCGCGGCGTTCCGCTTCCGGCAGGCGCAGCCACTGCACCAGCGCCGATACCGGTTCGCCGCCGGCGAGGAACACGGCGGCAAGGCGGCGGCGCTGGGCCGGCGTCGGGGCCGCGGGCCAGCTTGCCAGCAGCCGGTCGATTTCGGCCGTCGCGGCCGGCACGTCGAGGCCGGTGGCCGCGCGGGCCGGCGCCGGGTCCCACGCACAATAGGATTCGATCGAATCCTTGTAGCGCTGCGGGTACTGGCGCATGAATGCGCACTGCGTGCCGGACAGGTTCTCGATGGCGATGATGCGCGGCTTCCAGGCCAGCAGGCGTTCGTGCAGGAGCCTGAGGCTGGCCGGCTGGAAGCTGGCCGGCAGGTACTTCAGGTGGGCGGTGCCGAGCACCATCACTTCATTCGGCACGCCCTTCGCAGGCCCCTTCAGCCTGCTGGGGTCGAAGGTCCCTGCGGATTCCTGCGCGTGCGCGCCCGCGGCGCACAGCAGGGCGGCGGTGGCCAGCAGGCCAGTCACTCGTTGCAGCATTCGATCATCTCCTTTTGTCAGAATGAATCCGGTTCCACAGATGCCCGCCCCACGCGGCCGCCATCCCCACACCCAGCCAGGCCAGCACGGAAGCCGGGGTCGCCGTGCCGTGGAAGCCGACCATGTCGGCCAGCGGCACGTTATTGACCTGGATGCCGATATACAGCCCGAGCAGGAACAGCACCAGGAAGGTCCGTCCCGTGGCGCTGGTGCGGCCGAGCAGGCTGGCCAGGGCGGCCAGGGCGCACACGCCGGCCAGCAGGGCGGCCGCGCGCAGCGGGTCGGATGTGGCCAGGCGCAGCATCGCCGCGCCGGTGAACATCAGGCCCAGCAACAGGGACGCGGCCAGCTGGCGCCAGTAGCGCCGCGCACTGCCGCCGGAGACCGCGGCGCCGAGCAGGGCGCAGCCGGCGTCGCCGTCGCGCGTCGGCAGGTCGCTCGCCAGCACGCCCCAGCAGGCCACGCAGGCCAATGCGAGCGGCGCCAGCGCATGCACGTCGAGCGCCAGCGCCAGTATCTGCGCCAGCAGCAGCAGGGCGATCGCGGCCGGGGCCGAAGCAAGCGTGAGGGCGACGTCGGCCAGGGCCTGGCCGGCGATCCCGGGCAGCCGCGTGGAGAGGGCAAACAGCGGTTGCGCCAGCCGCGCCAGCGGCCGCAGCCAGCCGTTGAGCAGGGCCAGCGGCGAGCGGCGCGCGCGCGACCGTGCCGGCTTGACGTGGTCGGGTGAATAGCGGTGGAACAGGCGCACCGCGAGCAGCAGCGGCAGGCAGGCCAGCAGCGCCGTGATGCAGCGGATCGCCACCGTTGCGCCGTCCCACATCCAGGACGGCAGCGTGATCGGCGCCAGCTTCGGGTCGAAATCGCCGATCCCGAGCATGATCTTGTGGATGTCCAGATGCTTTGAAAACGCAGTGACGATGGCGCTCATGCCGCTGAAGTCGACCGGAATGGCGGAGGGCGGACCCGCGCTTTCGGTCACGGCGGGCAGCATTGCCATCTGGCCGACCCAGAGCAGGAAATACAGCAGGTCGCCGCGCTTGCCCATCAGCGGCGCCCAGCCGTCGAACAGCATGGCGCAGCTGGCGGTGAACAGCGCCATCGGCCCCAGCACCAGCACATAGGTCTGCAGGTAGACCAGCGGCTCGATCGGTCCCTCGCCACGCACGGCATGGCAGACCAGCACGGTGGCCATGAAGGCGCCAACCAGCGCCGCCAGGTACAGCACGCCGCCGCACCAGCGTCCAATCACGCACAGGGCATTGCTGGCCTGGCTGGCGCCGATCACGCCGCCCAGGCCGCTGCGCAGGTCTTCGCCAATGCGCCCGCGCAGCAGGTAAAAGCCGGCCAGCGCGAACAACAGGGTCGCCTGCGACGCGCTGCCGAGCGCCAGCGCGGAACTGGTATAGCGCACGCGCGCACTACCGGCCGAGATCAGCGTGTGACCGCCGGCCGGGTCCGAGATCACCAGCCAGCTGATCGCCACGACCACCAGCAAGGTCACCAGCGTCGACAGGCGGCGCAGGCGCACGCGCGCTTCGAGCAGCGCCAGCGTGCGGACGGCGTGCCCGTTCATGCCGCTTCCTTCACCGAATAGCGCTGCGCCATCAGCGCTTCTTCCAGGCTCGGTTCCGACAGCTGGGCGCCGGGGCAGGGCAGGTCCGGATGGGCGATGCGCAGCAGCACCCGTCCGTCCTGGCGCGCCGCATGCAGCACGTGGGTGGTGGCGCGCAGGCGCTCGTATTCGTCGGTGTCGACATTCGCGGACCACACCTGGCCGCGCGCGCGGCCGAGGATGGCGTCCGGCGTGTCGCAGGCGACCAGGCGGCCGCTGCGCATGATCGCCAGCCGGCCGGCGATGCTTTCGACGTCGGACACGATATGGGTCGAGATGATGACGAGTTTATTGAAACCCAGCTCGGCCAGCAGGTTGCGGAAGCGCAGCCGCTCTTCCGGATCGAGGCCGGCGGTGGGTTCGTCGACCACCAGCACGTCCGGGTCGTTCAGCAGGGCCTGGGCGATGCCGAGGCGGCGCAGCATGCCGCCCGAGAAGGTGCTGGCCTGGCGCCCGGCCTGGTCGTGCAGGTTGACCAGTTCGAGCAGGCGGCGGATGCGGCCCGGGTCGCGCACGCCCTTCAGCGCCGCGAAGTACTGCATGAATTCGAGCGCCGAGACGTTGCGGTAGACGCCGAAGTCCTGCGGCAGGTAGCCCAGGCGGCGCCGGATCGCCTCGGGCCTGGCGGCGATGTCCTCGCCATCGAACAGGATGCGCCCGGCGGTCGGCCGCGTCAGCGTGGCGATCATCTGCATCAGGGTGGTCTTGCCGGCGCCGTTGTGGCCGATCAGGCCGACCACACCGGGCTCCAGGCGCAGCGACAGGCCGTCTACCGCAACGACCTGTTTGCCGAAGGTTTTGGTGACGTCCTGCAGTTCCAGCATGGCGAGCTCCGTACAGTGGCGATACGCTACTGTAGGCGGAGGCGGACGTCCGGGTGTCCGCCATGCGACAGGCTGCAGCCTGGGCGGGATGAACTGCAGCGAGGCAGGAAGAACGTTCAGTCCAGCTCGTCCTCGTCGGCGCCCCGCTCGAGGCGCGGGATCACCTTCACCAGCAAAATGCGCGGGCCGTTGGTCTTCTTGACCACCACGTCGAAGCGCGGGAATTCGATGCGCTGGCCCTGCTTGGGGATGTCGCCCAGCTTGGCCATCAGGAGGCCGCCCACCGATTCCACTTCGTCCAGGCCCATCGCTTCGTTGTCGATGTCGATGCCGAGCACGCGTTCGAGCGAGACGATCGGAAGACTGGCCTTGCCGATGAAGGTGCCGTCGGCCTGCCTGATCCAGTCGTTTTCGTTGAGACGGAACTCGTCGCGGATCTCGCCGACGATGGCGCCGAGCAGGTTGTCCAGCGTGATGAAGCCGACCGGGCGCTTGCCTTTTTCGCCGATCAGGGCGAAGTGCGGCGCGCCGGTGCGGAAGCGGCGGAACAGTTCGATGGCCGGGGTGCGCGCCGAGATCGTCTCGACCGGGCGCAGGAATTCCGTCAGGTCGGTCACGTCCTTGCCGCCCTGCTGGGCGAAGAACAGGTCCTTCAGGTGGATCACGCCCAGCACTTCCTCGCCTTCCTCGTCGAACCAGGGGTAGCGCGAGAAGCGGTTGCGGCGCATCGTGTCGAGGTTCTGCGCGAGGCTGCGGCTGGCGTACAGGGCGCTCACCTCGTTAATCGGGCGCATCAGGTCCGCCACCGAGTGCTCGCCGAATTCCAGCGACTGCGCCAGGATGTGGCGCTCGTCGTGGGTGAACTTTTCCTTCTCGCCCGTCGTACTGGTGTTCGTACGCAGGATCATCTTCAGTTCTTCGTTCGAGTAATGGGTCTCGTGGCTGCCGGCGCCGGACAGGCCGGCCACGCGCAGCACCATGTTGGCGCTGGCGTTCAGCAGCCAGATGGCCGGATACATCGCCCAGTAGAAGCCATACAGCGGCAGCGCGCTCCACAGGCCGACCGCTTCCGGGATGCGGATCGCCAGCGATTTCGGCGCCAGTTCGCCAACCACGATGTGCAGGAACGAGATCACGCCGAACGCGATCACGAACGATACGCCGTGGATCAGTTGCGGGCTGGTGACGCCGAGCAGGGCGAACACCGGCTCGAGCAGGCGCGCGAAGGCGGGTTCGCCGACCCAGCCCAGGCCCAGCGAGGCGAGGGTGATGCCGAGCTGGCAGGCGGACAGGTAGGCGTCGAGCTGGCTATGGACCTTGTAGAGGATGCGGCCCTGCAGGCCGCCGCTTTTCGCAATCGCCCGCACGCGGGTCTTGCGCAGCGTGACGATGCCGAACTCGGCCGCCACGAAGAAGCCGTTCAGCGCCACCAGCAACAGCGCCAGAACGACAAACAATATATTTTCCATACAGATGTAAGTTTGTTAACAAGCACAGCCGAAGCATTGTACAGGTACCGTGCAACCCTGCCTTCAGGCGGCGTCGGGCATCGCTTTTTGCGCGGCGCCGAGGATGGCCTCGACCGCCGGGTGCTTGATCTTGCGTTCGTTCGAAATCACGTAGAACTGCTCGCGCACGCCGGGGACTGCGCCGACTTGTACCGCACCGAACTGTTCGGCGATCTCGGACGCCAGCGCCGCCGGGGCGAAGAACAGGCCCAGGCCGCGCCGTCCGAAGGTATTGAGCAGGGCGTTGTCTTCGAATTCGCCGACCACGTCGGGCTTGACGCTGGCCTGCACGAACCATTCGTCGATCTTGCCACGCAGGGCATTATTACGCGTCGGCAGCAGGAACGGCGCGCCGTTCAGATTCCCCGGGAAATCTTTTCCGTACTGGGCCGCCAGCTCCGGCGCGCCCACCACCAGCATCTCGCTTTCGAACAGTTGGTGGCTGAACACCTTCAGCGCGCTGCCCGGCTGTACCTCGCGGTCGGTCAGCACCACGTCCAGCTTGTGCAGGGCGAGGTCGGCCAGCAGGGCCTCGAACTGGTCTTCGTAGCAGACCAGGCGCACCTGCTTGTCGATGCGCATGGCCGCTTCCAGCATGCGGTAGGCGGACAGCTTGGGCAGCGAGTCGGAGATGCCGACCGAGAGCCGGATGCGCCCGCTGTCGGCCTCGCTCACCGCTTCCTGCATCTGCAGGCCCAGCAGGAAGATCTGGTCCGCATAATTCATCGCCACCCGCCCGGACTCGGTCAGCACCAGGCGCCGGCCCTGCTGCGAGAACAGGGTCTTGCCCAGCGATTGTTCCAGCAGGGTCAGCTGGGAACTGACGGTCTGCACGGCCAGGCCCAGGCGCTCGGCGGCACGCGTGATGCCGCCTTCCTTGGCGACTACCCAGAAGTAGTAGAGGTGGCGGAAATTCAGGTCGCTTTTCATCGTTCGGATCGATAACTCAGGTTTTAACGAAGTAATTCTCTCATTATCTTCGCTTTTTCCTTTCCCGTCACCCCTCTACACTGCGCCATATCAACAACGAAACACAAGAAGAGGAAAACCAAGATGAAACATTTCAGGGTGTCGTTCATCGTCACCGCACTGTGCCTGGCCGCATCGGGCTGGTGGGGATACGAGCACGCAGGCATGACGGGCGCGCTGACCGCGATCGGCGTCGCCGCCATCCTGGCCGTGATGGAAGTCTCGCTGTCCTTCGACAACGCGGTGGTCAACGCCTCGGTCCTGAAGACCTGGGACGAGTTCTGGAAGAAGCTGTTCCTGGGCGTGGGCATCATCATCGCCGTGTTCGGCATGCGGCTGCTGTTCCCGCTGGTGATCGTGGCGGTGGCGGCCGACCTGGGCATGGGCGACGTCTGGAAGATGGCGCTGGAGAACCCGAAAGAGTACTCGATGCACCTGACCAACCACCACGCCGAGGTGGCGGCCTTCGGCGGCATGTTCCTGCTGCTGGTCTTCCTGAACTTCCTGTTCGACGAAGAGAAGGAGCACCACTGGCTGGGCCACTTCGAGGAGAAGCTGGGTTCGCTCGGCAAGGTGTCCTCGATCGCCGTGATGATCGCGATCGGCGCCCTGATGGCCAGCCTGTCGCTGGTGCCGGAAGCCCAGAAGATGGTAGTGCTGGTGTCGGGCCTGTGGGGCATCCTGATCTACGTCGGCGTCGACGTGCTCAGCAACCTGCTCGAGAAGTCGGAAGAGGGCGGCGGCGAGGTCGGCGACATGGTCAAGCGCGGCGGTATCGGCGGCTTCCTGTACCTGGAAGTGCTGGATGCATCGTTCAGCTTCGACGGCGTGATCGGCGCCTTCGCGATCACCAACGACGTCGTGATCATCATGCTGGGCCTGGCGATCGGTGCGATGTTCGTGCGTTCGCTGACCGTCTACCTGGTGGACAAGGGCACGCTCGACCAGTTCGTCTACCTGGAGCACGGCGCCCACTACGCGATCGGCATCCTGGCGCTGATCATGCTGGCGAGCATGAAGTTCCACGTGCCCGAGCTGGTGACCGGCCTGGCTGGCGTGGCCTTCATCGGCGCCTCGGTGTGGAGCTCGATCCGCTACCGCAAGCGCATGGAAGCGATGGGCGTGGGCCACAAGGAATTAGTGGACGTGAAATGACGAATGTGGGGCGTGGGCACGGGTGCCCACCCTACGGATCGCGGTAGGGTGGGCTCCCCGAGCCCACGAACATGGTCCGCAAAGAACATGCGGCGAATGGCAGAACACCAGTTCGCTGCACGTGTTACCCGTGGTGTTCAACCAAAACAAGGAGAGTCAACATGGCTATCAGTCTGCAAAAAGGCGGTAACGTCAACCTGTCGAAAGAAGCACCGGGCCTGACCAGCCTGAAACTGGGCCTGGGCTGGGACGTGCGCGCCACCGATGGCGCCGCATTCGACCTGGACGGTGTCGCATTCCTGCTGAACCAGTCGGGCAAGGTGCGCTCGGATGCCGACTTCATCTTCTACAACAACGCCAAGTCGGCCGACGGCTCGGTGACCCACTCGGGCGACAACCGCACCGGCGCCGGCGAGGGCGATGACGAGACCATCAACATCGACCTGAGCAAGGTGCCGGCCGACGTCGACCGCGTGGTGCTGGCCGTGACCATCCACGAAGGCGACGTGCGCCGCCAGAACTTCGGCATGATCGGCAAGGCCTTCATCCGCTGCGTCAACGCCGCCAACGACAGCGAAGTCGCCCGCTACGACCTGTCCGAGGACGGTTCTACCGAATCGGCCATGATCTTCGGCGAGGTATATCGTAACGGCGCGGACTGGAAGTTCCGCGCAGTCGGCCAGGGCTTCAACGGCGGCCTCGGCCCCCTCGCCAAGAACTACG
Source organism: Telluria sp. Soil_C_11 (assembly GCF_057657395.1). Lineage (NCBI taxonomy): Bacteria > Pseudomonadati > Pseudomonadota > Betaproteobacteria > Burkholderiales > Oxalobacteraceae > Telluria > Telluria sp. Soil_C_11. The sequence continues at coordinate 319,606 of NZ_JBDGIN010000003.1, read as the reverse complement.
GCGTAAACGTCTAAGCATTATCGTTTTGCCGCCCCGCCGTCGTCCGCGGCGGGGCGCGACCAGAATAAAAGGAAGCCAAGCAAATGCCAAAGTTTACTGTTACCGGTGATGTCGATCCTTTCCTGCACGTGTCCATGCGCCACGGCGAAACCATCTACTGCGAATCCGACGCGATGGTGATGATGGAATCGACGCTCGACCTGAAGGGCAAGATGCGCGGTGGCCTGGGCAGCGCGCTGATGCGCACCTTCGCCAACGGCGAGTCCTTCTTCCAGCAGCACATCGAGGCGACCCGCGGCGACGGCGACTGCCTGCTGTCGCCGACCCTGCCGGGCGCGATGCAGGTCGTCGATTGCGGCCCCGGCAGGCAATACATCATCAGCGACGGCGCCTTCGTCGCCGCCAGTTCCGGCGTGGAGCTGAAGGTGCGTACCCAGAGCCTGGGCAACGCCCTGTTCGCGCAGAGCGGCGGCTTCTTCGTCACCGAGACCTCGGGCAGCGGCGAGGTGGTGGTGTCGGGCTTCGGTTCGATGAGCATGCTGGAAGTCGAGCCGGGCAAGGACGCGATCATCGACAACTCGCACGTGGTGGCCTGGGATTCGACCCTGCGCTACGAGATTTCGATGACGACCGGCCAGAGCAGCGGCTTCCTGGGCAACCTGATCAACAGCCAGACCAGCGGCGAGGGCATCGTCCTGCGCTTTTCCGGTCGCGGCAAGATTTACGTCTGTTCGCGCAACCGCGCCGCCTTCAAGGCCTGGATGCAGGCGCCGGCGCGCTGAGCGGACCTCACACACATAAAGGAGTAGCGACATGGCAGTCAACCTGCAAAAAGGGCAGAAGATCTCGCTCGAGAAGGAAGCCGGCGGCGCGCTGTCGCGCGTCACGATGGGCCTGGGCTGGGACGTCGCCAAGAGCAAGGGCTTCTTCGGCTTCGGCGGCGGCCAGGGCCAGCCGGTGGACCTGGACGCTTCGGTGGTCCTGTTCGACGAATCCAACCGTCCGGTCGACGTGGTCTGGTTCCGCCAGCTGAAAAGCAAGGACGGCAGCATTGTGCACACCGGCGACAACCGCACCGGCGCCGGCGATGGCGACGACGAGCAGATCATCGTCGACCTGCGCACCGTGCCGCCGCAGGTGAAGTCGCTGGTGTTCACCGTGAACAGCTTCACCGGCCAGAACTTCTCGACGGTCCAGAACGCGTTCTGCCGCATCTTCGACACCAACAACGGCAAGGAGATCGCGCGCTACGACCTGTCGGTGCAGGGCTCGCACACGGCCCAGATCATGGCCAAGCTGTACCGCCACAACGGCGAATGGAAGATGCATGCGATCGGCGAAAACGGCAGCGGCCGCACTTTCGACGACCTGATGCCGCTGATCGTGCCGCACCTGTAAGCGCATACCGTTTTTAGCAGTTCCCACGCGGACATCGTCTCCGTCCGCGTGTTCCCGGCCCGGACGGCTTGGCGTCCGGGTTCCTTTTACGGCTCCTTCGGGAGCCGTCTTTTTTTTCCGGTCATGAAACCGGTCGCGTCAAGTCAGCCATGACAAACGTACCATTCATGGAGGATAAAAGCCTGTTCATGGAAAGCCGGTTTGTCACTTAATGGAACGACGCTTGCCGCTTACAAGACGCTCGACATTTGCGAGGTTTCTCCCACCACCTGGCGCTATTCGGGTTATATCGCGGTATGGAACGACGGTGCGATTGCGACCACGGGCCTGGCGATCAGCGACAGGATCGAGTACAAAACCGGAACCGACTGGGTGCTGGGCTTGAACGTGCCGATCCCCGTCTATGCCGAGATTCCGGCCGGCACGACCCTGGAGACCGCCACCATCTTCCCGTACAGCGTCGACGGCGGGCGCTTAGCGGGAACGGTGCGCAATGTGGCGAGCGTCACGATCACGAACCACTCCGGCTCGACGGTGCCGAAGGGACCCGAGACGAAATTCACCTACACCGGCACGGTGAAACCCTGCGCCCAGACCGGCGGGGGATGCGCCTACACGCAGGGCTACTGGGGGTACTCGATCAATACAATAACGGCCAGTACGCAGGCGGCCCGCCGCACTGCGACTGACGGTCAGGCCAGCTGCATCGACCGCACGCAATCCCGTCCGCCGCGCTTGGCTTCGTACATGAGCTTGTCGGCGGTCGAGATCAGCTCGTGCAGCGTCGGGCCGGCGCCGTCCTCCGACAGCTCGGCGGAGGCGACGCCGAAACTGGCGGTCGTGGTCACCGTGCCGCGGCCGTCGGCGGCAGGGCTGGCGGTTGCCGCAAATTGCGTGCGCAGCCGCTCGGCAAACCGGATGCCGCCTTCGAGGCCGGTGTCGGGCAGGATCGCCAGGAATTCCTCGCCGCCGTAGCGGATGACGCTGTCCGTGCCGTCGCGGGTCATGCTGTCGAGCAGCCTGGCAAAGCTGCGGATCACCTCGTCGCCGTCGGCGTGGCCATAGGTGTCGTTGATGCGCTTGAAGTTGTCGATGTCGCACAGCACCACGGTCAGGCTGCGCTTGCGGGGCAGGGACAGGCCCGCTTGCGGGCGCATCAGCCGGTCGACCAGGTAGCGCCGGTTATAGCAGCCGGTCAGGTGGTCGCGCTCCGCCGCGTACTGCAGTTGCGTCTGCGCCCGGTATTCCTCGCGCGATGCGCGGTTGAAGCGCCGCGCCGCCAGGGCGCCGAAGGCGTTCGCCAGCACCAGCAGCATGCTCATCGTGACGACGTCGGCGGGCGTCATGTGCGCCAGGCGCAAGGCGAGCACCAGCAGTCCGATGGTCGATGCGAAGGCGAGCACCATCGCGTTGACGAAACTGTTTGGAATGTAGAGATAGACGACGATCAGCATGATCGCCAGCGACATCGCGTGCCAGTGGAACTCCGCCGGGCGCAGCATCGCGATGAACATGAAGCAGCCCAGCGCCGTGGCTTCCGCGACCGAGGCCGCGATCCGCATCGCGCTCACGCTCAGGCGCCTGCGGTAAGCCAGCCAGGCGCAGGCGCCCGCGGTGACGGCCACCACCATGCGCGCGCCGAGCAGCGACAGGAAATCCGTCCCGTAGCCGAGCGCGGCCAGGTCGGTGACGGCAAAGGCCACGTAGAACAGCGTACAAAAGACCAGCGTAAAGCCGAGCAGGCGCTGCGTTGCCGATTGCCGATGGCGCAGGAACGCAGCCTCGTCCGCCGGCATGGCGAACTCTCCGGTCAGCGAATCGAATTCCATCGGGGCGTCGGCCAGGTTCATGGCGACCGCCTGCTACAAGGGAAAGACATGAGTAATGCTTATGCACAAAAGGTAATCGGTATTGTGGCAGGTTAACGCACGGAAATTCTCACGCTTTCTCACGCAGCTCAGTGCCCGCGCTTCTGCACCAGCGCCGTCCCCACGCCATGGCGGTGGCCTTCGCTGACCGCCGTCACGGTGCCATCCGGATTGAACACGATCGCATTCGCCGCGCCGATCTCTTCCGGCGCCGGGCTGGTTTCCCATTTGTGGCCGAAGGTCTCCAGTCCGCGCGCCTGCTGGGTGCCGGCGAAGCCCGGCTCCACCGAGGTCTCCCTGGCGTTGCGCTGCGACAGGCGCGGCGCGTCGATCGCCTTGTCCATGCTCATGCCGAGATCGATGTGGTTGACGATGGTCTGCAGCACCGTGGTGATGATGGTCGCCCCGCCCGGGCTGCCGATGGTGAAGGCCGGTTTGCCGTCCTTCATGACGATGGTCGGCGCCATGCTGCTGCGCGGACGCTTGCCGGCTTCCGGGATGTTCGGCGCCGGGCCGGTGAAGTCGAAGTCCGTCATCTCGTTATTCAGCAGGAAGCCGTAGCCCGGCACCACGATGCCGCTGCCGCCCCAGGATTCGATGGTGAAGGTGTAGGACACCACGTTGCCCTCCTTGTCCGACACGGTCAGGTGGGTGGTGTGGGTGCCTTCCTGCTGGATCAGGTTCTGGCGCGGGCGCAGCGGGAAGCTCTGGTCGTTCTCGTACAGGAAGGCGTCGCCGGCGGGAACCACGGCCGCCGCCTTGTCCGGGCGGATCAGCGAACGGCGCTGGGCCGCGAACTGCTTGGACAGCATGCCGTCGACCGGCGCGTCGACGTATTCCGGGTCGCCGAGGTAGGCGTTGCGGTCGGCGAAGGCGAGGCGGCTGGCTTCCAGGTACAGGTGCTCGACGTTCGGACGCGGCATGCTCTTCAGGTCGTAGCCCTCGAGGATGTTCAGGGCCTCGGCCACCGCGATGCCGCCGCTGCTGGGCAGCGGCATGCCGTAGATGTCGTAGCCGCGGTAGGTCGAACGCACCGGCTGGCGGATACGCGCTTCGTAGTTGGCCAGGTCGGCCAGGCTCATCGTGCCGGGCCGCACGTCCGCGCCCCTGGCCAGCGGCGGGCGGTTCACGGCGCCGACGATCGCCTGCGCCATCGGTCCTTCGTAAAAGGCTTTGTAGCCGCGCGCCGCGATCTCGCGGTAGGCCTTGGCCATGTCCGGATTCTTCAGCGTCGTGCCGGCCGGGACCGCCTTGCCGTTCCTCAGGTAGAGCCGGCTGGTGCTCGTAAACAGCTGAAATTTCCTTTCATTTTCAGCCGTTAACTTATGAAAAGTTTCACTCACGGGAAAGCCCCTGGTCGCCACCTCGATCGCCGGCGCCAGCACCTGCCTGAACGACATGGTGCCGTAGCGCTGCAGGGCTTCGTGCCAGCCGCGCACCGTGCCCGGCACGCCGACCGAGGCGCCGCTGGCGACCGCGGTCTCGAAGTCGACCGGCTTGCCGTTTTCCTGGAACACGGTCGGGCTGAACGACGAGGGCGCCGTTTCGCGGTGGTCGATCGTGATCACGCGCTTGTCCTTGGCCAGGTAGATGACCATGAAGCCGCCGCCGCCGATGCCGCAGCTGAACGGGTCGGTCACGCCCAGCGTGGCGGCGGCCGCGACCGCGGCATCGATCGCATTGCCGCCCTTGTCGAGGATCGCGATGGCGGAGGCGGACGCCTTTTCGCTGATGGTGGCGACCGCCCCTCCGGTGCCGGTGGCGACGGGCGTCTTCGCGAGCGCCAGCGGCGGCGCGAGGACGATGGACAGGATCAGGGCGCTGGCGAGCGCTTTCGCGGAAGTGGTCATGGGCGGGTAGAGGATGAGGTGATCTTGAGCGTGACCGGAATGACGTAAGCCGGGCGGTTCGTACTGCTGCCGCGCGCGGGCGGAATGCCGCCGGGGTCGAGCGCCACGCGCGCGCCGTGCAGCGACCGGGGCGCGGCGGCCAGCTGGTCCGGGCCGAGCGAGAATTCTTCGCGGCCGTCCGGCCCGTCCAGCACGAACTGGAAACTCAACCGTCCGGCCCAGACGCAGCGCGCATTGGCCGGGCAGCGGCTGTCGCTGAAGCTGTCGTAAGTGAGGGTGGTGTTGCCGGACAGGGCCACGTGCTGGCCCGGCTGCAGCGGATAGGTACCGTCCTTGATCGGCGCGCCGGCGCAGGCGGACAGGGACAGCAGGGCAACCAGGGCGAACAACTTCATTGCATCTTTCCGGTTATTTGCGGAAAGCCAATCATAGCAAAGTTGCCAGGCAGAGCAGGATGCCCCTGTGTTGCGCAATTGTGTCGTGCGGGCGCGCACGTTTGGACATAGTTAATTATTTTTTAACATCTTTTCCGGTATCATGAGCCTCAATTTCATCAAATCTGGCGAGATGCGCATGAGCACACAGGCACGGCGGTTCGACGGAACCGGGATGAACGAACTGGACGATGCCGCGCCCCGCGAGCTCGAACTGTTGCGCCGGCAGCTCGAAGAACGCATCGGCCACTTCCTGGCGGAGAGTCCGGACCAGGCCGACCTCCTGACGCGTGCCATGCGCGCTGGCGCGCTCGGTGCCGGCAAGCGCATGCGCCCGCTGCTGCTGATGCTGGTAGCGCGCGACCTCGGCTGCGATTCGCCGGCCCTGCTCGACGTCGCCTGCGCGGTCGAGATGGTGCATGCGGCTTCGCTGATTCTGGACGACATGCCGTGCATGGACAACGCCATGCTCCGCCGCGGCAAGCCCACCATCCACGTGCAGTTCGGCGAAGACGTCGCGATCCTGGCCGCCATCGGCCTGCTCAGCCGCGCCTTCGGCATCCTTGCTTCCGCCCGTGAAATCCCGCCCGCGATCCGCGCCCGCCTGGTGGCGAGGCTGTCGGAAACGATCGGCGACCAGGGCCTGGTCAAGGGCCAGTTCCTCGACCTGCGCGGCGGCGGGCAGACCGAGCACGAGATCGCCGTGACGAACGAGCTGAAGACCGGCGTGCTGCTGGGCGTGGCGGTCGACATGGCCGCCATCATCGCCGAAACCGACGATTGCGTGGCCGCGTCGCTGCGCGCCTTCGCGCTGGCGGCGGGCCACGCCTTCCAGATCCGCGACGACTTCCAGGACGGCCCCGGCAACGACAGCGCCGTCACCGGCAAGGACACCGGCCAGGATCTCGGCAAGGCCACCCTGGTCAACACGGTGGGCGACGAGGAAGCGCGCCGGCAGCTGAACCGCCACCTCGACGCCGCCGAGCGCCACCTGAACGCGGCCCTGGGCAGAGCGGGATATACCCGGCGCTTCGTCGCCGGCCTGTTCGCGCGCACCCATCCGGGCCTGGCGTTCGCGCCCGCGCCCGGCGCGCACCGGCAGGGCGCCGGCGCGCGGGTGAGCCTGGCGCGCCACTGACAGCGGAGAGGCGCATGGCCCACTTCGGCGTGGTTGCACCGGCGTTCTACAGCCACTTCAGCGCCTTGTCGGCGCTGGCGCTGGAACTCATCGCGCGCGGGCACCGCGTGACCTTCCTGCAGCGCCCGGACGGCGCCGCTTACCTGAAGGATGCGCGGATCGGCTTCCACGCGCTCGGGCACGGCACCCATCCGCCCGGCTCGCTGGCCGGCTCGCTGCGGCGCGCGGCCAGTCCCGGCCTGTTCGGCCTGCGCCAGGTGATCCTCGACATGGCGCGCGGCACCGACATGCTGTGCCGCGAACTGCCCGCCGCCATCGAAGCGCTGCGCATCGACGCCATCCTCGCCGACCAGATGGAGGCCGCCGGCGGCCTGGTCGCCGAGGCGCTGGGCATGCCCTTCGTATCGGTCGCCTGCGCGATGCCGGTGAACCGCGAGCCCGGCATTCCGCTGGCCGTGATGCCGTTCGCGTACGAGGACAGCGAACGGGCGCATCGGATCGTGGAGGGCAGCACCCGCGTCTACGACTGGATGATGGGACCGCACCGCGCCGCGATCGCGGCCCAGGCGCGCCGCCTCGGTCTGGCCGCGCGCGACGGCCTGCACGAGTGCCTGTCGCCGCTGGCCCAGATCGGCCAGACCACCGAAGCCTTCGAGTTCCCGCGCCGCGCGCTGCCGCCGCACTTCCACCATGTGGGGCCGCTGCGCGCCGCCGGGGACACCGGCGCGGCGGCGCCCGCGCCCATGCCCGAGCCGGATCCCGGGCGGCGCTTCGTGTTCGCCTCGCTCGGCACCCTGCAGGGCCACCGCTTCGGCATCTTCAGGCGCATCGCCAGGGCCTGCCGCCGGCTCGACGCCCAGCTGCTGGTCGCCCATTGCGGCGGCCTCGATGCGGCCCAGGAACAGGCCCTGGAGCGCGCCGGCGCCACTTGGGTGTGCGCCTTCGCGCCGCAACGGCAAGCGCTGGCGCGCGCCGACGCGGTGGTCTCGCATGCCGGCATCAACACGGTAATGGACGCGATCGAGGCGCGCACGCCGATCCTGGCGCTGCCGGTCGCCTTCGACCAGCCGGGCACCGCCGCGCGCGTCCTGCATGCCGGCATCGGCCTGTACGCATCGAAGCACCTGGCCGGCCCCGCCACCATCGAGCGCCAGCTGCGGCGCCTGTGCGAGGAGCCGCAATTCCGCGCCAGGCTCGATGTGCAGGCGGCGAGCCTGGCCAGGGCCGGCGGCACGCCGCGCGCGGCCGACATCGTCGAGGCGGCCCTGCGCCTGCGCCGCAGCGAAGACAGGCCGGCGCAGGCGGACATCCCGGCATGAGCGCGGCCTGGGACCTGATCCTGGCCGGCGGCGGCCTGGCGAACGGCCTGATCGCCTGGCGCCTGCGGATGACGCGTCCCGGCCTGCGCATCCTCGTGCTCGAACAGGATGCGCGCCTGGGCGGCAACCACACCTGGTCCTTCCACGACGGCGACCTGGATCCCGCCCAGCACGCGTGGATCGCGCCGCTGGTATCGCACCGCTGGCCGCGCTACGAGGTCGTGTTCCCGGAACATGCGCGCACGCTGGAAGGCGGCTACGCCAGCATCGCGTCGGATGACTTCGCGCGCGTGATCGAACCCGCGCTCGGCCCGGCGCTGCGCCTGCGGGCGCGCATCGCCAGGCTGGCGCCGACCCGGGTCGAGCTGGCGGACGGCGAGGTGCTGGAGGCGCGCGCCGTGATCGACGGCCGCGGCCTGCGCGCCAGTCCGCGCCTGGCGCTGGGCTGCCAGACCTTTCTCGGCCAGGAAGTGCGGCTCGCCGGGCCGCATGGATTACAACACCCCATCATCATGGATGCGGGCGTCGAGCAGCAGGGCGGCTACCGCTTCGTCTACGTGCTGCCGTTCGACGAGCGCCGCCTGCTGATCGAAGACACCCATTACGTCGACAGCGACGCCTGGGACCCCGGACGCCTGCGCGCCAACATCGCCGCGTATGCGCGGGCGCGCCGCTGGCGCATTCTCGAGGTGCAGCGCGAGGAGGAGGGCAGGCTGCCGATCGTGCTGGCGGGCGACTTCGACGCCTACTGGGACGACCTGGCCGGCCAGCCCAGCGCCGGCCTGCGCGCCGGGCTATTCCACTCGACCACCGGCTACTCGCTGCCGCACGCGGTGCGAACGGCCGAGCGCATCGCCGCCCTGGACGCGCTGGACGCGCCCGCATTGTTTGCCGCGATCCGCGCCGAGGCCGCGCTGGAATGGCGGCGCCAGCGCTTCTTCCGGCTGCTGAACCGCATGCTGTTCCTGGCCGGCAGCCCGGACCGCCGCTGGCGCGTGATGCAGCGCTTCTACCGCCTGCCGGCCTCGCTGATCACGCATTTCTACGCCGGCCGCCTGAATCTGCATGACAAGGCGCGCCTGTTGAGCGGCAAGCCACCGGTGCCGGTCGGCCAGGCCTTCGCCGCCGCCTGCAAGATCCACCCTCACCAGATCGGAAAAGCAGAATGAACGCACGGAACATCGAACCGCGCCGCGCGGTCGTCATCGGCGCCGGCTTCGGCGGGCTGGCCCTGGCGATCCGCCTGCAGGCCAGGGGCATCCAGACCACGCTGCTGGAAGGACGCGACAAGCCGGGCGGCCGCGCCTACGTGTACGAGGACCAGGGCTTCGTGTTCGACGCCGGCCCCACCGTCATCACCGATCCCTCGTGCATCGAAGAGCTGTTCGCGGCCGCCGGCAAACGCATGGCCGATTACGTCGAGATGCTGCCGGTGGCGCCGTTCTACCGCCTGTGCTGGGAAGACGGCAGCCATTTCGACTACGCCAACGACCAGGAAGCGCTGGACCGCCAGATCCATGCGCGCAACCCGGCCGACGTCGCCGGCTACCGGCGCTTCCTGGCGTATTCAAAGGCCGTGTTCGCGGAAGGCTACCTGAAGCTGGGCGCCGTGCCTTTCCTGTCCTTCCGCGACATGATCGCCGCCGGCCCGCAGCTGGCGCGCCTGCAGGCCTGGCGCAGCGTGTACGGCATCGTCGCGCGCTTCATCCAGGACGAGCAGCTGCGCCAGGCCTTCTCCTTCCACTCGCTGCTGGTGGGCGGGAATCCCTTCGCCACGTCCTCGATCTACACCCTGATCCACGCGCTGGAACGCGAATGGGGCGTGTGGTTCCCGCGCGGCGGCACCGGCGCCCTGGTGCGCGCGCTGGTGCGCCTGTTCGAGGACATCGGCGGGCGCATCGAGCTGAACGCGCCAGTCGCCCGCATCGACGCGAGCGAGGCCCGCGTGACCGGCGTGCAGCTGGAGGACGGGCGCGTGTTCGCGGCCGATGCGGTGGCCTCGAATGCCGACGTGGTCCACACCTATGCCAAGCTGCTGGGCCAGCATCCGCGCGGCGTGGCGCAGGGCGAGGCGCTGGCGAAGAAGCGCTTCAGCAATTCGCTGTTCGTGCTGTATTTCGGCCTCGACCGCCACCACAGCCAGCTGCGCCACCATACGGTCTGCTTCGGCCCGCGCTACCGCGAACTGATCCGGGACATCTTCAAGGGCGAAACCCTGGCCGAGGACTTCTCGCTCTACCTGCACGCACCCTGCGTGACCGACCCCTCGCTGGCGCCGCCGGGCTGCGGCAGCCACTACGTGCTGGCGCCGGTGCCGCACCTGGCCAATGCGCCGATCGACTGGGAAACCGAAGGGCCGAAGTACCGCGACCGCATCTTCGACTACCTGGAACGGCGCTACATGCCGGGCCTGCGCAGCCAGCTCGTCACCAGCCGCATCTTCACGCCGCTGGACTTCCGCGACCAGCTGAATGCCCACGTGGGATCGGCGTTCTCGCTCGAACCGCTGCTGACCCAGAGCGCCTGGTTCCGCCCGCACAACCGCGACGCGACGCTTGCCAACCTGTACCTGGTCGGCGCCGGCACCCATCCCGGCGCCGGCGTGCCCGGCGTGATCGGCTCGGCCAAGGCCACCGCCGGGCTGATGCTGAAAGCGATGCAGGAAGGAGTCCGCGCATGAGCGAGGCCATGAACGGAGGCCTGCTCGGCCATGCCACGCACACCATCGCAGTGGGATCGAAGAGTTTCGCCGCGGCCGCGAAACTGTTCGACCCGGCCACCCGGCGCGGCGTGCTGATGCTGTATGCGTGGTGCCGCCATTGCGACGACGTGGTCGACGGCCAGGAACTCGGCTTCCATGCGGTGCCGCGCGCGCAGGACGACGCCGCGGCCAAGCTGGAAGGCTTGCGCGAACAGACCCGCCGCGCCTATGCCGGCGAGACCATGACCGACCCGGCCTTCGCCGCCTTCCAGGAAGTCGCGCTGCGCCATGCCGGGGTGCCGCGCATCGCGCCGCGCTTCGCCTTCGACCACCTGGCCGGCTTCGCGATGGACGTGGAAGGCGCGCGCTACGACAGCATCGAGGACACGCTGCGCTACTGCTACCACGTGGCCGGCGTGGTCGGGCTGATGATGGCCTCGATCATGGGCGCGCGCGACCCGGGCGTCCCGCAGGCGCACCTGCTCGACCGCGCCTGCGACCTCGGCCTGGCCTTCCAGCTCACCAATATCGCGCGCGACATCGTCGAGGATGCGCAGATCGGCCGCTGCTACCTGCCGGCGCAGTGGCTGCGCGAGGCCGGCATCCCGCCGGATGAAGTCGCGCTGCCGCGCCACCGCGCGGCGCTGGCGAAGGTGGCGGCGCGCCTGGTCGACTACGCCGAACCGTATTACGGCTCGGCCCTGGAGGGCATCGCCGGCCTGCCGCTGCGTTCGGCCTGGGCGATCGCCAGCGCGCGCAAGGTGTACCGGGAGATCGGGGTCGTGGTCAAGCGCCGCGGCATGCACGCCTGGGACGAGCGCGCCGGCACTTCGAAGGCGACCAAGCTGCGCCTGCTGGCGGAAGCGGGCGTGCAGGCGCTGGCTTCGCGCCTGCGGCGGCTCAATCCGGTGACGCGGCCGCGTCCGGCCGGCCTGTGGCAGCGTCCCGGCGCGGCCGGCGAAGCGGTCCCCGGTGCAGCGCATGCAGGCGCCGTTTGAGGGCCTCGACCGGCGGCGCGTACAGGAAGCCGAAGGACACCGCGCCGTCCTTGCCCGATACCGCATGGTGCATGCGGTGGGCCTGGTACAGGCGCTTCAGGTAGCCGCGCCGCGGCACGTAGCTGAACGGCCAGCGGCGGTGCACCAGGCCGTCGTGGGCGACGAAGTAGAGCAGGCCGTAGGCCGTCATGCCGGCGCCGATCCATTCCAGCGGATGGTGGCCGCGCGTGGCGCCCGCGTAGATCAGGGCGATCGCCACGCCCGCGAACACGAGCGCGTACAGGTCGTTCTTCTCGAACCAGCCGCTGCGCGGTTCGTGGTGCGAGCGGTGCCATCCCCAGCCGAAGCCGTGCATCACGTACTTGTGCGCGACGATGGAAAACACTTCCATGAGGACCACGGTCGCGATTAGGATGAGGGCGTTGGAAAGCATGAAACGAGCCTACCATAATCGAAAGGAGACGCATGTCCCGCTTCAACCAGTTCCTGCAGGGCCTCCTGCTGCTGTCGGCCGCCGCCGGCGCCGGCGCCGCCACCGTCGAAGTCCACGTCTCGGCCGTCGCCGCCGGCAAGGGCCAGCTCAGGGTCGCCGTCTGCGACAGGGAGCGCTTCCTGAAGCAGTGCGCCTACACCGCGTCGGCGCCGGCCCGCGACGGCGAGAACGTGATCGCGGTGCCGGGCGTGCCGAAGGGAAGCTGGGCCGTGCTGGTCTACCAGGACGCAAACGAGAACGGTGAACTGGACCGCAACCTGCTCGGCATTCCCAGGGAGAGCTACGGCTTCAGCCGCGACGCCGCCAGCCGGTTCGGGCCGCCGGGCTTCGACGATGCCGCGATCCAGGTCGGCGACGAGGCGACGGTGGCGGCCAAGGTCAGGCTGCACTGAGCCGGCTGCACCGAGCAAGCCGGCGTGCGTCGCCGATCCGGCCCGGCTGGCATCATGCACGGCAATGCGCATGGAGGACGGTATGTGGTGGGAACAAAGCTGGCTGACGATACGGGAGGAATTTTCGGACCTGGGCAATGCCGACGACATCACGCGCGTGGTCGTGCGCCTGATCGTCGCGATGCTGCTCGGCGGCCTGCTGGGCTATGAACGCGAGTCGGTCGGCGCGTCGGCGGGGCAGCGCACCCACATGCTGGTGGCGCTCGGCTCGGCGCTGTTCATCCTGATCCCGCTACAGGCGGGGATGAAGATCGAGGACCTGTCGCGCGTGCTGCAGGGCGTGACGGCGGGGATCGGCTTCCTCGGCGCCGGCGCCATCCTCAAGCTGCGCGAACGGAACGATATCAAGGGCCTGACCACGGCGGCCAGCGTGTGGCTGACGGCCGCCATCGGGGTCGCGGCCGGCATGGGACGGGAGACGACGGCGGTGGTGAGCGCCGTGTTCGCGTTCGTGATCCTGTCGCTGCTGCGGCGCCGGGACAAGGACTGAGCGTCACTTCAATCCTTGGTGCGGCCGGCCGAAAAACTGTCGATATAGCGCTGGGCCAGCTCATCGGCCTGTTTGCGCCGCGCCTCCGGGATCCTGGCCAGCGTGCGCGCGATGGATGCCGTCAGGTCTTTCGCCATGCCGGCCTCGCCGTCGTCGACCGGCGGAATGGTAGGGAAGGACGCGTCCGAGCAGCGGAACCAGACATAGGCGGCGACGTCGTCGCGCGCGACGCCTTTACCCGACTCGTACGCATACCCCAGGTGCCATTGCGATTCCCGCTGGCCCTTCATGGAAGCCTGCTGCCAGAGCGATACCGCGCGGGCCGGATCCTGCTCGCCGCCAAGGCCGTTGTAGAGCAGGTAGCCGAGGTTGTTGTGCGCATCGATATCCCCCTGTTCGACGGCCTTCTGCCAGTGCCGGCGCGCCGCCGCGTAATCCTTGGTGCGGTAGGCATCCACCCCGCGGTTGTAGTCGCTCGCCGGTTGGGGCTGCGCGGCAGCCTGCAGGCAGGCGCCCAGCAGCAGGGCGGCGATGGCGGCGTTTTTCAGCATCGGAGTTCCTTTCGTCGACGGCGCAACGGGGCCGTTCCGGGTGTACGATATCTGGAATATGACAAGGGAGACAAGCATGAAGCGTTTGACCGCCGCAGATTTCGATCCGGAAGTGCTGAAACTGTTCGATGGTTATGTGCATGGGCGCCTGTCGCGCCGCGATTTCCTCTTGCGGGCAGGGCGCTACGCGGCGGGCGGCGTCACCGCGGCCACCCTGCTGGCGCAACTGTCGCCATCGTTCGCGGCGCCGCTGGTGGGTCCCGCCGATGCGCGCCTCAAGACGAGCTACCAGGAGTTCCCCTCGCCGCAGGGCTACGGCACGGTGCGCGGCTACCTGGCCATGCCGTCCAACGCCAAGGGCAAGCTGCCGGCGATCCTGGTCGTGCACGAGAACCGCGGCCTGAATCCGCATATCGAAGACATCGCGCGCCGCCTCGCGCTGGAGGGCTTCATCGCCTACGCGCCGGACGCGCTATATCCGCTGGGCGGCTATCCCGGCGATGAGGACAAGGCGCGTGCGCTGTTTGCGAAGCTGGAGCAAGGCAAGACCCGCGCCGACTTCATCGCCGCGGCCCATGGCCTCGCCGCGCTGCCCCAGGGAACGGGAAAGATCGGCGTGGTCGGCTTCTGCTGGGGTGGCGGCATCGCCAACTACCTGGCCACGCAACTGCCGGAACTGGCGGCGGCCGTGCCTTTCTATGGTTCGCAGCCGGCGCCAGGCGAGGTCGCCCGCATCCGCGCGCCACTGCTGATCCACGATGCCGGCAAGGACGAGCGCATCCTGGCAGGCTGGCCCGCCTACGAAGCCGCGCTGCAGGCCAACAAGGTGAACTACCAGCACTTCGTCTACGCCGGCGCCGAGCACGGCTTCAACAACGACACCACGCCGCGCTACGACGAGGCAGCCGCCAGGCTGGCCTGGAGCCGGACGGTCGCCTTCTTCAAGGAAAAGCTGACCTAACGTCAACTTCGCTCAAACCGGGGTCAGACTCCGAATTTTGGCAATATCTTCTGCGCTATTTCCAAAATCGGGAGTCTGACCCCGGTTTGGGGCAAAACAAAAGGCACCCGAAGGTGCCTTTGCTTTTCAAGCGGAGATCGCTTAGACGTAGGCCGCCAGCGCGGTCTTCATCTTTTTCAGCGCCGCCGTTTCGATCTGGCGGATGCGCTCGGCCGACACGCCGAATTCCTCGGCCAGCGTGTGCAGGGTCGCGCCCGAGCCGTCGTCGTTGGCCAGCCAGCGTGCTTCCACGATGCGGCGCGAACGCGGGTCCAGCTTGCCCAGGGCCGTTTCCAGGCCTTCCGACTGCAGGCGCACCGTGTCGTTCGCTTCCAGCACCTTGGTCGGTTCCTGCTGGTCCGAGGACAGGTAGGCGATCGGCGAGAACTTGTCGTCTTCGTCGTCGGTCGGCGCTTCCAGCGCGATGTCGCGGCCCGACAGGCGGGTTTCCATCTCGATCACTTCTTCGCGCTTCACGTCGAGCATCTTGGCCAGGTCGTCGACCTGTTGCGGCGACATCGCGTCCAGGCCGGTCTTGTTGCTGCGCAGGTTGAAGAACAGCTTGCGCTGGGCCTTGGTCGTCGCGACCTTTACCAGGCGCCAGTTCTTCAGGATGTATTCGTGCATCTCGGCCTTGATCCAGTGCATGGCATAGGACACCAGGCGCACGCCCTGGTTCGGGTCGAAACGCTTGACTGCCTTCATCAGGCCGATATTGCCTTCCTGGATCAGGTCGGCGTGCGGCAGGCCATAGCCGAGGTAGCCGCGCGCGATCGACACCACCAGGCGCAGGTGCGACATCACCAGTTTCTGTGCGGCATCCAGGTCATTGTTGTCCCGCAGCCGCTTTGCCAGCGATACCTCTTCCTCGTGGGACAGCATCGGCAGACGGTTGACGGCCGAGATATAGGCGTCGATATTGCCGAGATTGCCGGTGAAACCCAGTCCCAGAGCACGGCTGCCAACAGGAACCAATGCGGATTGTGCGGACATAGTCATTTTCCCTCGTAGAATAATCTGTGCTGCATCGTCAATGTGACCGAAAAAAAGCCCCGAAGGCGCAATTTTTACGGCTTGTTACGGGATGCGGAACGTGTGCTTCAAGGAGCCACTTACGTCATAGTCAAACGTAATATTAGCACTCTCTTGAGGTGAGTGCTAGCCGCCACCATATCCCTGACGACGCCCTTAAGTCCTGCCAAAGTATTGCTCTAAGGAATCGAATTTCCGGCTTGATTCAACTGTAGAGCAGGTACAAGCGGTACAGTTGATAGGGGTCAAACGTGACGCTGGTACTAATTGAATTAGGTAGAAGACAGGTTATGCCTCGTATGCTGCGAGGTCTGTGAGGTGGCGCACCTACTCTTGTAGGCGTAAACCCCGCCGCCGGCTCCGATTTCTCTGGCCAGCGGCGGACGGGTTAACGAAAGATCAATCAGTTGAGGCGCGCCAGGTGCCGCTGCACCGACAGCATCGCCCCCACCAGCCCGAGCCCGGCGCTGATGGCCAGCAGGCCGGCGAGGCCCAGCGGCGGCAACGCCGACAGCTGGAATTCCGACGCATACAGGCGCGCGAACTCGGCAATGGCCGCATTCAGCGGATGCAATGCCAGCGAAACCGCCCCCAGCGCCACCGCGCCGGCGCACAGGCCGAGCAGGGCACCGGTGTAGTAGAACGGGCGGTGGATGAAGTTGTCGGTCGCGCCCAGCAGCTTGGAGACGGCGATCTCGTCGCGCTGGGTCAGCACCTGCAGGCGGATAGTGTTGAACACCACCGCGATCACGACCACGCCGAGCGTGATCGCCAGCAGCAGCAGCACCAGGCGCAGTACGCCCAGCAGGGCCGCCAGGCGCTTCACCCAGGCCGAATCGACCTGCACCGAATCCACGCCCGGCAAGGCGCGCATCTGCTCGGCGATGCCGTCCACGCGGGCGGCGTCGGCGCGGCTGGTAAAGCCTTCCAGCTTCATCACATAGCTGTCGGGCAGGGGATTGTCGCCCAGGGTCTCGATGACGTCGCCCAGGCCGCTTTTGGTCTTCAGGCTGTCGAGCGCCTGCTCGCGCGGCACGAAGCTGACCTTGGCTCGGCTGGAAGCGAGGATCTGGCGCAGCTGCGGCGCCAGCGCCTGCGCCTGCTCGCGCGGGGCATCCGTCTTCATGAACAGGCTGATCTCGGGATCGACCGAGAGCTGTTCCGACATCGGGCGCACGTTGTCGAGCAGGGTCACGCCGGCGAAGGGCAGGGCCAGCGCCACCGCCACGACCAGCACGTTGAACAGGAAGCTGCCCGGCGCCTTGCGCACCTGCGCGAAGGCGGCGCCGAGGGCGAAGCGGTGTTGGCGGAACCAGATGTTCATACGGCGCCCTCCACCAGCTGGCCGTGCTCGAGGCGGATCACGCGCGCGCCCGAGTCCAGGATCTGCTCGTCGTGGGTCGAGATCATGCAGGTCACGCCGACGGAATTGAAGGCGCGCAGGGCGTCGATCACGCGGTCGGCCGCGGCGCGGTCGAGGTTCGCGGTGGGCTCGTCGGCCAGGATGATCTGCGGACGGTTGACGATCGCGCGCGCGATCGCCGCGCGCTGCTGCTCGCCGCCGGACAGTTCCAGCGGCAGCGCGCTGGCGCGGTCCAGCAGCCCGACCTTGTCGAGCGCGGCCCTGGCGCGCTGCTCGGCCTGGCCCTTGGCGGCGCCGGTGACGATCAGCGGCAGCATCACGTTGGCCAGGATCGAGCGGTCGTTCAGCAGGCGCTGCTGCTGGAAAATCACGCCCAGGTTACGGCGCAGGAAAGGCACGCCGGCCCGCTTGATCCTGCCGATGTCGTGGCCGTTGACGACCACCCGGCCGCTGGTCGGACGCTCGACCGCGGCGATCATCTTCAGCAGGGTCGACTTGCCGGCGCCGGACGGGCCGGCCAGGTAGACCAGCTCGCCCTTGGCGATGTTGAACGACACGTCATTCAAGGCAAGCGCGTCGGCGGAATATTTTTTCGAGACGGACTGGAATTCGATCATCTGGCCTTACCCCAGCAGCGCCTCGGCGAACTCGTCGGCGCTGAAGGGTTGCAGGTCCTCCAGCTTTTCGCCCACGCCGATGAAGTACACCGGCACCGGGCGGGTGCGCGCGATCGCGGCCAGGATGCCGCCCTTGGCGGTGCCGTCCAGCTTGGTGATCACCAGGCCGGTCAGCTGCAGGGCGTCGTCGAAGGCCTTCACTTGCGCCAGCGCGTTCTGGCCGGTATTGCCGTCGATAACCAGCAGCACTTCGTGCGGGGCGTCTTCCATGCCCTTGCCGATCACGCGCTTGATCTTCTTCAGCTCTTCCATCAGGTGCAGCTGGGTCGGCAGGCGGCCGGCGGTGTCGACCATGACCACGTCGACGCCGCGCGCGCGGCCCGACTGCACCGCGTCGAAGGCGACCGCGGCCGGGTCGCCCGACTGCTGCGAGATCACGGTGACGTTGTTGCGCTGGCCCCAGACCATCAGCTGCTCGCGCGCGGCGGCGCGGAAGGTGTCGCCGGCGGCCAGCAGCACCGACTGTTCATAGCGCTGCATGTGCTTGGCCAGCTTGCCGATGGTGGTGGTCTTGCCGGCGCCGTTCACGCCGGCGATCATCATCACCAGCGGCTCGTGGCGGCCGAGTTCGAGCGGCTTTTCGAGCGGACGCAGCAGGTCGACCATCAGCTCCTTCAGCGCAGCCTTCACGGCGGCGGCGTCGAGCAGCTTCTCTTCCTTGACCTTGCGGCGCAGGCTGTCGAGCAGGTACTGGGTGGCGTCCATGCCGGCATCCGACATCAGCAGCGCCGATTCCAGTTCTTCGTACAGGTCTTCGTCGATGCGGGCGCCGACGAACAGCAGCGACAGGTTGTTCGAGGTCTTGGACAGGCCGGCCTTCAGGCGCGCCATCCAGGATTTTTTCTTTTCGAGCTCGCTGCCGGGACGCTCGGCGGTCTCCGGGAAGAGCTGGCCTTCGTAGGCGTTCGACAGGGCGGCGGCCTGTTCGGCAATCTGGGTGGCGACCGGATCGGGGACCTCGGCTTCGCGTGCGGCCGGCTCTTCAGGGACC
The DNA here is from genome assembly GCF_057657395.1 of Telluria sp. Soil_C_11. Taxonomy (NCBI): domain Bacteria; kingdom Pseudomonadati; phylum Pseudomonadota; class Betaproteobacteria; order Burkholderiales; family Oxalobacteraceae; genus Telluria; species Telluria sp. Soil_C_11. Next base: position 300,851 of record NZ_JBDGIN010000003.1, on the reverse strand, counting down.
GGCTCGGCCGGCGCCGCGCTCTCGGGCGTGGGCACGAAGGTATCGTCGCTGGCGCCGAACAGGCGGCGCAGGAAGCCCGGCTGGGCGGGCGCTTCCGCAGGTGTCTCCGGCGCAGCCGAAGAGGGAGATGCGGCGGCGGACTCGCCCTGGACGGGCGTCTCGGCTTCAGGTTTTTTCTTTTTGAAGAAACTAAACATGGATGTAGTCGGGGAGGGGAACTGCATGCATATGCCCGATTTTTCCGGGCATGTCAACGATCGCGGTATTCTACCAGAGCGTTGCGGCGAAGCCCCGTCCCGGTCTGGCCGCCAGGAAAGCCATTTGTTCCCGCGCGCGGGCGCAAGCTGTGCGACATCTCATCCATATTGTCGCTAGAATGCCGCTCATCAGCTTATGCATCAATACGCTTGCTGGAAAAACGGCGTCGACTGGTATAGATTGTGAGCGTCCACAAATACAATGCTTCCTGCAAGGGATCATCGTGAAGATTCTGTCCAGATACCTCAAACGACTTATTTCCGGAGACGAAGTGACGGGCGGCACAGCTGCCTCGCTGCGCAATGTCATCGTCTGGGTATTCATTGCCCTGGTAGCCGCATTCCTGACCCATCCTTCGGGCGGACCGCGCAGCATGTTCGATGCGCCGGTGCCGTGGCCGGCGGAGCTGGGACTGGATAATCCGGGCATCTAACGTCGTCCCCGCGGAGGCGGGGACCCAAGTTTGCGTGAACGGCCTGCAAACCAACCTGGTTTCCCGCCTTCGCGGGAACGACGGGATATTGGTACTTATTTCCCCTTCGCCGCCTCGGCATTCTTCCGGATCGTCTCCAGCGTCGCCCCCGGCGTGATCAGATTCCCGTCATAGCGCAGCTCGATCACCGCCGGCAGTTTGCGCTCGTTCGTGAACGCCACCGCGCGCTGCAAGGCCGGCCCGAAGTCGGCGGTTTCCAGGACGACCTCTCCCTGTCCGCCATAGGCCTGGGCCAGCGCCGCGAAGTCCGGGTTGTGCAGTTCGGTGCCCGACACGCGGCCCGGATACTCGCGCTCCTGGTGCATGCGGATCGTGCCGAACATATTGTTGTTGAAGACGATCAGGATCAGGCCGGCGCCGTACTGCACGGCGGTCGCCAGTTCCTGCCCGGTCATCATGAATTCGCCGTCGCCGGCGAAGGTGACCACGGTGCGCGACGGATCGACGATCTTCGCCGCCACACCGGCCGGCACGCCGTAACCCATCGCGCCGCTGGTCGGGGCCAGCTGGGTGCGCATCGCGCCGTAGCGCCAGAAGCGGTGCGCCCAGGTCGCGTAGTTGCCGGCGCCGTTGGTGATGATGGTGTCGTGCGGCAGGGTTGCCTGCAGGTCCTGCACCAGCTGCCACAGGTCGAGCGGCGCAGAGCCGTCCTTGAAGATGGGCGGCTGTTCCTGCCAGGCGCGCAGCTCGGCCTTCGCTTCCTCGACCGTGTGGCGCCAGGTATCTGCAACCGCGGCGTCCACCGGCTCCATCGCCGCCAGCATGCGCGCCGTTTCCGGGGCGCCGCCGGCGATCATCAGCTCGGCCTGGTAGACGCTGCCCAGCTCCTGCGGATCCGGATGGATGTGCACCAGGCGCTGTTTCGGCACCGGAGAACTCAGCAGCGAATAGCCGCTGGTCGTCATCTCGCCCAGGCGCGGGCCGAAGGCGATCAGCAGGTCGGCTTCCTTGACGCGCGCGGCCAGCTTCGGATTGATGCCGATGCCGACGTCGCCGACGTAGTTCGGATGCGCGTTGTCGAGCAGGTCCTGGAAGCGGAAGGCGCAGGCCACCGGCAGGGCATTCGCTTCGGCGAACTGGCGCACGTCGGCGCAGGCGGCCTCGTTCCAGGTGCCGCCGCCGAGCAGCAGCAGCGGCTTCTTCGCCTCCCTCAGCATGCCGCGGAGGGTGTCGATCTGGGCGGAGGAGGGCGACGCCTGCACCGGCTGGTAGCGGCGCGTATCCGCCACCTCGGCCTTGGCCACCAGCATGTCTTCCGGCAGCGCCAGCACCACCGGGCCCGGACGGCCGCTGGTCGCCACCTGGAACGCGCGCGCGATGTATTCGGGGATGCGGTCGGCGCGGTCGATCTGCGCCACCCACTTGGCCATCTGGCCGTACATGCGGCGGTAGTCGATTTCCTGGAACGCCTCCCTGTCCATGAAGTCGGTGCCGACCTGGCCGATGAACAGGATCATCGGCGTGGAATCCTGGTAGGCCGTGTGCACGCCGATCGAGGCATTGGTCGCGCCGGGACCGCGGGTGACGAAGCAGATGCCGGGCTTGCCGGTCAGCTTGCCGTAGGCCTCGGCCATGAACGCCGCGCCGCCCTCCTGGCGGTTGATCACGAAGCGGATCTGCGAATCGTGCAGGGCGTCGAGCACGTCGAGGTAGCTTTCGCCGGGCACGCCGAAGGCGGTGTCCACGCCGTGGACCTGGAGCGCATCGACCAAGATCTGGCCGCCGGTGCGGGAGGGGTGCGTCATGTGCGTCATCCTTATAGATTTTGCTATCAGGACATTCTATGCGAGCGCTTCCGGGCAGGCTTTTGAAATGGCGACACAAAATTACAGAAATCGCGAACACGGCGTAAGATAATATTTTCCTTTAATCAACAAAATCATGCCTATGTCCTTCCTGCGCAAGCTTGCCCTGCCTTTGGTCCTGGTCCTGCCCGTCGGCGCATCGGCCGCCGACACGCCGTACACGCCGGCCCAGTGCGTGGCCGACCTGGACGACCTGAACGCCTTCATCGAAGCCAACGACGCCGGCGCCGCGGACGCGCTGGCCGACCACGGACCGGCGATCCGCCAGGCCTTCGACAAGGCGCGCCAGGATGCGGCCGTGGCCGAAGACATGAAGACCTGCGGCAGGCTGATGCACGCCTATGCGCGCACCTGGCGCCCCGGCCACATCTCGGTGTCGCCGACGCCAGGCAACGAAACCAGGGAAGAGGTCAAGGCCGACCCGCAGGCGGCCCAAGCGGCTCAGTTGGCTCAGTTGGACCCCCAGCCCGCCGCCGACCCGAATGCGCCGCGCCTGCGGGTACTGGGCCGGAACACGATCCTGTTCGTGATCCCGACCTTCAATGACCGCTACGCGCCCGACATGAAGAAGCTGGTGGCGGACAACCGCGCCGCGCTGGCCTCGCACAAGAACTGGATCATCGACGTGCGCGGCAACGGCGGCGGCTCCGACAGCACCTACGAGCCCCTGATGGGCTGGCTGCTGGACGGCGATTTGCGCGGCTACCGCACCGAGTACTTCGTCACGCCGGCCAACATCAAGGCCCAGGAAGAGATCTGCGCCAGGACCAGCGACCCGGACGGCTGCAACAGGCACATGGAGCCCGTGCTGGCGAAGATGCGCACGGCGGCGCCGGGCAGCTTCGTGCTGGCGGGGACCAACCGCATCGAATACGAGAAGGTGAAGCTGGAAGCAAAAAGGCCGGCGCGGGTGGCGGTGCTGGCCGACCACGGCTGCGGCAGCAGCTGCGAGCAGTTCGTGCTGGAAGCGCGCACCAGCTACCGCGTCAAGGTGCTCGGCCGCCCGACCTACGGCTCGCTCGACGTCTCGAACCTGCGCCCGCACGTCCTGCCGTCCGGCCGCGCCCAGCTCAACTACGCCACCACCCGCACCACCCGCCTGCCGGACATGCGCATCGACACCATCGGCGTGGCGCCGGACATCCTGCTGCCGAAGCCGCTCGATGAAGCCGGCCGCGAGACTGAGCTCAGGCAGGTGCAGCGCTGGATCGAGGGCGGATTGCTGTAGCCATGGCGGGTTATCGAGTACAATGCATGCCGTGAAGCAGGCCAGACAGCCGCTGGCTGGTATCGCAAGATACCGGCGGGAGGAAGGTCCGGACTCCATAGAGCAGGGTGACGGTTAACGGCCGTCCGTCGAAAGCCGGCGCAAGCCGGTATAAGGCGAGGAATAGGGCCACAGAGACGAGCGTATTCAGTTACGGTGAAACGCGGTAACCTCCACCTGGAGCAATTCCAAATAGGCACGCGTTGAGGTTGCTCGCGGAGCGTGCGGGTAGGAAGCTTGAGCGCCGGAGTAATTCGGCGCCTAGAGGAATGGCTGTCATAGGGGCGTCCCGCAAGGGAGACCACTACACAGAATCCGGCCTATCGGCCTGCTTTACTTGAATTCCACAGGGCCGCGCATTGTCGCGGCCCTGTTCTTTATGGGACACTGCTTCCATCGAATGTCGATAGGAGCTTTCATCGATGACCTTGACCCGCAGCTGGTTTCGCGGTCTGTTTGTCCTGTATGCGGTAACGAGCCTCACCAGCCTGCTGCTCGGCGAAGGCAATGTGTCGCCCGCTTTGAAGCTGGCCTACGAGACCGAGCCGAATCCGTGGATGGATGAGCATCCGTGGCTGATGCTGGCATTGTTCATACCCTATCTGACAGTGATCGTCGCCGGGATGGTCGGCATGGTTCGCTTCAGGTCGTGGGGCCGCAGTGTGTCCTTCTGGTCGACGGTAGTCGGGTTCTCGCTGTATCCCTTCTTGGGCGCGGATCTGTCCTCGTCTTGGGGAATGGCATTCGGCCAGGCCGGTGAAATGCTCTGGGGAGCATTGCTGGCGCTGGCCTATCTCAGCCCGCTCAGCCGCGAATTTACGGACGCGCCGCGGACTGCCTGCGCCATCGGGCCTCTACCCTCTCCGGAGGACATCCGCGCATGACGACCTATATCCTCGCCCTCGACCAGGGCACCACCAGTTCGCGCGCCATCCTGTTCGACCGCGAGGGCCAGGTCGCCGCCACCGCCCAGCAGGAATATCCGCAATACTTCCCCCAGCCCGGCTGGGTCGAGCACGATCCGCTCGACATCTGGAACAGCCAGCTCGCCTGCGCGCGCCAGGTACTGCGCGACAGCGGCATCGGCGCCGCGCAGGTGGCCGCGATCGGCATCGCCAACCAGCGCGAGACCACGGTGGTCTGGGACCGCCGCACGGGCGAGCCGCTGTGCCACGCCATCGTCTGGCAGGACCGGCGCACGGCGGAACTGTGCGACGTCCTGCGCGCCGGCGGCCACGCGGCCCTCATCCAGCGCAAGACCGGGCTGGAACTCGACGCCTATTTTTCCGCCACCAAGCTGCAATGGCTGCTGACCCACGTGCCGGGCGCCCGCGCCCGCGCGGAACGGGGCGAGCTCGCCTTCGGCACCGTCGACAGCTGGCTCGCCTTCAAGCTGACCGGCCGCCACGTGACCGACGTGAGCAACGCCTCGCGCACCATGCTCTTCAATATCAACAGCCTGCGCTGGGACGAAGAGCTGCTGGCGCTGTTCGAGGTGCCGGTGTCGATGCTGCCGGAAGTCGTCCCGAGCAGCGGGCAGGTGGCGACGACGATGGAAGCATGGTTCGGCCGCGCGATCCCGTTGGCCGGCATCGCCGGCGACCAGCAGGCCGCCACCTTCGGCCAGGCCTGCCACCGCCGCGGCATGGTCAAGAACACCTATGGCACCGGCTGCTTCATGCTGATGCACGCGGGCGAGTCGCCGCCGATGTCGCACAACCGGCTGCTGTCCACGGTCGGCTGGACCGTCGACGGACGCACGGATTATCTATTAGAGGGCAGCGTGTTCATGGCCGGCGCGACGGTGCAGTGGCTGCGCGATGGCCTCGGCATCATCAAGCAGTCGGCCGACGTCGAAGCGCTGGCGCTGTCCGTGCCCGACAGCGCCGGCGTGATGCTGGTGCCGGCCTTCGTCGGCCTGGGCGCGCCGCACTGGGACGCCTACGCGCGCGGCACCATCGTCGGCATGACGCGCGGGACCAGCGCCGCCCACATCGCCCGCGCCGCGGTGGAAAGCATCGCCTACCAGAGCGCCGAGCTGCTGGCCGCCATGCAGAAGGATGCCGCCTGCGCAGTGCACGAGGTGCGCGCGGACGGCGGCGCGGCGCGTAACGACATGCTGATGCAGTTCCAGGCCGACCTGCTGGGCGTGCCGGTCGTCCGTCCCCGCGTCACGGAGACGACCGCGCTGGGCGCCGCCTACCTGGCCGGGCTGGCGCTCGGCTTCTGGGAATCGCGCGAAGAGATTGCGGCCCAGTGGCAGGCCGAGCGCCGCTTCGAACCGCGGATGCCGGCCGCGCGCCGCGAGGAATCGATGGCGCGCTGGGCGAAGGCGGTGGCGCATGCGAAGAGCTGGGCGGAGCCGGGGCAGCACTGAGGTCCGCCGCCCGGGCTCCGGCATGGCTGCCGTGCGAGCCGGCGCCGGGGGATAAGGCACAATCGGCGGACACCAATTTCGCAGGAGCCGTCTTGAAAGCCTTCTTTTCCGCCGCCCACGCCGTCATGGCCGCGCTGTTCGTCGCCATCTCCTTCGGGCTGATGATCATGGCCGCGATGACGGGCTGGAAAGCCATCGGCGCCGAACTGGCCGCGGGCGCCGAGAGCGCGATCGAGGCGATCGGCCTGCTGGCGATCGCGGTGGTCTCGCTGCAGATTTCGCAGACCATTGCCGAAGAGGAGGTCATCCGCGACGCCCACATCAGCGCACCGACGCGCGTGCGCCGCTACCTGTCGCGCTTCATGGTCGTGGTGGTGGTGGCGCTGTCGATCGAGGGCCTGGTCGGCACCTTCAAGGCCCTGCACGAGGAGCCGGAACTGCTGCCGCATGCAGCCTCGGTGCTGGTCGCATCCGGTATCCTGCTGGCGGGCTGGGGACTGTTCATCCGCTTCAACAAGGAAGCCGAGCTGCTGGAACCGGAAGCGATGAAAGAAGCGAAAAGCGAGGACAAGAAGCTGGGGTAGAGGCGTAGAATGTTCAGCATGACTCCCGAAGGAATCGCGATGCGCCACCGGAACTCGATCATGCTCCTCGTCTTCGTCATTGCCGGCAGTGCCGGCGTCCCGGCAGCAGCCGTGTCCTCGCCGCAGGCCACGCAACTGCAGCCGGGCGAAGTCGCCTCCCTGGCCGACCTCCCATCCGACATCCGCCTGGTCATAGGCCCCGACGTCTCGGACCGCGGCGGTCCCTTCGCGGCCGGCTGCGTCGCTACCCACGGCGAACCGCACAGCCGTTTCGCCGGCGCCCGCATGAACGCGGACACCGCCCAGGTCACGATCGAACGCGGCGGCATCGCGCATTACTTCGATACGCTCGACTTCCGACGGGTAGAAGGGCGCTGGGTGCATGTGCCGAAGCAGCCGGGGCAGGATGCGCCGGTGCAGGCGCCGTCAAAGTAAGACGATCTCAGATCACGCTGTCGGCGTGGCCACGTGCCGCGGTGTAGGCGCGCAGCCGTTCCTGCTGGTGCTGGTCCAGGCAGCGGAAGGGGATCGGAATCCCTCCTTTCGCGAACATCAGCAGGTAGCCGCGGCGGTAGCGGCGCACCATCTTCACCTCATCCCAAGTTCTCGCCAATGTCCCGAGCCGCGACTTGCGCTCGATGTTCGGCCGATGGCGCTGGTAATTGAGCCACCCTTGTATCGCTTCGACGCTTCCGCAAACTGCGAATCGATCATGAGCGGCATGCAGACGTCCGTTAGGGAGTTCTTTCGTCTGCCAGCGCTGTCACTCGTTGAGCGATAATTTCTCAGGAAAGTCGAGATCTCCAATATGAAAAAATACAATCCATGCACAGCAAATCAAATTCGTGACAATTTGCGCATATTTTTTATTTCTTATATGTATGATTGTCTGCATAAAACATTGCAGGGAGGCAATCATGCAAGAGAGAAAACCTGATTCGAAGCTGTTCCTTCGGTCATCTTCATTCGGTACGGACGCGTCCAAGGTGCAGGGGGCGATTAACTCGCTAGCCAACGATCCGAATCGGGAGAAGTATTCGATCATTGACAACAATTGCAAGACAGTCCGAGACGACGTTATCAAGGCAGGTGAGAAATGAGAGTTCGAGGGGTCTACATTGGATTGCTTGCAGTCGGCGGCTTGTGTGCCTACTTGGTCTATAGGGTAGTCGATGCAAACGTGACGCTCGAATACGCTCGAAGTGACCTGAGGCGCGCACACCTTGAGGTTGATGTCATATCGAAATTTCAGCGACTGCCTTGCAGCGCCATAGACGGTAGGGTCGATGGAGTTCGGTTCTACAAAAAGAATGACGTGTATGTGGCAGACGGTGTCGAGTTCGTTTGCAGGCATGAAGGGGCAAGCAGCTATCTCCTGAGAAAGGACTAAGAGGGCGTCATGCAATTTGATTCATCACGGTCAAAACCTCAGCTAGCGCAGGGATAGGTTAAGTACGCCTAACAAAACCCTGTAGTTGCTCCAAGGGCAACAGCCGGGTACACTGAGTCGTGCCGACCGTCCGCTATCGGCCACGAGCGGACGTTTACCTTTGACCACACCTAGCTGAAAAATGTCGGATTATCAAGCCTCTTGGCAAAGAACGGAACGCCTGTTGGCGACAGCAAAGACATTACTCCTGCCGGACGTTGCCGCAGCCAACGAAACCGACCTGCGGCAGTTCGATGAGTTTTTGGATGCCAATGAACTTGGACTGGCGTTTGAATGGCTTGAGTCGATTACTTACGAAGATCAGCCAACTTGCCTTCCGCTTCTTCGTCTGTTGAGGTCCGCTGCGGAAGAAATAAACTTACGCGAAAACATGGCGGAACTTGACAACAGAATTCACAACTTGAAAAAAACTCTTGCTTAGTAACGTGCCAACGTCTGGAATGGGTCGATAGCGGACGTACGCAGGCTCAGTCAGAGCACTAACATGGCATCCGTGTTTGTAGACGGACTGATGCCATGGCCCGCGCACTTCTTCCCGAAGACCTGTGGTCCCTTATAGCAGCTCATCTTCCAACCCATAGCCCATTGCCAAAAGGCGGCCGCCCGCGCATCAATGATCGCGCGGCCCTGACTGGAATCCTGTTTGTTCTCAAGACTGGAATACCATGGGAGTATCTGCCGCGCGAACTCGGCTGCGGCAGCGGCATGACATGCTGGCGTCGCCTTCACGAATGGATGCTAGCCGGCGTTTGGCAGCGTATCCACGAGGCGATTCTTCGACGGCTCCGAGAGCACGACCAGATTATGTGGGATCGAGCTTGCGTTGACGCTGCAAGCGTACCGGCACCTGCTGGAGGCGAGGACACGGGACGAAACCCAACCGATCGCGGCAAACTCGGCTGCAAACACCATTTGCTGGTGGATGAGCGTGGGCTTCCCCTAGTGGCCCAGATCTCGGGCGCGCAGGTGCACGATTCACGTTTCCTCATCCGGTTGGTAGAGTCAATCCCGGCAGTTAAGGGGCTGGCAGGCCGTGCCCGCAAACGCCTAGGTAAGCTGCATGCCGATCGAGCGTACGCTTCGAGAGCCCATCGGGCTTGGCTGCGCAGTCGGGGCATCGCGGCTCGTATCGCGCGCTACGGCGTGGAGTCGCGCGAAAGGCTTGGGCGGTGGCGTTGGGTCGTCGAGCGAACCTTGGGTTAGCTACACCGCTTTCGCAGATTGCGCATCCGGCATGAGCGGCGAGCAGACATGCCCCAAGCGTTCCTGTCGCTTGCCTGCTCGCTCATCTGTTGGCGGTATGTCGAGAGGTTTTGTTAGGCGCTCTTAGACGGTTATGTACTCAAGGACCTGTACACCTACAATAACAACGCCAACGTCGCCTCGATCACCGATCAGGCCGAGGGCGTCACGACCCGCACCATGGAGTACGATGGCCTCAACCGGCTCAAGCGCGTCAGTGCGCCTGCGCTGTGGGGCGACGCCTGGTACGGCTATGACGCACTGGACAATCTCACGTCCAGTCAGGTGACGGCCGGAGCCACGGCGCGTACGCTAACCCACAACATCAACTACAGCAACAACCGCCTCGACAGCATTACCGGCAGCTATACCCTGGGCTACCAGTACGATAGCCAGGGCAATATCATCCTGCGCGGCGGACAAAGCTACAGCTTCGACATCGGTAACCGGATGAGGAGCGCGCCCGGGATAACGACCCACGCGTACGATGGTCTGGGGCGGCGCACCAGCGTCGTGGGCACCGATGGCGTCAATCACATCTACGTGTACGGCCAGGAAGGGAAGCTGCTGTACGAAACCACGACCGGGCAGGCGCTGGCGTCGGGCACGAAGTATGTCTATCTGAACAGGCATGTCGTCGCCGAGGTCAATGGCGGTGGGGTGGTGTACGATCACACGGACGGGCTGGGAAGCCCGGTGGCGAAGACCAGTTCCACCGCAGGCCTGATCAGCCGTACGCGTTATGAGCCGTATGGTGCGACCGCTGCGGGAACCGAGCCGACGATCGGGTTCACGGGGCATTTGAACGCTGCGAACCTGGGGTTGGTGGATATGCAGCAGCGGTTCTATGATCCGGTGGCGGGGCGGTTCTTGAGCATTGATCCGGTTACCACGGATGCCAACACCGGTGGCAGCTTCAATCGGTACGCGTATGCGAGCAATAGCCCATACAAATACGTTGATCCAGATGGTCGTAATCCGCTGTTGTTGTTGTTTGCTGTACCCATGGCTACTGGAGCCGTGATCAGCGGGGGATTGAATGCGGCGATGCAGTATTCCGCAACCGGCGAAGTTAAATGGGGTGGTATTGGCGGGGTCCTTGATGCGGCTGGTGATGGCGCTATGTTAGGGCTTTTAAGTGTCCGGCCAAGCGGCATAGGAGAGGCTAGAATTGCCCGCGACCAGCTCGCAGCTGAACTTAAGCCGGCTGGATCCAAAGCGCCCGCAACAGTGACGGCAGGCGTGAACACTAAGACTGGCGAAGTTGCGGCACGAGCTTGCGGCGGCGGTAAATGTGCAGAAGACCATGTTGTTTCCGCGCTTGGAGGTAAAAAAGAGGATGTTAAATTTACTGAGGCAGTTCGACCTCGTACAGGCCAGCAAGTGCCAGTGTGCGAGCGGTGCGAGAACACGTATGGTAGGGAGCCCTTTCCGAAGGGAACTACAAAATTCAAGACTGACCAGCAATAAAAGGGATTGTTATGCAAGAGTATCCAGAGCAAATGGACTGTGTATGGCTAGCCGTTGACTCTCTCGGTCACATAGCTGCTTTCATTACAGCCGGTGTTGGACCTATTCCAGAGAGAATTCTCAAAAACGAAATGCCGATATTTGAGATCGAATCTAAGTTGCTAGAGTTGCCTGTAGTTACACAAGTTGACCTGGTGGCAAAGATTCCGTCGCCGGAAAGTTTCATAGCGTTGGCCGAACGAGGGTTGTTTATATATGACTGGCAGAATGCGCATCGTGGCAGGTCAGAGGTAAAGCCTGGATATGATTTAGTTGCAATCCCCCTGCGGCCTATTAAAATTACGGAAATCCCGCCGAATCTGGCTAATATTGCAATTGATGGGGACCTTAAAAAAAACGTATTTGGCCAGGATAATTTACTTGATGTAGGGTCTACGCTACCGTGTCTGTGCTCTTCAGGAGGGTTTTGAATTGAAAACAGAAACGCGAAGGCACATCGGCTCACCATACAGGACGCATTCACTGCGATGCCTACTACAACGCCCACTCTGAACCGCCCCGGATTTGATGGAGGCTCCAACTCTTGAGAGAAATGGAATGGACGCCTCCCTCCTGTTCAAATCAAAGCGCCGCCGTAAGCTACGCAAGGGGACAATCGAGGCTCCTTGGACCAGAGTCATTGCTCTGCCAGTGAACTGGTCAGAAACCAGTCTGAAGTGAGGAGCGAATCATGAGCAATGCACCGATTGTCTACGGCGTGGACCTGGCCAAGAGCGTGTTCCAGATGCATTGGGTCGACCCAGAGACGGGCGAAGTGACGAATGAGGTGTACTGTCAATAACGGACACGCTTGTCTTAAGCCGCCTGCGGCTGTTCGCTGAAGGATTCGGCGAACAACGCTGGCGGAACAAAGCCGATGCGGGAATGGCGCCGCTGTCAGTTGTAGAAAATCTCAATGTATTCCTGGATCGAGGCCTTTGCCTCGGCACGAGTGGCATAACGGCGATGATGGACAAGCTCATTCTTCAGCGTGCCCCAGAAGCTCTCCATCGGCGCGTTGTCATAGCAGTGCCCTCGGCGCGACATCGACGCGCGCATGCCGAACTGCGCCACCAGCTCTTGGTAGGCATGGGCGCAATATTGGGCGGATTCAACCGGTCGTCGCAACACTAGATTGTTGTACAGATTTTAGGTACTCGTCCAGTGCTTCGGCCGGCGTCTTCCAACAAAGCGTTTTACGGGGCCTGGAATTTAGGGTATTGGCAACGGCGTGGAGCTCTCGGGCGCTCCACCGAGACAAGTCAGTGCCCTTTGGAAAGTACTGCCGCAATAGGCCGTTCGTGTTTTCGTTTGTGCCGCGTTGCCATGGACTGTGCGGATCGGCGAAGAATACCTTCACCCCGGACTCGACCGTGAAGCGGGCGTGATCAGACAGTTCTTTGCCACGATCCCAAGTCAATGACTGCCACAAAAGGGCAGGCATGTCAGCCACGGTATTATTGAGTGCGTTGGCCATTGTGACAGCTCCGTAGCCAGCCAGTGCAGGGCCATTCTTTGTCCTAGGTATCAAACCGTAGCCTTCCTCGCGAGGCAGGTGGACAAGCATGGTAAATCGGCTTGATCGCTCGACCAGCGTTCCGATTGCGGACCGATTCAGGCCGATAATCAAGTCGCCCTCCCAATGTCCCGGCACAGCACGATCTTCGGCTTCTGCAGGTCGGTTGGAGATCATCACATCCTCGCTAACGTGTGCCCAGGCTTTGGCTTGTGCCCTTGCCCTCGGCACGCGCAACGCCCGCCCAGTGCGCAGACAGCTAACCAGCTCGCGCTTAAGAGCTCCTCGTCCTTGGATATAGAGTGCTTGGTAGATGGCTTCGTGAGAGATGCGCATGGATTCGTCATCCGGAAAGTCAACCTGCAGGCGGTTGGAAATCTGTTCAGGCGACCAACTAGTGACCCATTTACGGTCGCCGCGATGCGGCTTGTTTCTACCTATGAACGGCGCTGACCGAGGCCCGGAAATGTCACGGCCATCAGCGTCGCGAACCTTGCCCTCCAGGCGGTCTTGAACATAGTCGTGCAACCGTTGATTAGTCACCAGTTTCGAAGGCTTGGGTCTTCTAGCAACCAGTTCCGCCTTCCACTGCGCAACCGAAGCTCGATACTCAAGTCGGCCGCAGCGCGTGGCGGCGTTACGTGTCAGTTCACGGGAAACCGTTGATGCGTTGCGTCCGATACGGCGAGCAATCTCTCGGACTCCGACGCCCTGACACGAAAGAAGACCAATCTCTTCTCGCTCCGCGAAAGACAAGTACCTTTTAGATATTGGGCTCAACAAAGAAAGTGGCATGCCACCATTATGACGAAACCAGCGAGTCCCAACTGCCTGCGATACCCCAACCGCCTCAGCAGCCTTTTCACTTGTGATGCCCGTTGCTATTTGCTCCCAGAATCGTCGCTCGATTTCCCGGCGATGCGACGGCGCACCTGGCGAGCGCATCGTGCTTCGTCCTGTTAACTTTTGCATCCACCCCGCTGGTCGTCCCATAAACACCTCCTTGATTTAAGGTGTTGCGACGACCGGTTGAATCCGCCTTGGCTTCCGCGGTCTGAATGATGGATCAGCCCTGGCACTGGCCGTTTGTGGCTCACGGCGCGCCACAAGGTCTGCGTTGTCAGTTCCTGCGTCATGCGCTCGCCCATCGCGTAGCCGACGATCTCGCAGGTGAAAACGTCCTTCACGCCAGCCAGGTACAGCCAGCCTTCGGCGGTGGGCACATAGGTTATGTCCGTCACCCACACCTCGTTAGGCCGGCTCGGCGCAAACCGCTGTTCCAGCAGGTTTTCAGCTACCGGAAGGTTGTGGTTCGAATTGGTCGTGGCGATGAACTTGCGCCGCTGCTTGCAGCGCAGATTCAGCTCCTGGCGCAGCCGGCGAACACGATCGCGACCAACCTCATGGCCCTGCGCAGCAAGCTCGCGCTTTATCCGAGGCACCCCGTAGGTCTCCCGGGTCTGCCGATGCACTGCAGTGATCAAGACTTTCAGCCGAGCGTCGTCCTGCTTGCGTGTCGATGGCTTGGCCCGCAGCGAGTCGTAGTAGCCGCTGCGCGAGACGTTCAACACCTGGCACATCAGCTTGACAGGATAGTCAGGGAAGTCGATTCGCATCGTCTTTATCCACGCGTACTTGGCAGCGACTCCTGCGCAAAGTACGCCGCCGCTTTTTTTACGATGTCCCGCTCCATTTCTGCCTGGGCTAGCTGCTTGCGCAGCTTTGCGTTCTCTGCCTCCAGTTCGGCCACGGAGCGGCTTCCAGGTGCTGCTGCTCCAGCTGGCCCGCGTTTGGCTGCAACTACCCAGTTGGCCAGCGTCCCTTTTGGGATGCTCACCCGTGCTGCCACCTGCTCAATGGACAGGCCCTGCACCAGCACCAGTTTCACGGCTTCTTCTTTGAGTTCCGGGCTATACGTCTTCTTCAATGTCTTCATAAAGGCTCCTGTTGGTGAACTTTACCAAACAAGAGTGTCCGAAAAAATCAGAATACCTCATACATTAACAAACAGGCAAACAAACAGCTTGCCTCGCGCGTGCGCGCGAGCCAAAATCGCGTCTAGGGAAAATTCGCTCTTTACGCACAATCCGCCAGCAAAATCCTGCGCCAAGTCCTTGAGCGGACTAGGGAAAATCGGCTCGTCTACGACAAGCGCATGTCGGGTGGACGATTCTTGAGCATTGATCCGGTGGTGACGGATGCAAACAATGCGAATGCTTTTAATCGTTACGTCTATGCTAGTAATAATCCCTACAGATATATCGACCCGGATGGGCGATGGATTCAAATCGCTGTGGCGGTCGCGATTGGCGCTGTAATTGACGTAGGGCTGCAGCACACTGTGGAGCACAAAGCTTGGCGTGATATTGACTACAAAGGTGCACTTATCAGTGGCGCGGGGGCGGCGATTACAGGTATGGCGGGTGCTAGGTTCGCTCAGCAGGCGATTCAGGGCACGATCTCGGCAACACAGGCCGTCGTTAGAACGGCTGCTACTGGCGGCTTGCTTGGAGGGACGAGCTCTGCTGCGACTGATGCCGTGAACGGGAATAAAGTTAGTGGCGCCAAGATAGTATCAGGTGCAATTGGCGGAGCCGTCGGGGCCGCTGTTGGCGCTAAGGTTGATAACGCTGCCGCAGGTGCAGTTGGCCGCCTTGCCAATAGTGGAGGGGTGGCAAGCCATGTTGCCGAGACGACGAGATCGTCTACGAACTTCGGCGCTCATGTGATGATGGGCGAGTCCACCGGGCAAGCTCTTGGCAAGAATGTATCCGATGTATCAATTGGCGCAACACAAAAATTTATTGAGCAAAAAGCGGGGCTCTAATCTTATGGCATTAAAAGTTTATGTTTGATCTATTTGCAAGAATTACTCCGTGGCTCAGTATTTTTGGTGGCCTTGCAACCGGAGCCTATGCGACTTACGCGTTAGTAATTGGGGAGGTCGTCGTTGAATCTCGTGGTGCGGGAAGATCTGTCTACGAGGTTGGGGTACAACCAGGGCCTTTTTATGGTTTTGTGGCTTTCTACTTTATATGCGCTTTCGTTTTTATCGCTCTGGGTGTATTGTGGGACAAGAAAGTTAAATAAAAATGACGAGAAACGTTGATGAAGTGTTCATCAGGTCATTGTTAGTTTTTGTGCTTAAGAACGCCTAACAAAACCCTCTAGGGAAGCGCTGATTTAATCGCCGAGCCCCCGGCGCGACGTGCAACTGGCACAATGACGCATCCCATCATTCTGACCACCCAATGAAGCAAACGAGCTTTTCCGACGCGGAGTTCGCCAGCAAGAAAAAGCGGACGCGACGCGAGCGTTTCCTGGCCGAGATCGAGGCCGCGACCCCGTGGCCGGCGCTGGTCGCCGCGTTGCTGCCGTATTACCCGAAGGGCGATGGCCGAGGCCGTCCGCCGATAGGCCTGGAGCGCATGTTGCGCATGTACATTGCCCAGCAGTGCTTTGGTTTGTCGGACGAGGGCATCGAAGATGCGATCTACGACAGTCAGTCCATTCGAGGCTTCGTCGGCATCGATCTCACGCATGAATCGGCGCCGGATGCGACGACGCTGCTGAAATTCCGTTGGCTGCTGGAGAAGCACAACCTGACGCGCCGGATCTTCGATGAAATCAACGTGCATCTGGCCAGCAAAGGCCTGGTCATGCGCGAGGGGACGATCGTCGATGCGACCCTGATTGCGGCGCCGCCGTCGACAAAGAACGGCGACAAGAAACGCGATCCCGAGATGCACCAGTCGAAGAAAGGGAACGACTGGCACTTCGGCATGAAGGCGCACGTGGGCGTCGATATGGCTACGGGCCTGGTGCACTCGGTCGTTGGCACGGCTGGCAATGTGGCCGACGTGACCCAGACCCATGCGCTGCTGCACGGTGGCGAAAAGGCCGTGTTGGGCGACGCTGGCTACCAGGGTGTGGGCAAGCGCCCGGAAAACGCGGACAAGGAAATCGACTGGCACGTCGCGATGCGCCCGAGCGCGCGCAAGACGCTCAAAAAGAATCCGCTGGGGCGCGCCCGGGAAAAGCTGGAGAAACCAAGGCCAGCGTGCGTGCGAAAGTCGAACATTGCTTCCATGTCGTCAAGTGCCTGTTCAAGCATCGCAAGGCGCGTTATCGCGGCCTGGCAAAGAACAACGCCCAGTTGTTGACGCTGTTCGGCTTCGCCAATCTGGTCCTGGCTCGCAGGTCCCTTGGACCAGCGCACGCCCAAGTTGCGTCCTGAGGTCGAAAATCGGCCGCAAATTTCGCCCGGAACGGCCGATCCGGGACCCTAGAGCGCCAGATTCGATCAGAAACTACGGCGCGCGAAACTCACCCGCGTATCGGACTGACTTTCGCGCGCGAAAATGAATTGTTCAGCGCTTCCTTAACACTTGCGCCCCTGGTGTAAGTGCCGCAAATGGAGGTTGTTAATGGGAATAGGGAAAATTTCTGCGGTTCTAATTCTTACGGTTTTTTTGTGGGGAGCTGCTAATCTTTCGGCATATGCCGCACCTTCCATCGATTGCGAACTCCGGCTTGGAGCCTGGTGCATCACTGACGGAGCACACGAGATTGATCGCCGGTTGGCGCAGGATTCCGTTCATGACCGTGTTTGGACCTTGCGAGGAAAGCTTAGACCTGAATCGAAACTCATCATACTTGAACCAAATGGGTGCGGTGGCAGCAAATCGGACATTCAGTCGCTCGTAGAATTTCAACACGGATATAAGTGGGATGGAAGAAGCTGGGATCAGGCTCGGCTCAGATTGAAATCAAATGGCACTTGTGATTTAACCGTCCTTTTTCCTGCCTATTCTGGCGACCCCTTGGAATGGGCCATACTACAAGGCCTTCGCCTGATCCGCCCTTGTGGCGATGAAGAGTGTTCGGGTGGTGACCTTACTGCAATAAGCGATCAGATTTTAGCTAGACATAAAGAGAATAGGAAGTGATCACCCGTCTGAACCTGGGTCGGGGCAGTATAAACATTCGAAAATGAGCTCAGCACTGATCTGACACCAGGAGTTTCCGCGTGTGCGTTTAGAAGTGTATTTCTATCAACAAAAGCCGTTTTCGATGAAAGGATATGGGATCGCTTAATGAAGTTCGATTAAAACCCAATCCGCCCCTTACCCGGCACCACCTTGACCCGAATGTCGGCAGCAATCACATGCTCCCGCCCATCCGCCACCGCATACCCCAGCCCATCCAGCAAGGTCTTGCGCAGGTCGCGCGGCGACACCCCCGCCAGCTTGTCCAGCACCACATCCCCCAGCCGCGGATCGAATCCACTTAAGTTCAGTTCGCGCAGCAGCCCCGCATACATGCGCTGCGCAATCCCGGCCGCCTGCTCGGGCGTCGGCGCCGGCACTTCGTACACGGCCATGCGGTTCAGCAGCGGATGCGGGATACCCTCAGTCGAATTCGCGGTCAGCACCCAGAAGATCTGCGAGGCGTCGATATCCACGTCGATGAACTCGTCGCGGAAAGCGCAGGCCGTCTCCGGCTCCAGTAACTGATACAGGGCGGCCAGCGGATCGGATTGCGAGGACCCCGAAGCCTTCTCCACTTCATCCAGCACGATCACCGGATTCGCGAACTGCCCGCGCACCAGGCGTTCGGCGACCTTGCCGCACTTGGCGCCGCGCCAGCTGGCCGAGCTGCCGGTGATGACGAAGCCGGCCGACAGCGCGTTCATGCTGATCAGTTCGCAATCGGTCTGCATGACTTTCGCGAGGCGTTTGGCGAAATGGGTCTTGCCGACGCCCGGTCCTCCTAACAAGAGGATGGGCATGACGTTGAACCCTTTGTCGCCGGCGTGGGCCAGGCGCAAATAGCGCGCCAGGTCGTCCAGCACTTCGTCGAAGTTCGGGCATTCCTCGAACAGCGGGTCGAGGGCGTCGAGGGAAGAGGGGGTGGTGACGAAACGTTCGGCGCCGGTCTCGAGCATGCGTTCGTAGAACGCGTCGAGTTCGGGCGAACGTCCGCGGCTACGGTCGAGCGCACCCTGGACCTCATGAAGGTCGTAGACGGTGCGGGTCCGGGCAAGTGTGATGCTCACGACGTTCTCCAGGGCAGATGAGTTAGCAGGTGCTCACTTACCAGGCGCCGAGCCCTGCTGGGTTATCGCCTCGGTTTCATCCTAACTCGCCCTGCATCGATCTGCAATTTCTCAGCGTACCGTGCCATGCAAAGGGGGTGAAACCTGTCGCGCCGGCCCGACCTACCGCCAGTAAAAAGTTGCGGACGATCAAACGTAAAACCCATGTGTATACATGAGCTTGCACATGCACACTATTAGCTAAGTATCTAATTTTGCTCAACATTTTTACTTGAGCCAGCTTCAGGGAAGTTCGCTAAGTCATTGGTTTCATTGGCAATTTCTCTTTTTTCCAAACGTGAATTCGCTTGACCAAGGACAACGCTTCCTCTAAAGTGGGAAACGGTGGCAAAAAGTGCAGTTTTGTGGGAGAAATCAGGATCTCCCGGCGCCTAAAACTAACAAACTGATAACTCTCCAAAACTAGGTATATACGTGTTTCAGGGCGCGTCAGCGATCAATCTCGATGCGAAGGGCCGGATGTCAATACCGGCCAAGCACCGTGACGCCTTGTTGCAGCAGTGTGAAGGCCGTATGACGCTCACGAAACACCCGCATGGTTGCCTATTGTTCTTCCCGCGCCCGGTGTGGGAAGAACATCGCGAACAGATCGCCGCCTGGCCGATGTCCGCCAGGGCGTGGCAACGCATTTTCCTGGGTAACGCCTGCGATGTCGAGTTGGACGGATCGGGCCGGGTGCTCATTTCACCCGAACTGCGCAGCGCAGTGGGACTGGAGAAGGAAGTGATGATGCTCGGGATGGGAACCCATTTCGAGATCTGGGACGCCGCCAAACTGGCCGCAGACGAGGCCGTAGCCGTCGCCGGCGGCATGCCCGATGTCCTTTCCAATTTCTCCTTCTAAGGCGCCGCCATGAACGTTATTCCGGTGCCTGAATTGCAGCATCGTACGGTGCTGCTGGATGAAGCAGTCGATGCGCTCGGTCTCGACGGTGCGCGCGCATCCGGTACTTATATAGATGGCACGTTCGGCCGCGGCGGTCACAGCCGGCTGATCCTGTCGAAGCTGGCCCCGCAAGGGCGCCTGATCGCCTTCGACAAGGATCCCCAGGCGATCGCCACCGCCGAGCAGATTGACGATCCGCGATTCGCGATCGTGCACGACAGTTTCGCGACCATGGTCGACGCGCTGGCGGCACGCGGAATCGCCCAGGTCGACGGCATTCTGCTGGACCTCGGCATCTCGTCGCCCCAGGTGGACGACGCCAGCCGCGGTTTCAGCTTCCGCAACGATGGTCCCCTGGACATGCGGATGGATACGACACGGGGCATCTCGGCCGCCGAATGGCTGGCAACGGTGCCGGAACAACAACTGGAAAAGGTGATTCGCGATTATGGGGAAGAACGGTTTGCTTTTCAGATTGCAAAGGCGATTGCTGCTCGCCGGGCAGTCGAGCCAATTTCAAGCACACGACAGCTTGCCGCAATCGTGGCAAACGCGGTCAAAACCCGGGAGAAAGGCAAGGATCCGGCAACCCGCACCTTTCAGGCTATCCGGATTTTCATCAATCAAGAGCTTGAGGACCTTGAAGCAGGTCTGAACGCGGCCTTCGGTCTGCTCGCGCCCGGCGCGCGCATGTCGGTCATCAGCTTCCATTCGCTGGAAGACCGCATGGTCAAGCAGTTCCTGGCCTCGAAGGCCAAGGTCGAGCAGCCGGACCGCCGGCTGCCGATCCGTGCCGCCGACCTGCCTCAGCCCTTGATGAAATTGATCAGCAAGACCAAGCCGTCCGGCCCCGAGGTCGAGGCCAACCCGCGCGCCCGCTCGGCGGTGCTGCGCGTGGCGGAACGCCTGGGTGCTTCGGCCATGGGGTTAGCACGATGACCGGCAAGCTCAACGTCGTGCTGGCCGTGCTGCTGGTCGGCTGCGCGCTATCGGTCGTGAACGCCCGCTACCAGCGCAACCACCTTGTCAACGACATCGAGAAACTGGCGACCCAGCAGCGCCAGCTCGATATCGACTGGGCCCAGCTCCAGCTCGACCAGTCGACCCTCGGCAAGAACGAGCGCATCGAACAGATCGCGCGCGCGCAACTGAACATGGCGCCCCTGAGCCCGGCGCGCACGCAATACCTGACGGAAGGCGGCAAATGAGGTCGAGTGCCGGTACGTCCCGCTCCAATTCCCGCGTCGCCGCGTCCAAGGGCGTGGCCTTCTCGAAGAGCCCGGTGCTGGCGGTGCGCCTGCCGGACTGGCGCTCGCGCGTCGTGCTGTTCGTGCTGTTCGCCGCCTTCGCGGTGCTGGCCGGGCGCGCCGTGTGGGTGCAGGTCGCGGACAACAAATTCCTGCAGGAGCAGGGCGCCAACCGCTACATGCGTACCCAGGAACTGCCGGCCACGCGCGGCAAGATCTTCGACCGCAACGGCATGGTGCTGGGCTCCTCGCTGCCGGTGAAGTCGGTCTCGATCTTCACCGACGACTACAAGGCCAGCCCGGCGTCCAGCGACAAGATCCGCGAGCTGGCCAGCCTGCTCGAGATGCCGCAGGCGGAACTGCTGAAGAAGCTGAACTCCGACCGCAGCTACGTCTACCTGAAACGCCAGGTCGAGATGGACGTCGTCGCGAAGATCGAGAAGCTCGGCATCGAGGGCATCGACACCCGCAAGGAATACAAGCGCTACTACCCGCAGGGCGAGGTGATGGCGCACATGGTCGGCTTCACCAACGTCGAGGACGTGGGCCAGGAAGCGATGGAACTGGCGCAGCAGAAGGCCCTGGCCGGCCAGCCGGGCAGCCGCCGCGTGATCAAGGACCGCCTGGGCCGCATCGTCGAAGACATCGGCATGTCGCGCGAGCCGCACGACGGCAAGGACCTGACCCTGTCGGTCGACAGCAAGCTGCAGTACATCGCCTTCAACAGCGTCAAGAACGCGGTCGAGAAGTTCCACGCCAAGGCCGGCGCCGCCGTGGTGCTGGACGTGCACACCGGCGAAGTGCTGGCGCTGGCCAACTGGCCTACCTACGATCCGAACAACCGCTCGCACCTGACCGGCGAGCAGCTGCGCAACCGCGTCATTACCGACACCTTCGAGCCGGGTTCGACCCTCAAGCCATTCACGGTGGCGCTGGCGCTCGACAAGGGCCTGATCACGCCGCGCAGCACCTTCGATACCGGCAACGGACGTTATTCCACCGGCGGCCACGTCATCCGCGACACCCATCCGCATGGCGTGATCGACGTCGGCACCATCATCCAGAAGTCGTCCAACATCGGCACCACCAAGATCTCCGAGCTGCTGTCGGCCCAGGAGATGTGGGAAATGTTCACCAAGGTCGGCTTCGGCCAGGCGCCGCGCTTCGGCTTCCCCGGAGCGGTCGCAGGCCGCGTGCGTCCCTACAAATCGTGGCCTGTGGTGGCCAAGGCCAATATGTCCTTCGGCCAGGGCATCTCGATGTCGCTGCTGCAGCTGGCGCGCGCCTGGCTGATCTTCGCGCGCGACGGCGACATCATCCCGCTGTCCTTCCAGAAGATCACCGAAAAGCCGGTCGGCCAGCAGATCGTCTCGGCCAAGACCGCGGCCCAGATGCGCGTCATGGTCGAATCCGTGGTGGGCCCGGAAGGCACCGCCTCGCAGGCCCAGGTGGCCGGCTATCGCATCGGCGGCAAGACCGGCACCGCACAGAAGGTGATCGACGGCCGCTATTCGCAGACCCATTACATCGGCAACTTCGTCGGCATCGCGCCGATGTCGAATCCGCGTTTCGTGATCGCGGTGATGATCGACGACCCGAGCGGCCCGTTCCACACCGGCGGCGCGGTGGCGGCGCCGACCTTCGCGGCGCTGGCGGCGAATGCGCTGAGGGCGGCGAACGTGCCGCCCGACTCGACGGTCACCGACATCATCATCCCCGAACATCCTCTCGAGGAGAGCAACTGATGACGAGCCTGGAAGACATCTGCCAATGGATTCGCGCCGCCGCCCCAGGCGGCCGTCTCGTTTCCGACTCGCGCCGCGTGGGCCGCGGCGACGTGTTCTTTGCCTACCCGGGCGAGGGCGCCGCCGACGGCCGCAACTACATCGGTTCGGCGCTCGAGAAGGGCGCGGCGGCAGTCGTGCATGAAGCCCGCGATTTCGCTTTCGACGAAAGCATCGACGTGCCGCACCTGGCGGTCGAGAACCTGAAGAAGAACGCCGGCGCGATCGCCCATGCGTATTACGGCCAGCCCGACGCCGGCATGTTCACCGTGGGCGTGACCGGCACCAACGGCAAGACCTCGATCGCGCTGTGGACGGCGCAGGCGCTGGCCCGCCTGGGCGGCCAGGACAACGGCGTCGCCGTCATCGGCACCCTGGGCGTGGGCCTGGTGCGCGCCCGCGTGGAACCCGAATTCGACGCCACCGGCTACACCACCCCGGATGCGGTGCTGCTGGCGACCCGCCTGGCCGGCCTGCGCGACGCCGGCGCGCGCGCGCTGGCAATCGAAGTGTCGTCGATCGGCCTGGTCGAGGAGCGCACGGCCGGCATGCATTTCGACGTGGCCGTGTTCACCAACCTGACCCGCGATCACCTGGACTACCACGGCGACATGGACAGCTACGAAGCCGCCAAGCTGAAGCTGTTCGAGTGGCCGGGCCTGAAGCACGCCGTGCTGAACCTGGACGACCCCGCGGGCGGGCGCATCGCCGCGCACCTGCGCGCCCACTACCCGCAGGTGGCGGTCACCGGCTACACGGTCCGCAGCGAAGAACAGCAACCGGCGCTCGACGGCGTCGCCATCCTGCGCGCCTCGCAACTGCGCAGCCGCCCGGCCGGCACCGAGTTCCACGTCGATGCGCCGGCAGGCAGCGCGCTCGCCCGCACCCGCCTGGTGGGCCACTTCAACGTCAGCAATGCGCTGGCGGTGCTGGGCGTGCTGCTGGCGAAGGAGGCGCCGCTGCGCGCCGCGCTGGACGCCATCGAGACCCTCGAGCCGGCCCCGGGCCGCATGCAGCAGGTTGGCGGCCTTGAGGCCCCGCTGGTCGTGATCGACTACGCGCATACCCCGGACGCGCTGGAAAAGGCGCTGGTGGCGCTGCGCCAGGTGGCGCAGGAACGCGGCGGCCAGCTGTGGTGCGTGTTCGGCTGCGGCGGCGACCGCGACCCGGGCAAGCGTCCGCAGATGGGCGCCATCGCCCAGATGGCAGACCACGTGCTGGTGACCAGCGATAACCCGCGCAGCGAAGAGCCGCGCGCGATCATCGAACAGATCGTCGCCGGCATGGACCAGCAGCATCCCACCTCGACCTACCAGGCGATCGAGGACCGCGCCGCCGCCATCCTGTCGGCGGTGAAGCATGCCGCCAAGCAGGACGTGATCCTGCTGGCGGGGAAGGGGCACGAGCCCTACCAGGAAATCAAAGGCCGGAAGATGCCGTTTTCCGATGCCGACCATGCCACGCTGGCCTTGAGCGCGCGGCTGACGATGATGAGGACGAATTAATGCACGGATCGCTCCAACAGCTGACCGCTTCGATCGCCGGCGCCCGCATGACGCGTGACGCCGCCTTCGAAGGCGTGTCGACCGACAGCCGCTCGGCTCCAGCCGGCGCGCTGTTCGTCGCGCTGCGCGGCGAAACCTTCGACGCCCACGACTTCCTCGACCAGGTGGTCGCCCGGAACGTGGCGGCCGTGGTCGTGGAAAAGCTGCCGGACAACTTCCCGCTGCCGGCCCTGGTGGTGCCGGACACGCTGGCGGCCCTGGGCCGGATCGGCAACGCCTGGCGCAGCCAGTTCGCTATTCCCCTGATCGGCGTCACCGGCAGCAACGGCAAGACCACGGTCAAGGAAATGATCGCCTCCATCCTGGCGGCCAGCGTCGGCGAAGATGCGCGCCTGGCCAGCCAGGGCAACCTGAACAACGAGATCGGCGTGCCGCTGACCGTGATGCGCCTGACCGGCGCGCACAAGGCTGCCGTGGTCGAACTGGGCATGAACCACCCGGGCGAAATCGCCCGCCTGGCCGCCATCGCCGCACCGACCGTCGCCCTGGTCAACAACGCCCAGCGCGAGCACCAGGAATTCATGCACACCGTGGAAGCGGTGGCGCGCGAGAACGGCTCGGTGCTCGCCGCCCTGCCGGCGGACGGCGTGGCCGTGTTTCCGGGGGATGATGAGTACACCGGGCTGTGGCGCGAGCTGGCGGCTGGCAAGGATGTGCTGACGTTTGGTTTGTCCGGGGCTTGCGATGTGCGTGCGACGTACGCGCCGAACAGCTTTGGTGCGGACCTGGTCGTTAGCTCGTCGTTCCCGCGCAGGCGGGAATCCAAGTCAAGCGCCGCCGACGAGCAAGCAAACTTGGGTTCCCGCCTGCGCGGGAACGACGGCTTTAAGATCAAGCTCTCCGCCGCCGGCGAACACAACGTCCGCAACGCCCTGGCCGCCTGCGCCTGCGCGCTCGCCGCCGGCATTCCCCAGGACGCCATCGTGCGCGGCCTGGAAGCATTCGCGCCCGTCAGCGGCCGCCTGCAGCGCAAGCAGGCCGCCAACGGCGCCACCGTGATCGACGACTCCTACAACGCCAACCCGGATTCGGTGCGCGCCGCCATCGACGTGCTTGCGCAAGCGGCCGCGCCGCGCATCCTGGTGCTGGGCGACATGGGCGAAGTCGGCACGCAAGGACCCGAGTTTCACGAAGAAATCGGTGCATATGCGGCAAGCCGCGGCATCGAGACCGTGCTCGTCACCGGCGCACTGGCGCGCCACATGACGGGCGCGGGCGCGCAACACTTTGAGCAGTTCGACGATTTATTGGCAGCACTGGATAAGCAACTGGGCAGCAAATCCGACGCAACTGTGTTGGTGAAGGGCTCGCGCTTCATGAAGATGGAACGCGTGGTCCAGCATCTCGTTCAATCACAAAACACTGGCAAGGATTCTCACTAAATGCTTCTCTGGCTCGCACAATATTTCCAGGACTATGTCGGTCCGATGCGCATCTTTAACTACATCACCTTCCGGGCGGTGTTCGCGACGATCACCGCGATCGTCATCGGCCTGCTGTGCGGCCCGGCGGTGATCCGCAAGCTGACCGCGATGAAGGTCGGCCAGGCGGTGCGCACCTACGGTCCGCAGACCCACCTGGCCAAGCACGGCACCCCGACCATGGGCGGCGTGCTGGTGCTGATCTCGATCGCCTTCTCGACCCTGCTGTGGTGCGACCTGTCGAACCGCCTGATCTGGCCGGTGCTGGTGGTGACCCTCGGCTTCGGCGCGATCGGCTGGGTCGACGACTACCGCAAGGTGGTCTACAAGGACCCGGAAGGCATGCGTTCGGGCGAAAAATACTTCTGGATGTCGCTGATCGGCATCGCGTCGTCGCTGTACCTGGCGTTCTCGGTCTCGGCCGCGACCCCGTGGGAAGTGTGGCAGCTGTTCTTCGCCTGGGTGCAGTCGGGCTTCTCGATGAACCTGCCGCCCAAGGCCGACCTGATCGTCCCGTTCTTCAAGACCATCAGCTATCCGCTGGGCGTGTGGGGCTTCATCGCGCTGACCTATTGCGTGATCGTGGGCGCGTCCAACGCCGTCAACTTCACCGACGGCCTGGACGGCCTGGCCATCATGCCGACCGTGATGGTGGGCGGCGCGCTGGGCCTGTTCGCCTACCTGACCGGTAACGCGACCTATTCGAAATACCTGTTCATCCCGCACATCCCGGGCGCCGGCGAACTGCTGATCTTCTGCGGCGCGATGGCGGGCGCGGGCCTGGCCTTCCTCTGGTATAACGCGCACCCGGCGCAGATGTTCATGGGCGACGTCGGCGCGCTGGCGCTGGGCGGCGCGCTCGGCACCATCGCCGTCATCGTGCGCCAGGAGATCGTGCTGTTCATCATGGGCGGCGTGTTCGTGGCCGAGACCCTGTCGGTGATCATCCAGGTGAGCTGGTTCAAGTACACCAAGAAGCGCTATGGCGCCGGCCGCCGCGTGTTCCTGATGGCGCCGCTGCACCACCATTTCGAACAGAAGGGCTGGAAGGAAACCAAGGTCGTGGTGCGCTTCTGGATCGTGACCATCATCCTGGTCCTGATCGGTATCTCGACCCTGAAACTGCGTTAATCGGGCATTGAACGAACGATGAACTACGACGGCAAAACCGCACTGGTACTCGGGCTCGGCGAATCGGGCCTCGCGATGGCGCAATGGCTGGCGCGCTGCGGCGCGCGCGTGCGCGTGGCCGACACGCGCGCCGAGCCGCAGCGCCTGCCCGCGCTGCGCGAGTCCGTGCCGGCCGCCGAGTTCATCGGCGGCGGCTTCGATGCCGGCCTGCTGGACGGCGTCGACTTCGTCGCCGTCAGCCCTGGCCTGGCGCCGGAACGCGAGCTGGCCGACATCAGCCCGGCAGCAGCCGCCCGCAACATCCCGGTGTGGGGCGAGATCGAGCTGTTCGCCCAGGCCCTGGCCGACCTGAAGACAACCCGTGGCTACGCCCCGAAAGTCATCGCCATCACCGGCACCAACGGCAAGACCACGGTGACCAGCCTGACCGGCCTGCTGTGCCGCCGCGCCGGCTTCAGCACGCGCGTGGCAGGCAACATCAGCCCGGCCGCGCTGGACGTGCTGCGCGAAGTGCTGGACAACGACATGCGCGTAGGCGACGATTTGCCGCAAGCCTGGGTGCTGGAACTGTCCAGCTTCCAGCTGCACACCACCTTCAGCCTGAACCCGGACGCCGCCACCGTCCTGAACGTCACCCAGGACCACCTGGACTGGCACGGCAGCATGACCGCCTATGCCTTCGACAAGGCGCGCATCTTCGGCAAGGACACGGTCCGCGTGCTGAACCGCGACGACGCCACCGTGATGCGCATGGCCTCGCCGGACGCACAGGTCACGACCTTCGGCACCGGCGAGCCGGACGCTCCCGGCAGCTTCGGCCTGGTGAACGAGCGCGGCGTGCTGTGGCTGGCGAATGCGAATCCGGCGGAAGAGCCGGAAAAGAAACGTAAAAAGGGCGAACCGGAAGAAGCGCAGGAACGCGTGATCAATCGCCTGATGCCGGCCGACGCGCTGCGCATCCGCGGCATCCACAATGCCTCGAATGCGCTGGCCGCGCTGGCCCTGTGCCGCGCCTGCGGCCTGCCGCTGGCGCCGCTGCTGCACGGCCTGCGCGACTACCAGGGCGAGCCGCACCGCGTCGAACTGGTCGCCAGCATCGACGAGGTCGAGTACTACGACGACAGCAAGGGCACCAACGTCGGCGCCACCGTGGCCGCGCTGGAAGGCCTGGGCCAGACTTTCGGCGAGACCGGCCGCCAGATCCTGCTGATCGCCGGCGGCGACGGTAAGGGCCAGGACTTCGCGCCGCTGTCCGCGCCATGCTCGCGCTATGTGAAGGCGGTGCTGCTGATCGGCCGCGATGCGCCGGCGGTGAAGGCCGCGATCGAGCCGAGCGGCGTGCCGTGCTTCGACCTGGGCAGCCTGGAAGAAGCCACCCGCCGCGCCAGCGGCCTGGCCAGGAGCGGCGACGTGGTGCTGCTGTCGCCGGCCTGCGCCAGCCTGGACATGTTCACCAACTACGCGCACCGCGCCAGGGTATTCGTCGATACCGTGCGCGAGATCGCGCTCGAGAAGGGGCAGGACATCTGATGGCCTTCCAGATCCCCTTCAAGTTCGGCGGTTCCTCGAACGACGCGGTGGTCGCCGCGCGTGCCCGGCCGTCGCGCATGATGGAATACGACCAGCCGCTGGTGTGGGTCGTCGTGCTGCTGCTGCTGTTCGGCATGGTGATGGTGTACTCGGCCTCGATCGCGCTGGCCGACTCGCCCAAGTTCGCCTACCTGGGCGGCAAGAACAACTACTTCCTGATCCGCCAGGCGATGTTCATCGCGTTCTCGCTGGTGGTCGGCCTGTTCGTGTTCCGGGTCCCGGTCGCGACCTGGCAGCGCTTCGCGCCGCTGATGTTCGTCGGCACGCTGATCCTGCTGGCCCTGGTGCTGGTGCCGGGCGTCGGCGTCTCGGTCAATGGCGCGCGGCGCTGGCTGCCGCTGAAGATCATGCAGATGCAGCCGTCCGAGATCATGAAGGTGGTGGCGGTGCTGTATGCCGCCGACTTCACGGTGCGCAAGCAGCAGTACATGCACAAGCTGACCAAGGGCTTCATGCCGATGGCCGCCGCGATGGCGCTGGTCGGCGGCCTGCTGATGCTCGAACCCGACCTCGGCGCCTTCGGCGTGGTGGTCTGCATCTCGATGGGCATCCTGTTCCTGGGCGGCTTCAACATGATCTGGTTCGGCGGCATCGGCGCCGTGCTGGTGATGGTGTTCTCGACCATCATCGCGCTGTCGCCGTTCCGCCGCGCGCGCATGTTCGCGTACATGAATCCGTGGGAAGAGGGCAATGCGCTCGACAAGGCGTACCAGCTGACCCATTCCTTGATCGCCTTTGGCCGCGGCGAGTTCTTCGGCGTCGGCCTGGGCGGCAGCGTCGAGAAGCTGCACTACCTGCCGGAAGCCCACACCGACTTCATCATGGCCGTGATCGGCGAAGAACTCGGCCTGGTCGGCGTGCTGGTCGTGGTCGGCCTGTTCTACTGGCTGGTGAAGCGTGCCTTCGACATCGGCCGCCAGGCGATCGCGCTTGAGCAGCACTTCGCCGGCCTGGCCGCGAAGGGCATCGGCATCTGGCTCGGGGTGCAGGTCTTCATCAACATGGGCGTGAACCTGGGCCTGCTGCCGACCAAGGGCCTGACCCTGCCGCTGATGAGCTACGGCGGTTCGGGCGTGCTGTTCAACTGCGTCGGCCTGGCGATCCTGCTGCGCATCGATTACGAAAACCGTGTGCTGATGCGTGGAGGCCGCAAATGACCAAGCGCTTGATGATCATGGCGGCCGGCACCGGCGGCCACATCTTCCCGGGCATCGCCATCGCGCAAACCATGCGCGAGCGCGGCTGGGAAGTGAGCTGGCTGGGCACCGCCCACGGCATGGAAGGCGATATCGTGCCGAAGCACGGCATCGCGATGGACCGCATCGATTTCGCCGGCATGCGCGGCAAGGGCCTGGGCCACACCGTGCGCGGCGCGTTCAAGCTGGTCGCCAGCTTCGCGTCCTGCCGCAAATACCTCGCACTGCGCAAGCCGGACGTGGTGCTGGGCATGGGCGGCTATGTGACCGTGCCGGGCGGGATGATGGCGCGTGCGGGCGGCGTGCCGCTGGCGCTGGTGAATGCCGACGCGGCCCTGCTGTTGTCGAACAAGATCCTGACCCCGATCGCCCAGCGCGTGCTGTTCGGCTTCCCGGCAGATTTCGGGAAGGCGGCCGGCAAGGCGGTCGTCACCGGTAATCCGGTGCGCAAGGAAATCCTCGAGATGCCGTCGCCGGGCCACCGCTTCGCCAACCGCAGCGGTCCGCTGAACATCCTGGTGGTGGGCGGCAGCCTGGGCGCGAAAGTGCTGAACGATGCCGTGCCCGCGGCCCTCGCCCTGATTCCGGAAGGCGTGCGCCCGGTGGTCACCCACCAGTCGGGCAAGAAGAACATCGAGGCCCTGCGCGCGGCGTATGCGAACGCCGGCGTGCAGGCCAACGTGGTCGACTTCATCGACGACATGGCGGCGGAATACGCGAACGCCGACCTGGTGATCTGCCGCGCCGGCGCGATCACGGTGTCGGAACTGACGGCAGCGGGCGTGGCCAGCGTGCTGGTGCCGTTCGTTGCCAGCACCACCGGCCACCAGCGCGACAACGCGGTCTGGATGGACAAGCAAAAGGCGGCCCTGCACCTGCCGCAGGGCGAACTGAATCCGCAGCAGCTGGCGAAGCTGCTGCAATCGCTGAGCCGCGACGACTGCCTGAAGATGGCGGAAGCGGCGCAGGCGGTCGGCCGGCGCGACGCCAATGCGGCGATTGCGCAGGTACTTGAAGAATTGAGCGAAGGCAGGGCATGAAGCACAAGATCAAACACATTCACTTCGTCGGCATCGGCGGCAGCGGCATGAGCGGCATCGCCGAGGTGCTGCTGAACCTCGGCTATAAAGTGTCGGGCTCGGACCTGGCCTCGAACGCCGCCAGCCAGCGCCTGGCCGAACTGGGCGCGACGGTCCACACCGGCCACGCGGCGGAGCACATCCGCGGCGCCGACGCCGTGGTGACCTCGACCGCCGTCAACGAGGCGAATCCGGAAGTGGTGGCGGCGCGCGCCGCCAAGGTCCCGGTAGTGCCGCGCGCCATCATGCTGGGCGAGCTGATGCGCCTGAAGCGCGGCATCGCGATCGCCGGCACGCACGGCAAGACCACCACCACCAGCCTGGTGGCGTCGGTGCTGGCGCAGGGCGGCCTGGACCCGACCTTCGTGATCGGCGGCCGCCTGAACAGCGCCGGCGCCAACGCCAAGCTGGGCACCGGCGACTACATCGTGGCCGAGGCCGACGAGTCGGACGCGTCCTTCCTCAACCTGACGCCGATGATCGAGGTGATCACCAACATCGACGCCGACCACATGGACACCTACGAGCACGACTTCGAAAAGCTGAAGGCCGCGTTCGTGAACTTCACCCACCGCCTGCCGTTCTACGGCCGCGCGATGATGTGCATCGACGACGCCAACGTGCGCGCCATCCTGCCGCAGGTGACCAAGCCGGTGACGACCTACGGCTTTTCCGAGGATGCCGAAGTGCGTGCGCTGGACGCCCGCGCCGACGGCACCCGCATGTGCTTCACCGTGCGCCAGGAAGGCTATCCGGACACCGACTTCGTGCTGAACCAGCCGGGCATGCACAACGTGCTGAACGCCTGCTCGGCGATCGCTATCGCGCGCGAGATCGGCGTCCCGGACGAGGCCACGGCCCAGGGCCTGGCCGAATTCCGCGGTGTCGGCCGGCGTTTCACCCGCTACGGCGAGATTCCGCTCGAGGGCGGCGGCAGCTTCACCCTGGTCGACGACTACGGCCACCATCCGGTCGAAGCCCAGGTGACGCTGGCGGCGGCGCGCGCGGCCTATCCGGGCCGGCGCCTGCTGCTGGCCTTCCAGCCGCACCGCTATACCCGCACCCGCGACCTGTTCGAAGACTTCGTCAAGGTGCTGGGCGCGCCGGACGTGCTGCTGCTGGCCGAGGTGTACTCGGCCGGCGAAACCCCGATCGTGGCCGCCGACGGCCGTGCCCTGGCGCGCGCGCTGCGCGCCGGCAGCCAGATCGAACCGATTTTCGTGGAATCGATCGCCGACATGCCGGCGACGATCCTGAAGGTGGCGCGCGACGGCGACGTCGTGCTCACCATGGGCGCCGGCTCGATCGGCGGCGTTCCGCATCAACTGACCCAGCATCAAAAGGTTTCATCGTGAGCGTTTTATCCCCATCCGAAGTCAAAGAACTCGGCAAGGTCGGCGTCCTGTTCGGCGGCCGTTCCGCCGAGCGCGAGATCTCGATCCTGTCCGGTACCGGCGTGCTGCAGGCCCTGCAATCGAAGGGCGTCGATGCGCACGCCTTCGACCCGGCCGAGCGTTCGCTGGCCGACCTGGCCGCGGAAAAATTCGACCGCGTGTTCATTGCGCTGCACGGCCGCTACGGCGAGGACGGCAGCCTGCAGGGCGCCCTCGAGCAGCTCGGCATCCCCTATACCGGCAGCGGCGTGATGGCCTCCAGCGTCGGCATGGACAAGATCACCACCAAGATCGTCTGGCTGGCGCATGGCGTGTCGACGCCAAAATATGCCGTGATCGATGAGGACACCGACCTGGACAAGGTGGTGGCGGATCTAGGCCTGCCGCTGATCGTCAAGCCGCCGCTCGAAGGCTCGACCATCGGCATCACCAAGGTCACTGCTGCGTCCGACCTGAAGGCCGCGGTCGACCTGGCGCACAAGTACGACAAGCTGGTGCTGGCCGAGCAGTTCATCGAAGGCCGCGAATTCTCGGTACCGCTGCTGGGCACCGGCGCGACGGCGCGCGCGCTGCCGATCATCGAGATCGTGGCCCCGGAAGGCAACTACGACTACCAGAACAAGTACTTCACGGACGACACCAAGTACCACTGCCCGGCGCCGCTGGATGCCACCACCACCGAGGCGATTCAGCGCCACGTGGAAAAGGCCTATCGCGCGCTCGGCTGCGAAGGCTGGAGCCGCATCGACGTGCTGCTGCGCGAATCCGACAAGCAGTTCTTCCTGTTGGAGGTGAACACCTCCCCTGGCATGACCACGCACTCGCTGGTGCCGATGGCCGCCCGCGCCGAAGGGACGAGCTATGAAGACCTGTGCGTCGAGATCCTGCGCTCCGCCAGCCTGAAGATCGGCCAGACGAAGGAAAAGGCATAAACGATGTGGCATGACGTGCGAGCCTTGAACGCAACCGCCAGCGCGATCAGCGCGCTGGTGGCGCTCGCCTGTATCGCGTCTGGCGTCTGGTGGCTGTCGCAGCGCCCGATGTTCACCCTGCGTGCGGTGCGTGTCGAGAGCATGTACGGCCTGGACCTGCAGCACGTGAACGAACTCACGGTGCGCAACAGCGTGCTTGGCAAGATCAAGGGGAATTTCTTCACTTCCGACCTGGAGCAGGTGCGTTCGACCTTCGAGGCCGTGCCCTGGGTCCGCAAGGCCAGCGTGCGCCGCGAGTGGCCGAACCAGCTGATCGTCCAGGTCGAGGAGCATGAAGCGCTCGGCACCTGGGGCGACGATGGGCGCCTGCTGTCCGTGAAGGGCGATGCCTTCACCGCCAACCTGGCCGAGGCCGACGAGGACCATGCACTGCCTGCTTTCGATGGTCCCGCCGGCAGCGAGAAGGAGGTGCTGGCGCGCTTTGCCGAGCTGCGCGGCCTGTTCTCGAAGGTGGCCCTGGTGCCGGTTTCGCTGAGCCTGTCGAAGCGCTATGCCTGGACGGTCCGGCTGGACAACGGCATGAGCGTGGAACTCGGCCGCGAGCAGGGCAAGGATGGCATGAAGGCGCGCGTGCAGCGGCTGGTGAGCATCTATCCCCAGCTGGTGGCGCGCCTGCAGGAAGGACGCATCGACACGATCGACATGCGCTACCCGAACGGCCTGGCGCTGTCGTCGGCGGCGCTGAGCGTGCCGGCCGACGCATCCAAGCCGGTCAAGGCAGCAAAGAAAAAAGCACCCACTAAAACAACAAAGCAAATCTAATCAAGCAGGCGACAGCAAACATGACAAAAGACGCAAAGAACCTGATCGTCGGCCTCGACATCGGCACCTCGAAGGTGGTGGCGGTCGTGGCCGAGGTGATGGCCGATGGGCGCCATGAAGTAATTGGACTCGGCCAGCACGAGTCGAAGGGTTTGAAGAAGGGCGTTGTCGTCAACATCGAAGCGACCGTCGAGTCGATCCAGCGCGCGCTCGAAGAAGCCGAGCTGATGGCCGACTGCAAGATCCGCAACGTGTATGCGGGCATCGCCGGCAGCCATATCCGCTCGTTCAATTCGAGCGGGATGGTGGCGATCAAGGACAAGGAAGTCACCGCGACCGACGTGGCGCGCGTGATCGAGACGGCGAAGGCGGTCAACATCCCGACCGACCAGCAGCTGCTGCATACGGTGCCGCAGGAATTCATCGTCGACAACCAGGAAGACGTGCGCGAGCCGATCGGCATGAGCGGCATCCGCCTCGAAGTGCGCGTGCACATTGTTACAGGTGCGGTGTCCGCGGTGCAGAATATTGTAAAGTGCGTGCGCCGTTGCGGACTCGAGGTCTCGGACCTGATCCTGCAGCCGATGGCGTCCGCCGATTCCGTGCTGACCAACGACGAGAAGGAACTCGGCGTGGTCCTGATCGACATCGGCGGCGGGACCACCGACATCGCCGTGTTCAGCGATGGCGCGATCCGCCACACCGCCGTGATCCCGATCGCCGGCGACCAGATCACCAGCGACATCGCGATGGCCCTGCGCACCCCGACCGGCGAAGCGGAAGAGATCAAGATCCGCTACGGCGTGGCCAAGCAGGTGCTGGCCGATCCGGGCGAGACCCTGGAAGTGCCGGGCCTGGGCGACCGCGGTCCGCGCTCGCTGTCGCGCCAGGCCCTGGCGGCCGTGATCGAGCCGCGCGTCGAGGAGCTGTTCGCGATGGTGCACCAGGTGGTGCGCGAATCCGGCTACGAAGGCGTGCTCTCGTCGGGCATCGTGCTGACCGGCGGTTCGTCGATCATGCCGGGCATGATCGAGATGGCCGAAGACATCTTTTTGAAACCGGCGCGCCTCGGCACGCCGGAGTATCGCGGCCAACTGGCCGACGTGGTGCGCAGCCCGCGCTACGCGACCGTTCTCGGCCTTTTGCTGGAAGCGAAGAAGCAGTATTTGCGTGGCCACATCGTGACTCGCCAGGATGGATCGGTGAAAGCAGTGTGGCAACGGATGAAAGAGTGGTTTTTAGGGAACTTTTAAAACTTTTGGTACTTGCAGTTACGTTTTTTCTTGGTAACCAACGTAAATTATTTTTAAAATACATGCATGTTTCCAATCTGCAGGTTTGATCGCTGCCGATGAGGTCTGCAGCTTGGGAACGGCTCATTGAGATTAGGAGTTCATCATGGAGTTCGATATGGTCGATAACGCAGCACTGGGAACCGTCATCAAGGTCGTCGGCGTCGGCGGCGCCGGTGGCAACGCGGTTCAGCACATGATCAATAAAGGTGTTTCCGGTGTCGAGTTCATCGCCGCAAACACGGACGCACAGGCGCTGTCCGCTTCGGGCGCGCACAACATCATCCAGATCGGCGATTCCGGCCTGGGCGCAGGCATGCGTCCGGAAGTCGGCCGCCAGCTGGCCGAGCAGTCGCGCGCGCGCATCGAAGATTCGCTGCGCGGCGCACACATGGTCTTCATCGCCGCCGGCATGGGCGGCGGCACCGGCACCGGCGCCGCGCCGATCGTCGCCGAAGTGGCGAAGAGCCTGGGCGCGCTGACCGTCGCCGTGGTCTCCAAGCCGTTCTCCTACGAAGGCCAGAAGTGCATGGACGTGGCCGAAGCCGGCCTGGCCGAGCTGACCAAGCACGTCGATTCGCTGATCGTGATCCTGAACGAAAAGCTGGAAGACATCTACGAAGACGACTCCATGCTGGAATGGATGAAGCATGCCGACGACGTGCTGAACAACGCCGTGGCCGGTATCGCCGAGATCATCAACGTGCCGGGCCACATCAACGTCGACTTCAACGACGTCAAGACCATCATGAGTGAGCAGGGCAAGGCCATGATGGGCACCGCGACCGCTTCGGGCGTCGACCGCGCGCGCATCGCCGCCGAACAGGCCGTGGCTTCGCCGCTGCTGGACGGCATCGACCTGTCGGGCGCCAAGGGCGTGCTGGTGAACGTCACCGCATCGCGCGGCCTGAAGGGCAAGGAAATCAAGGAAGTGATGGCCGCCGTGCGCGCCTTCGCCGCTCCGGACGCCGCCATCGCACAGGGCATCGCCTACGACGACGAGATGGGCGACGAACTGCGCGTGACCGTGGTCGCGACCGGCCTGGGCAAGAACAAGGCCAGCATCTCGCTGGTGCAGCCGCAGCAGGTGCTGCGCACCGGCACCTACGGCGCACCGATGATGTCGGGCGCGGCCACCGTGTCGGCGGGCGGCATGGGCATGGGCTCGATCAGCACCGGCGGCGCCGGCGACGGCATGAAGCAGCCGGCCGTGTGGCGCCGCGAGCAGGCCTCCGAGCAGGTCCGCGCGATGCAGAACAACGGCGTCGAGACCTACGACATCCCGGCCTTCCTCCGCAAGCAAGCCGACTAAACAGCGAGCACACTCCAGCCGGCTGACCACCGGCGCTCCATGATGCAAGGGCCAGTACCGACCAAGCGGTACTGGCCTTTTGTTTACGCTGCCTCAAACCGGGGTCAGACTCCGAAATTTGGAAATGGCTCATGAGATCTTTCCAAAATCGGGAGTCTGACCCCGGTTTGTTGAAGATCAGGCATACTTGCGGGTTCTGATTATCACAACATTGGAGTATTACCATGACCATCCAGATCGGCGACCGCCTGCCAGAAGCCACCCTGTCGGAATTCATCGAGACCGAAACCGAAGGCTGCTCGCTCGGCCCGAACACCTTCAATGTGGCCGACCTCGTCAAGGGCAAGACCATCGCCATCTTCGGCCTGCCGGGCGCTTACACCCCGACCTGCTCGGCCCAGCACCTGCCGGGCTACATCCAGCTGGCCGACCAGCTGAAGGCCAAGGGCGTGGACGAGATCTGGTGCGTGTCGGTCAACGACGCCTTCGTGATGGGCGCCTGGGGCCGCGACCAGAAAGCCACCGGCATCGTCCGCATGATGGCCGACGGCAGCGGCACCTTCACCAAGGCCCTGGGCCTGGAACTCGACCTGACCGCCAAGGGCCTGGGCGTGCGCAGCCAGCGCTATTCGATGCTGGTCGAGGACGGCGTGGTCAAGCAGCTGAACCTCGAGAACGGCGGCGGCTTTGCCGTGTCGTCGGCCGAGAAGATGCTGGAACAGATGTAAGTAAGTACACGTCATCCCCGCGCAGGCGGGGATCCAGGTTTTGTTCGCGTATCTGTAGCTTGTAGCATCAGTGGAACGCGCCGAACCTGGGTTCCCGCCTTCGCGGGAACGACGGGCAGGAACACCATGATCATCAATACCGAATCCCCCGACCAGCCCGAAATCCGCGCGATGCTGGCGCGCCTCGACGCCTACTGCGCGTCCCTGTATCCGGCCGAGAGCAACCACCTGATGGACATCGATTCGCTGCTGCAGGGCGATGTCCTGTTCCTGGTCGCGCGCGATGTCGATGGCGCAGCTCGCGGCTGCGCGGCCCTGGTCAACCGCGCCGCGTTGGGCGAAGCTTATGGCGAGATCAAGCGCATGTTCGTCGACGAAGCGCAGCGCGGCCGCGGCACCGGGCGCCAGCTGCTCGAACATATCGGCATGTTCGCCGCCATGTGCGGCCTGCGCACGCTGAAGCTGGAAACCGGCATCCACCAGCCCGAAGCGCTGGCCCTGTACGAACGCTTCGGCTTCGTGCGCTGCGAACCCTTCGGCGAGTACCGGGCGGATCCGCTGTCCGTCTTCATGGAGAAGCGCCTGTGAGCCGCGCGGCAGCGGACACTGGAATGAGCGGCAACCTGCGCAGCATCCAGGCGATGCTGGCCGCGGTGCTGATGTTCTCGATCATGGACACGATCATGAAGCTGCTGTCCGCCGAATTCCCGGCGATGCAGGTGGCGGCGCTGCGGTCCCTGTCGTCGCTGCCGCTGGTCTGCGTCTACGTCGCCTGGCGCGGCGGCTTCAGGCGCAGCGGCGCCCGGTCCATCTTCCGGATCCGCTGGCCGCTGCACCTGCTGCGCGCGGCGATCGGCATCCTCATGCTGGCCCTGTTCGCCTATGGCGTGAGGGGACTGTCGCTGGCCGAAGCCTACACGATCTTCTTCATCGGCCCGATCCTGATCACGGCCTTGTCCGTGTTCGTGCTGAACGAGCGCGTGAACGGCGCGCGCTGGCTGGCGATCGCGATCGGCATGGCCGGGGTGCTGGTGGTGCTGCGGCCGAGCGGCGAAGGCTTTCTCACGCTCGGCGGCCTGGCGATCCTGGTGGCGGCGGTGTTCTACGCGGTATCGGCGGTCACCGGACGGGTATTGGCGCGCACCGACAGCAGCGAGCAGATGGTGTTCTGGCTGATGCTGATGATGGCGGTCGGCGCGACGGTGCTGGCGGCGCCGGACTGGGCGCCGGTCGAACTGCGCCACCTGCCGCTGCTGGGCGGGCTGGCACTCAGCGGTTTCCTGGCCCAGCTGGCGATCACCGAAGCCTTCAGCCACGGCGAAGCCTCGGTGGTGGCGCCGTTCGAATACACGGCCCTGGCCTGCGGCATCGCGATCGACTGGATCTTCTGGCAAGCCCTGCCGGACCGCTACACGCTGATCGGGGCGGCCATCATCATCGGCAGCGGTTTGTACCTGATTCGCCACGAAAAGGGAGTCCAATCGGCGCAAGCCGAAGCCGAACACCCTTGAAAACGTGGCATTCCTGCCACCGGAAGGGGTGTGGGACCAAGGCCTCCTCCGGCGTAGGCAGGGACCCTACGATATAATCGGGGGATGCTCAAACAACGAACAATCAAACAGCTGGTGCGTACGACAGGTGTCGGCCTGCACTCGGGCACCAAGGTCGAGCTGACCCTGCGCCCGGCCGCCATCGACACGGGCATCGTGTTCCGCCGCGTCGACCTCGACCCTGTCGTCGAGTTTCCGTCGAACGCGGAAATCGTCGGCGACACCCGCATGGCCTCGGTCCTGATCCAGGAAAATGCGCGCGTCTCGACCGTCGAGCACCTGATGTCGGCCTGCGCCGGCCTCGGCATCGACAACCTGTACGTCGACGTCACCGCCGAAGAAATCCCGATCATGGATGGCTCGGCCTCGTCCTTCGTCTTCCTGCTGCAGCAGGCCGGCGTGCAGGAGCAGGCCGCGGCCAAGAAGTTCATCCGCGTGCTCAAGCCCGTCGAAGTGCGCCAGGGCAGCGGCAACAACGAGAAGTGGGCCCGCCTGACCCCGTACGACGGCTTCAGGCTCGACTTCTTCATCGAATTCAACCACCCGGCCGTGGACGGCACCATGCAGCGCGCGGTCGTCGACTTCGGCAAGGTCTCCTACGTGCACGACGTGGCGCGCGCCCGCACCTTCGGCTTCATGCAGGACGTCGAAAGCCTGCGCGGCATGGGCCTGGCGCGCGGCGGCTCGCTGGAAAACGCGATCGTGATGGACGAGTACCGTATCCTGAACGCCGACGGCCTGCGCTACGAAGACGAGTTCGTGCGCCACAAGATCCTCGACGCGATCGGCGACCTCTACCTGGTCGGCTACCCGCTGCTGGCCAGCTACGAAGCCCACAAGTCCGGCCATGGCCTGAACAACCTGCTGCTGCGCGAACTGCTGGCGCATCCGGAGTCCTACGAGATCGTCACCTTCGACGAGCAGGAGCGGGCGCCGGTGTCGTATGGGGCGCAGATGGAGCGGGAGTGGGCGCTGACCTGAGTGGTCGCAGCGTTCGTGTTTCACGCGGCCTCAGTACGTCGTTCCCGCGAAGGCGGGAACCCAAGTTTATTTGCGTATCGATAGCCTCAAGCGCTAGTAGTACGCGCCGAACTTGGGTCCCCGCCTGCGCGGGGACGACGGATCAGGCGATAACGACATAGCAAGCGCTAACGGCCTTATTTCTTCCGCTTCTCCGCCAGCCGCCTGATCGCCGCGATCAGCGGCGCATTCTGCGGCGATTCCGGCAAGGCATCCCCCAGCTCCTCGAAGGCCTGCACCGCCGTCGGCGGCAGCTCCAGCGAGGAGGGTTTCAGTCCCTCCGGTTCGGCCGGCAGCGCGCGTCCCACCTGGATCTTGATCCGCACCGAATCCACCTGCCAGCCTTTCTTTTGCAGCGCGGCCTGCAGCTTCGGCACCTGCTGCTTGAGCTTGGCGGCCACGGCCGAGGAGGGGACTGCCAGGGTCAGCACATTGTCCTGTACCGAAAGCACTTCACAGTTGGCGTACATCGGCGGCAAGACCAGCCGCACCTCTTTTTGCAGGCTGGCCATGCGCGTCGCCGCCGGCAGCAGGCTGGCCAGGCGGTCGTTGCGGCGCAGGAAGTCCGTCGCCTCGATCGAGGTGCGGCGCACGCGCGTGCCATAAATATGGAAGGGGGGCTGTTTGGGGGACTCCATGCGCGGAACATACCACAGCCGGGGCGCGTCCGAAAGAAGCATGCGGAAATGTGCTTTCGGATGCAATTTGATAACATTCTTTGTCCGCCTGCACTTGTGATGCGCCCGTTCACCCCCAAGTGTGGCCGGATCGCATGATAAAATCGGTGGCTTTTTGCCATAGGCGGTCTTCGGCGGATATTATTTTGATATCATCCATGGCTTTTTCGCGGCGTACTTTTTAAGAACACAGCATGTCATTCCTGACCAAGATTTTCGGCAGCCGTAACCAGCGACTGCTCAAGCAATACCAAAAAACCGTGCGCGAGATTAACGCGCTCGAGCCGCAGATGGAAAAGCTGTCGGACGCCGAACTCCAGGCAAAGACCCCCGAATTCAAGGAACGGATCGCCGGCGGCGCGTCCCTCGACGACATCCTGCCCGAGGCGTTTGCCGTCTGCCGCGAAGCCGCCAAGCGCGTGATGAAGATGCGCCACTTCGACGTGCAGCTGATCGGCGGCATGGTCCTCCACTACGGCAAGATCGCCGAGATGGGCACCGGCGAAGGCAAGACCCTGATGGCAACCCTGCCGGTCTACCTGAACGCGCTGTCAGGCAAGGGCGTGCACGTGGTGACCGTCAACGATTACCTGGCGCAGCGCGACGCCGAGCAGATGGGCCGCCTGTACGGCTGGCTGGGTTTGACTACCGGCGTGAACCTGTCGCAGATGGATCACGACAGCAAGCAGAAGGCCTACGGCGCCGACATCACCTATGGCACCAACAACGAATACGGTTTCGACTACCTGCGCGACAACATGGTCTACGAAGCGCGCGAACGCGTGCAGCGCGGCCTGAACTTCGCCGTGGTCGACGAGGTGGACTCGATCCTGATCGACGAGGCCCGCACCCCGCTGATCATTTCCGGCCAGGCCGAGAACCACACCGACCTGTACCACAAGATCAACGAAGTCCCGCCGATGCTGACCCTGCAGATCGGCGAAGAAACCCCGGACGGCAAGGGCCAGGTCGAAGTCCCGGGCGACTACACCAAGGACGAGAAGGCGCACACCGTGCTGCTGACCGAGGCCGGTCACGAGAAGGCCGAAGCCATCCTGACCAAGATGGGCCTGCTGCCGGAAGGCGCCTCGCTGTACGACGCGGCCAACATCACCCTGATCCACCACCTGTACGCCGCCCTGCGCGCGCACGTGCTGTACCACAAGGACCAGCACTACGTGGTGCAGAACGGCGAAGTGGTGATCGTCGACGAATTCACCGGCCGCATGATGACCGGCCGCCGCTGGTCCGACGGCCTGCACCAGGCCGTGGAAGCCAAGGAAGGCGTGCGCATCCAGAACGAGAACCAGACCCTGGCCTCGATCACCTTCCAGAACTACTTCCGCATGTACACCAAGCTGTCCGGCATGACCGGTACCGCCGACACGGAAGCCTACGAATTCCAGGAGATCTACGGCCTCGAGACCGTGGTCGTCCCGCCGAACAAGCCGTCGCAGCGCAAGGACCGCCAGGACCAGGTGTACAAGTCGGCCGAGGAAAAATACGGCGCGATGGTCACCG
Source organism: Telluria sp. Soil_C_11 (assembly GCF_057657395.1). Classification (NCBI taxonomy): domain Bacteria; kingdom Pseudomonadati; phylum Pseudomonadota; class Betaproteobacteria; order Burkholderiales; family Oxalobacteraceae; genus Telluria; species Telluria sp. Soil_C_11. The sequence goes on along the minus strand of NZ_JBDGIN010000003.1, from coordinate 259,086 downwards.
ACATCCGCGACTGCTACGAGCGCGGCCAGCCGGTGCTGGTCGGTACCACCTCGATCGAGAACTCGGAACTGCTGTCCGGCATCCTGACGAAGAACGGCCTGCCGCACAACGTGCTGAACGCCAAGCAGCACGCCCGCGAGGCGGAAATCATCGCCCAGGCCGGCCGTCCGAAGATGATCACCATCGCCACCAACATGGCAGGCCGCGGTACCGACATCGTCCTTGGCGGTAACGTCGAGAAGCAGATCCAGTTCATCGAAGCGGACGAATCGCTGTCGCCGGAGCAGAAGCAGGAACAGTCGCAGAAGCTTCGCGACGAATGGCAGTCGCTGCACGACCACGTGGTGGCGCAAGGCGGCCTGCACATCATCGGTACCGAGCGCCACGAGTCGCGCCGGGTCGACAACCAGCTGCGCGGCCGTTCGGGCCGCCAGGGCGACCCGGGTTCCTCGCGCTTCTACCTGTCGCTCGACGATCCGCTCCTGCGCATCTTCGCCGGCGACCGCGTGCGCGCGATCATGGACCGCCTGAAGATGCCGGAAGGCGAACCGATCGAGGCGGGCATCGTGACCCGCTCGATCGAGTCGGCCCAGCGCAAGGTCGAGGCCCGCAACTTCGACATCCGCAAGCAGCTGCTCGAATACGACGACGTCGCCAACGACCAGCGCAAGGTGATCTACACCCAGCGTAACGAACTGCTGGAAGCGGCCGACATCTCGGAGCTGATCTCGTCGCTGCGCACGGGCGTGTTCACCGACGTGGTGCGCGGCTACGTGCCGGCCGAGTCGGTCGAGGAGCAGTGGGACATCCCGGCGCTGCAGCGCGTGCTGGCCGACGAATGGTCGCTGCAGGTGCCGCTGGCGCAGATGCTGGAGGACGAGCCGAACCTGAACGACGACGACATCCTCGAGCGCGTGCTGGCCGCCGCCGACGAGTCGTACAACAGCAAGGTGGCGATCGTCGGCAAGGACGCGTTCGGCGGCTTCGAGCGCAACGTCATGCTGCAGAACATCGACACCCACTGGCGCGAGCACCTGGCGGCGCTGGACCACCTGCGCCAGGGTATCCACCTGCGCGGCTACGCCCAGAAGAACCCGAAGCAGGAATACAAGCGCGAAGCCTTCGAGCTGTTCGGTTCGATGCTGGACCAGATCAAGAACGAAGTGATCCGCACCATCATGACGGTCCGCATCCAGACCCGCGAGGAAGTCGAGGCGGCCGAGGCGGCGATGCAGGCGGCCGCGGCGCACCTGGAAAACGTCAACTACCAGCACGCCGATTTCGATCCGACCGCCGCGCCGGAAGAACTGATGGCGCCGCAGGCGGCCACCGCCGGCACCACCGCGGTGAGCGACGACCCGGCCACCACCTACATGGGCATGAAGGTCGGCCGCAACGATCCGTGCCCTTGCGGCAGCGGCAAGAAGTTCAAGGCCTGCCACGGCAAGCTGGCGTAATCAGGTAGTAGATGCACGTCGTCCCCGCGCAGGCGGGGACGACGTCATTTAATCCGCCAGCCCCTTCCGCAGCCACGCAATCGCCTCATCGCTGATCCCCGACCCCTGGCGCAGCACCGGTTCTTCCGCGGCCGCGCGGCGGAAATCCGCGACCGCCTGCGGGTCGGTGCCGACCATGTCGTGGAACAGCGCCATCCACTGGCGCCCCAGCGCCCGCGAAGCCGGCTGCGCGGCGTCCGGGTCGAGGCGCATCTGTTCGCGCACCTGGCCGATCAGGACGGCCCATTCCGGCCCGCGGCTGGCATGGTGGCGGCGCATCCGGGCGATGACGCCGGGGGCCAGGTACTTCGCCCAGGCTTCGTATTTCAGCTCGCCGATCGCGGCCATCACATACTGCATGACCCCGGACGGCAGGCCCGGACTTCCCTGTTCGCGCTGCGCCATCAAGTTGATGCGGGCGGCGAGTCCGGCGTCGCCGCCGGTGCCGCGCCCGAAGGCGTCCAGCCAGCGCCGCGCGAAGGCCCTGGCGGTGTCGGAATCCGGCGCCACCTGGCCGCGGATCATCTCCTGGGCTTCGTCGACCAGTCCCTTGAATTGCGCCTTGACCGCTTCGTCGTGGTACATCGGTAGGCGCGCCAGTTCGTCCTGCGTAAAGTATTTTTCGTACATGCTCATCTGCTCCAGTGAGTGCAGCCAGGTGGACAGCTCCGGCTGGCGGCCGGCCGCCAGCTCGCCGTGCAGGCGCTGCAGCTGCTCGCGCACGCGTGCCGCCTCCTGCACCTGGCGGTCGAGCGCACGCAACTGCCGCTCGACCACGGCCAGCGGACTGCCATCCGGACTGTCCAGGTAAAGGCCGATGTCGGCCAGGCCCATGCCGAACGAACGCAGGGCCTGGATCTGGTGCAGGCGCGCCACGTCGTCGCGGCCGTAGAGCCGGTAGCCGGCATCGGAACGCGCCGAAGGCTGGAGCAGGCCGATGCTGTCGTAATGGTGCAGCGTGCGTACCGTGAGCTTGGCGAGCGCGGCGAGTTCTCCGATTTTCAGCATGCGGGTGTCTCCTTTCTTCAGCGTGGCGCCAGTCTGGAGCCTGACGTGGCGTCAGGGTCAAGCTTGCGATGATATTCATTTCGGCAGCTCGAGGCCATGCTATTCTGGCAAGCTTTCAATCCCTCTGGAGAGCGCATGCGGACCTTGACCGATGGCGCCGTCCCGCAGCCGGCCTCGTCCCGCCTGCTGCTGGTGGCCGCCGTACTGTTTTTCTTCTACCAGATGCCCGAGGGCGTCGGGAACCCCATGCTGCTGCTGCTGTTCCCGTTTGCCGCCTGGTGGGGCTCGCGCTCGCTGGGCTTCAGCGGCATGCGTGCCTGGTACCTGGATGCCCGCCCGGGCTGGCTGCGGCTGCTGGCGCTGGGCCTCGTGCTGGCGATCGCCGCCAAGTTCGCGGCCGTCGCGATCGGTGCGCGCACCGGCGTGTACACCTTCTCGTGGATGGAGGCGCCGTCCGGCACGGCATTGGCGGGCGCGCTGGCCTTCCTCCTGTTCTCCACCTTCATCGCGTCCACGGCCGAGGACATCGTCACCCGCGGCCTCGTGCTGCGCGCCTTTCCGGCGCTCGGCAGGCACTGGAGCTTCATCGCGGTGTCGGCCGCGCTGTTCGTGCTGAACCACGTCTACCGCCTGCACAAGGGACCGGTCGAGTGGCTGACGATCTTCTGCTTCGGCCTGGCCTACGCGGCGGCGCTGTACCGCACGCGCACGCTGTGGGCGGCGGTGGGCCTGCACTGGGGCTGGAACCTCGCCAACGGACTGCTCGACATGTTCTCCCGCTCGGACGTCGCGCAGCCCGCGATCGCGCCGTTCTACTCCTGCGCCGCCCACATGGCGCTGCTGGCCTGCGCCCTGGTGTTCATGCGCCCCTCGGTCCCGGATGCCGGAAGCGCTTCTCTTCGTGCCACAGGGTGACGAACAGGGTCATCACCACCGGGCCGACGAACAGCCCGATCAGGCCCAGGGTCTCGACCCCGCCCAGGATGCCCAGCAGGACGGCGAGGAAGGGCAGCTTGGTGGCGTTGCCGATGATGGTCGGGCGGACGAAGTGGTCGGCCACGAACAGCACGACGGCGCCCCAGGCGGCGATGGCCGCCGCCGCCGCCGCGTCGCCCTGGTACAGCAGCAGCGCGGCGACGGCGCCGAAGGCGAGCGGCGCGCCGAAGGGAATGATGGCCAGCACGCCGGTGGCGGCCGCCCACAGCACCGACGAGGGCACGCCGGCGATCTGGTAGCCGATACCCAGCAGGACGCCTTCGGCCAGCCCGACCAGCACCAGGCCGTTGACGGTGGCGCGCACCGCGGTCGGCACCTTCAGGGCATACAGCGTCCAGCGCTGGGCGCCGATCAGGTGGGCGCCGATGGCGTTGGTCTGGCCCTGCAGCGCATGGCCGTCCTTGTAGAAGAAGAACAGGCAGAGGAAGGCGAAGGCGATGTCGATCAGGCGGTGCAGGGTGCCGCTGCCGACCCGCTTCAGCACTTCGCTGGCCGACTGCATGCGGCCCACCGAACTGTCGTGCAGCAGGTGCGCCAGGCCGTGCGGCTGGCCCAGCGTGGCCTGCCACCAGTTGTAGATGGCATCCCCGGCCAGCGGGATCCGGAGCAGCCAGGCGGGCGCCGCCAGGCCCTCGGTGTTGGCGCTGGCCACCAGCTGGGCCAGCGCCGGCGCCTGGTGCGCGGCCTGGACCACGCCCAGCGTCAGCGGCGTGATGAACAGCAGCGCGAGGAGCAGCGTGACCAGGGCCGCGGACAGGATCTCGCGGTTGCCGGTCCAGGCCAGCGCGCGCCGGTACAGCGGCCAGGTGGCGATGCACAGGATCGCCGCCCACAGCAGCGGCAGCACGAAGCGCTGGGTCACGAACAGGGCGAACAGGATGATCGCCAGCGAAAAACAGGCGCTCAGGACGCTGCGTTGGGTGTCGGTCATGGAAGGCTCCGCATGGGGAAGGACATCTTACTCAAGTCCCTGGACTGGGGGAGCGCGGCCCGCCTGCGCTGCGCGCCACGTCCCAGTCGACCTGCAGTCCGATCGGCTTGCCGTCCTGCAGGGCAGGGATGTAGCGGCACTGGCCCAGCACCTCGGTCATGGCATGGTCCCAGCCCGGATAACCGCTGGGCGCCGTCACGCGGACGTTGCCGACCTTGCCCTGGTCGTCGACCAGCCAGGCGAAGCCCGCGCGCAGCGGCTTGTCCTGGCCGATGACCTCGTCCGGAAAGTCCGGCAGGCGGCAGCTGTCTTCGATGCGGCGCGCCTGCAGGGCGCCCGGCGGCAGGTTCGAGCGCTGCGTCGTGGCCGGCTGCTGGCCGCCTGGCGCGGGCGTGGGCAGCGTCACTTCCTTGCCGTTGGCGGTCAGCTTCCCGTCGCGGAACTCGAGGTTCGAGACCAGCACGTCGTTCTCGATGCGCGCAAAGCCGCCGCCGACCAGCTTGCCGACCATGACGTCGGCGATCGTCTGGCCCATCTGGGCGGTGCTGGCGGCGTCCGGCGTCGTGCCCTGCTGCTGCGCCTGGCGCGCGGCGACCACCCCGCCGATCTCGCGGACCATCGCGACCGGCACCCGGATCTCGAAGCGGGCCGCGATCTTCTTCGCGAACGCCGTCAAGTCATGCAGGTCGGATTCGACCGCGCCGGCCAGGCCGACCCGGCCGCGGATGCTGGCCTTGATGCCGTGGAAGCGCGCGCTGATCTCGTCGATCTCGATGGCCGAGCCGCGCGCGATGGAGGCCTTGCCGAAGCCGAGCAGCAGCGGCTTGACCACGGCCAGCGTCTGCTCGGGCGTCATCGCGGCCAGCTCCTTGCGCTGGCGCTCGCCGGCGGCCTGCAGCGCCGCCATCGAGGCCCTGTCGATGTTCACGAAGCGCATGTCGAAGCGCACGTCCTCGACCTTCTCGCCGGCGACGGCAATGGCGCCGATGCGGCTCTGGAATTGCATGTCGATGGTCTTCGGGCGGTCCGCGCTGCGCCAGCTCATGCGCAGGTCGTCCATGGCCAGCATCGTGTCGCCGGCTTTCCCCTCCGCGCGCACGCGGGCCACGCGCACCGCGGCGTTGCCGAACCAGAGATGGTCGCGGCTGCGCGACTGGCGCCCGGTCAGGGTCATGTCCTCCGCGCTCAGGCGCATCCCGGCTTCCTCGGCGGCCAGGGTGTTCCAGTGGCCGTTCAGGTCGACGGTCTTGCCGGCCTTGTCCATGTCGAAGTCGAGCAGGGCCTCGTCCCAGTCCACGCGCGAACCGTCATCGTCCGCATGGTGCAGCGGCTGCAGGCGCATCCGGTAGAGCAGGCGCCCCGTCTTCGCCGGCTGCCGGTCGACCGTGAACGGCTGCTCGTTGCCGAACACGGTGCGCAGCTTGGCGGCGGTCTCCGGGGTGTAGCGCATGGCCGCCATGCGGTCCAGCTGGACGGGGAGGGGCAGGCGCGGCTCCTGGGCCAGCTGCCATTCGCGCAGGGCGGACTGCATGGCGTCCGCGACCGGACCGGGAGCGGGCCGGGCGGCCGGGCTGGCCGCGGGCGGCTGGTCGGCCGCGAAAGCGGAGATCGCCAGCACGGAAGCCGCCAGCAGCGAAGTCGGGAGCGCAATTTTCACGGGCATGCCATTTTTAGTAATAATGTTGCCAATTATTAAGCACCCGTCTTAAAAAGTCATTAACGACGATGCGGCGCCCCATCCCAGCCGCTGGCGGTACAATATTGGATTCGACAATCTTTCATTCTGAGAACGCCATGGCCGTCAATTCCCCCCTGCCCGTCGCCGCCGACCTGAAGCCCGTGAATGGCCTCGAGATCGGCTTTGCCGAAGCCGGCATCAAGAAGCCGAACCGCAAGGACGTGCTGCTGATGAAACTTGCCGAAGGCGCCACCGTCGCCGGCGTCTTCACCAGGAACCGTTTCTGCGCCGCGCCGGTCCAGGTGAGCAAGGCCAACCTGGCGGCCGTGTCCGCGGGCGGCAAGCCGATCCGCGCGCTGGTGGTCAACACCGGCAACGCCAATGCCGCCACCGGCGAGCCGGGCCTGGCGAATGCGAAGGCCACCTGCGACGAAGTGGCGCGCCTGCTCGGTATCGACGCCCAGCAGGTGCTGCCGTTCTCGACCGGCGTGATCCTGGAACAGCTGCCGGTGCAGAAGATCGTCGCCGCGCTGCCGGCCGCAGTCGGCAACCTGAAGCAGGACAACTGGTTCAACGCGGCCGAAGCCATCATGACCACCGACACCCAGCCGAAGGCGGCTTCGCTCACCACCAGCATCGGCGGCCACAGCGTGACGCTCACCGGCATCAGCAAGGGCGCCGGCATGATCAAGCCGAACATGGCGACCATGCTGGGCTACGTGGCCTTCGACGCCAAGGTCGCCCAGCCGGTGCTGGACGAACTGGTGCGCTACGCGGCCGACCGCTCGTTCAACTGCATCACCATCGATGGCGACACCTCGACCAACGATTCCTTCATCCTGATGGCGACGGGCGCCGGTTCGCTGGTGATCGATTCAAGCGACAGCCCGGACTACGCCGCCCTGCGCGACGCCGTCACCGGCATCTCGACCCACCTGGCCCAGCAGATCATCCGCGACGGCGAAGGCGCCACCAAGTTCATCACCATCACGGTGGAGCAGGGCCGCGACATGGAAGAGTGCCGCAAGATCGCCTACTCGATCGCCCACTCGCCGCTGGTGAAGACCGCCTTCTTCGCCTCGGACCCGAACCTGGGCCGCATCCTGGCCGCGATCGGCTATGCCGGCGTGGACGACCTCGACACCACGAAGCTCGATCTCTACCTGGACGACGTGCTGGTGGCGAAGGCCGGCGGCCGCAACCCGGACTACCGCGAAGAGGACGGCCAGCGCGTGATGAAGAAGGCGGAGATCCTGGTGCGCGTGGAACTGGGCCGGGGCGATGCCGCGGCCACGGTCTGGACCTGCGACCTGTCGCACGACTACGTCTCGATCAACGCCGATTACCGTTCGTAAGCAGGCTCAGTTAATCTCCTATGAACCAGCTCGACCAGTTCCTGCACCGCGCCGAAAACCTGCTCGCCAGGCTGGAGGCGATGCTGCCCCCAAGCGTGCCGCGCGAGCCGGAGTGGAACCGCAGCTTTGCCTTCCGCTGGCGCAGGCGTCCCGGTTCGGGCGCCGCCGGCCAGAAATACCTGCAGCCGGTGCTGCACGCCTCGGCCATCCGTCTGGACGACCTGCAGCACGTCGGCCCCCAGAAGGAGCAGATCGAGCAGAACACGCTCCAGTTCGTGCAGCGCCGCCCGGCCAACAACGTCCTGCTGACCGGCGCGCGCGGCACCGGCAAGTCGTCCCTGATCAAGGCTTGCCTGAACGGCTTCGCCGGCCAGGGCCTGCGCCTGATCGAGGTCGACAAGGCCGACCTGGCCGACCTGCCGGACATCGTCGACCTGGTGGCCGGCCGTCCGGAGCGCTTCGTGATCTTCTGCGACGACCTCAGTTTCGAAGAGGGCGAGGCCGGCTACAAGGCGCTGAAGGTGGCGCTGGACGGCAGCATCACGGCGCAGTCGGACAACGTGCTCATTTACGCGACCTCGAACCGGCGCCACCTGATGCCGGAAAAAATGTCGGACAACGCCGGCTACAGCCATGGCGACGACGGCGACCTGCATCCCGGCGAGACGGTCGAGGAAAAGATCTCGCTGTCCGAGCGTTTCGGCCTGTGGCTGTCCTTCTATCCGTTCAAGCAGGACGACTACCTGGACATCGTCGGCCACTGGCTGGCGAGCTTCGGCTGCACGCCGCAGCAGGTCGAGGCCGCGCGTCCGGAGGCCTTGCGCTGGGCGCTGCAGCGCGGCTCGCGCTCGGGCCGGGTGGCCTGGCAGTTCGCCAAGGACTACGCGGGCAAGCTGCCGCCCGCACCCAGGCAGGAGCTGGTGGATGTCTGAAGTGAAAAAGCCGATCGACGTCGCGGTCGGCATCCTGATGCGCGAGAACGGCGACGTACTGCTGGGCCAGCGCCCCGACGGCAAGCCGTATGCCGGCTACTGGGAATTCCCGGGCGGGAAAGTCGAGCCGGGCGAGGACATCTTCCACGCCCTGCAGCGCGAGTTCGTCGAAGAACTGGGCGTGCACGTCGTGAGCGCCGAACCCTGGTGCTGCGTCGAGCATGTGTACGAGCATGCCCATGTGCGGCTGTACTTCTACATCAGCCGCGAGTGGATCGGTGAGCCGCAAAGCCTGGAAGGGCAGGCGTTTGCGTGGCAGGGCGGGTATTCGGTCAGCCCGCTGCTGCCGGCGACCATTCCGTTGCTGGAGTGGTTGGACAAGGTGCGTTATCCCGTCGTTCCCGCGCAGGCGGGAACCCAAGTTCGTTGATTAGCCTGCGCAGTAGAACTTGGATCCCCGCCTTCGCGGGGACGACGGTTGTTTATGCGCGGGGACCGACGATCAGGCTCCTCAGCCCTTCGCCATCCGCGCCAAGTGCTCCGGATAGCGCGCCCCCTGCACCGTAATCTTCGACGCGGCCTCGTCGATTCCGGCCAGGTCCTCCGCCGTCAATTCCAGCGCCACCGCCCCGATATTCTCCTCCAGCCGGCTCAGCTTGGTGGTGCCCGGGATCGGCACGATCCAGGGCTTCTGCGCCAGCAGCCAGGCCAGCGCCACCTGGGCCGGCGTCGCGCCTTTCTGTTGCGCGACCTGGCCCAGCAGGTCGACCAGGGCCTGGTTCGCCTTCCGGGCTTCGGCGGTGAAGCGCGGCAGGCTGTTGCGGAAGTCAGAGCTGTCGAACTGCGTGTTCTCGTCCATCTTCCCGGTCAGGAAGCCGCGCCCGAGCGGGCTGAAGGGAACGAAGCCGATGCCGAGCTCCTCCAGCAGCGGCAGGATCTCCGCTTCCGGCTCGCGCGTCCACAGCGAGTATTCGCTTTGCAGCGCCGTCACCGGCTGCACGGCGTGCGCGCGGCGGATCGTCTCGGCGCCGGCTTCGGACAGGCCGAAGTGTTTGACCTTGCCTTCCTTGATGAGCTCAGCGACCGTGCCGGCCACGTCCTCGATCGGCACGTCCGGATCGACGCGGTGCTGGTAGAACAGGTCGATGGTGTCGGTTCTCAGGCGCTTGAGCGATGCCTCGGCCACGGCGCGGATGTGCTCCGGGCGGCTGTCCAGCCCGCTCCAGCGCGGCCCGCCCTTGGGATCGGGCGCGAAGCCGAACTTGGTCGCGATCACGACCTGGTCGCGCAGCGGCGCCAGGGCCTCGCCGACCAGTTCCTCGTTATTGAAGGGGCCGTAGACTTCGGCCGTATCGAAAAAGGTGACGCCGCGCTCGACCGCATCGCGCAGCAGCTTGACCATGGCCGGCCGCTCCGGCGCCTTGCCGTAGGCGTGGGTCATGCCCATGCAGCCGAGGCCGAGGGCCGAGACTTCCAGGTTTCCAAGTGTTCGTTTCTGCATCGCTGGCTCCTGCGAAAAGGTGAACAGCGACTATAGCAGCCGCCTATCGCTGCTGTCTTTTGCGCTCGGCGATCCTGCGCGCCAGGGCATCGAGGTGGGCGTTGTCGCGCTGCCGGCGCGCACGCCGGCCGCAGCATTTGTAGCGCCAGCGTTCGGCGCGGCGGCGATTGGCGCGGCCGCAGTCGCCGATATCGCAGCCGCAGTCGGCCAGGTCGAGAACATCTTCGGCGCAGCCGCAGGCGCGGTTGCCATGGCCGCCGTGGCAGGACAGGTCCGGCAGGTCGCAGCCGGGAGCGTCGCAGCCGGGCGAGTCGCAGGGCACATCGCAATGGCCCTGTTCCTTGTGGCGCCAGGGATTGCGCACCGGCGCCGGGCGCGCAGCGCGCAGCAAAAGCCTTTGTGCGGTGAAATCCAGCGCTGGTAGCCGCGGATCGCGGCCAGCGCAAGAATCCTCATGTGTGAAGAATGCGGCCGCCCGCGAAGGCCCAGTTCTCCCAGCTGGTCTCCTTGAACACCACCATCACGTTTTCCGGATCCAGCCCCGCACCGCGCAGGCGCTCCATCAGCTCGGCCAGCAACTTCTTCTTGACCTTCACGCTGCGCCCGACCGACCACAGGATTTCGATCAGCACGAAATCCCCGTTGCGGCTGCCTTCAACGTCGGGGTAGGTCGGATCGAAGCGGAAATCGTCGGCGTCGAGTTCTAGCACGCGCTGGAACTTGTCGGTGCCGGGCACGCCGGTCGAGACGAGGCTGGCGTGCACGGCATCGAGCACCTGCGCCTTGAATTCGGCGCTCTTGGGTTTGCGGACGGTAAGGGTGATCAGCGGCATGCGTACTCCCTCGAAAAAGGTGCGGCTTACTGGTCGGCCAGCGGATCATCCTGGGCATCGGTGGGCGTGGCGCCCGGGATCGTGTATTTCTCCTCGGCCCAGGCGCCGAGGTCGATCTGCTTGCAGCGTTCGGAGCAGAATGGGCGGAACTTGTTCGCCGGGGTCCATTCGACCTTTTTGCCGCAGGTGGGACAGGAAACGACAGTCATGACGGGATTCAGAAGTTGCAGAGGGTGAGCTCGAATGGTACATCGTCTTCGAGCGGCTTGGGTTTCAGGTCACCGCCCTGGCTCGTGAAGCGCACCCACAGCATGTACTTGTTGGCCGAGATTTCCGGAATGGCGCCCAGGCGATCGTCGATCGACAGGCGCAGCATCTGGTAGACCTTCCCCTGCAGCATCTGCTGGTAGCTGCCGCTCGCCGCGATCATCTTGACCGGGCCGCCGGAATCGCGCAGCAGGCGCAGCACCAGGGCCAGGGCGTCGAACAGCGGGGCCTGCGGTGCGAACCAGCCCATGATGTCGGCATGGCGCTGGGCAGCGGTGCGCTGCTGCCAGGCGTAGTAGGAAGGCAGGTCGAATTCGCAGGCGCCGCCCGGCATCACGGTGCGGCCGCGGATGCTCATCAGCCATTCGTTGTCGCGGATGTTCTGGCCGGTCTTGCCCTGGGCGTTGACGAGGGCGTTGCTGACGGTGTCCAGCTCGGCCAGCACGGCATCCAGCGCCTCGGCGGCGACCGCCGGGTTGCTGCGGTAGCTCATCAGGCTCTGCTTCTGGCGTTCGAGTTCCTGCAGCAGGTCGGACTTGAGGTCGGCGCGCCCCGCCACTTCCAGCATGTCGAAGATCGTCGCGAGCGCGACATGGTGCTGCAGAGGATGCTCCTGATTCACAAAGAACTTGAATTTCTCGTACAGGTCCTCGAGCCGCAACAACGTGCGAATCCGCTCGTTGAATGGGTATTCGTAGACGATCAAAGTGGCATTCCTCTCGGCGTATGCTGGAGCGATCCCGTGATTCTGAACCATGATGGGCAAAATTACAAACGCTCGTTCGGCGATTCCGCCAATCTTGCCGCTTCGTTAAGATAAAAGGCGTGCAGGCGTTCCACCTGGGGCAATAGTGCCTCGAGCCCGTCGTCGTTGAGGATGATGTCGTCGGCCGCCGCCTGGCGCTGCGCCCGCGTGACCTGGGCCGCCATGATGGCGCGCACCTGGGCTTCCGGCAAGCCATTCCTCGCCATCACGCGCGCGATCTGCACTTCCTCCGGGCAATCGATCGCCAGCACCCGCGCCACCCGCTCGCGCCAGGTGCCGGATTCGATCAGCAGCGGCACCACGAAGATCACGTAGGGGCCGGTGGCCAGCAGCGCGGCCGCGGCCGTGGCTTCGCGGATGCGCGGGTGCAGGATGCCCTCCAGGCGCGTGCGCGCGCCGGGGTCGGCAAACACCAGGGCGCGCATCTTCGCGCGGTCCAGGGCGCCGTCCGGCGTGGCGAAATCCGGGCCGAACTCGTCGAGGAGAAAAGGCATGGCCGCGCCGTGCGGCGCGGTGAGGGAGTGCGCGATCTGGTCGGTGTCGATCACCGAAGCGCCGCGCGCGGCGAACAGGTCGGCGACGGTGGTCTTGCCGCAGCCGATGCCGCCGGTCAGGCCGACATCGAACCTCGGCATCGTCCGCGTGGAATCCTGTTTATCCATTCAAGGCTGCGCCAGCCCCATCGCGAGCTGGGTGAGTTCCGGTCCGTAGAAGAGGGCGATCATACCAGCCCCCGCCAGGTAGGGACCGAACGGGATGTGCTGGCCCTTCTTGGTCTTGCCGATCGCAATCATGGCCAGGCCGATGGCGGCGCCGACGAAGGACGACAGGATGATGATCATGGGCAGCATCTTCCAGCCGAACCAGGCGCCGAGCGCGGCCAGCAGCTTGAAGTCGCCGTCGCCCATGCCGATATGGCCGCGCACCAGTTCGTAGGTGCGGGCGACCGCCCACAGGAACAGGTAGCCGCCGGCGGCGCCGAGCACGGCATCGCGCAGCGGCACGAAGCTGCCGTCCAGGTTGACCAGCAGGCCCAGCCACAGCAGCGGATAGGTGAGGTCGTCCGGCAGTTCCTTGTGGTCGATGTCGATCAGCGTCATCGCGATCAGCAGCCAGGTGAACACCAGCGTCGCCAGGCCCGCCCAGCCGCTGCCGAAATGCCAGACCAGCAGTCCCGACAGGATGCCGCTGACCGCTTCGACGACCGGATAGCGGGCCGAGATCGGCGCCTTGCAGGCGCTGCATTTCCCGCGCAGGGCCAGCCAGCTGACGATGGGGATGTTTTCCAGCGCCGTGATCCGGTGGCCGCAGTGCGGGCAGGCGGAGCGCGGCACCATCAGGTTGTAGCGCTCCGGGAAGGGCAGCGGCTTGCCTTCCTTGTCGGCGATGTAGTTGTCGATTTCGCGCTGGCGCATGATCGGCAGGCGGTGCACGACCACGTTCAGGAAGCTGCCGATCAGCAGGCCGAAGATGGCGGCGGCGATGGCCGGGATCAGGCTGGCGGGGGCGGCGAAGAGGAGGGTGTCCGGTTGCATGGCGTGGCAGGAATAGGTTGATTTCCGTGAATCAACCTATTCTATGGGGTTTTGCGGGCTTTGGGCAGCCGAACGTGCGCCCTGCAAGTTTACACGACCGAGCCCAGCTTGAAGATCGGCAGGTACATGGCCACCACCAGGCCGCCGATCAGCACGCCCAGGATCACCATGATCAGCGGTTCCATCAGCGAGGACAGCGCGCCCACGGCCTCGTCGACTTCCTCTTCGTAGAAGTCGGCGACCTTGCCCAGCATGCCGTCGAGGGCGCCGGACTCTTCGCCGATGGCGACCATCTGGGTCACCATGTTCGGGAACACGTTGGCGTTCTGCATCGCCGCCGTCAGGCTGGTGCCGGTGCTGACTTCGGTCTGGATCTTCTTGGTCGCATCCAGGTACACCGCATTGCCCGAGGCGCCGCCGACCGAGTCGAGGGCTTCGACCAGCGGCACGCCGGCCGCGAACATGGTGGCGAGGGTGCGGGTCCAGCGGGCGATGGTCGCCTTGCGGATCACGTCGCCGAACACGGGCAGGCGCAGCAGCAGGCGGTCCATGGCCTGCTGCATCTTGAGGGAACGGCGCCAGGCCTGGAAGAAGAAGTAGATCGCGCCGAACAGGCCGCCGAAGATGACGTACCACCACTTCACCATGAAGTCGGACATCGCCATCACGAACAGGGTCGGGGCCGGCAGGTCGGCGCCGAAGCTGGTGAATACTTCCTTGAAGGCCGGGACGACCCAGATCATGATCACGGCGGTGACGATGAAGGCGATCGCCAGGATCGCGATCGGGTACATCAGGGCCGACTTGATCTTGGCCTTCAGCGCCAGCGTCTTTTCCTTGTAGATCGCCAGGCGCGTCAGCAGGTCTTCCAGGATGCCGGCCTGTTCGCCGGCGCCCACCAGGTTGCAGAACAGCGGGTCGAAGTAGAGCGGGTATTTGCGGAAGGCGTTGTTCAGGCTGGTGCCGGTCTCGATGTCGCCGCGCAGGTCCATGATCAGCTTGGACATCGACGGGTTCGAGTGGCCCTTGCCGACGATGTCGAAGGATTGCAGCAGCGGCACGCCGGCCTTCATCATGGTGGCGAGCTGGCGCGTGAACAGGGTCAGGTCCTTGTCGACAATCTTCTTGCCGCTGCGGTAGACCTTCTTCTTGACCTTGGTGACCATGATGCCCTGGCGGCGCAGCGTCACGTTGACGATGGTTTCGCCGCCGGCGCGCATCTCGCCGCGCACGGTCTTGCCGGTCTTGTCCTTGCCTTCCCAGGCGAACACGAATTCCTTGATCTGGGCGCCGCCAGCGGCACGTGCTTGGGCCGAAGTTGCCATATTATTTCCTATTCATTGGTGCAGCCGAGCACTTCCTCGAGGCTGGTCAGTCCCTGTTTCACCTTCATCAGGCCGGAACGGCGCAGCGAATTCACGCCTTCGCTTTCCGCCTGGGCGGCGATCTGCATCGAATTGCCGTTGGCCAGGATCAGGGCTTCGATCGCCGGCGAGATCGGCATGATCTGGTAGATGCCGACCCGCCCCTTGTAGCCCGAACCCAGGCAGCGTTCGCAGCCGACCGGGCCGTAGGGCTTCCATTCGCCGTCCAGGTCGCCGTCGCGGAAGCCGGCCGCCTTCAGCACGTCGCGCTCGATGTCGAGCGGCTGCTTGCAGGTGCACAGGCGGCGCGCCAGGCGCTGGGCCGTGATCAGGACCACGGACGAGGCGATGTTGAACGGCGCCACGCCCATGTTCATCAGGCGCGTCAGCGTGGACGGCGCATCGTTCGTGTGCAGCGTCGAGAACACCATGTGGCCGGTCTGGGCGGCCTTGATGGCGATGTCGGCGGTTTCCAGGTCGCGGATCTCGCCGACCATGATGATGTCCGGATCCTGGCGCAGGAAGGCCTTCAGCGCGACCGGGAAGGTGAGTCCCGCCTTTTCGTTGACGTTGACCTGGTTCACGCCGGGCAGGTTGATCTCGGCCGGATCCTCGGCCGTCGAGATGTTGATGCCGGGCTTGTTCAGCAGGTTGAGGCAGCTATACAAAGAAACCGTTTTGCCGGAGCCGGTCGGGCCCGTCACCAGCACCATGCCGTAGGGGCGGGTGATGGCGTCGATCAGCAGCGCCTTCTGGTCGGGGTCGTAGCCGAGCGAGTCGATGCCCATCTGCGCCTGGGTGGCGTCGAGGATACGCATGACCGTCTTTTCGCCGAACAGCGTCGGCAGGGTGCTGACGCGGAAGTCGATCGTCTTGGTCGGCGACAGCACCAGGCGCATGCGGCCGTCCTGCGGCACGCGCTTTTCGGAGATGTCGAGCTTGGCCAGCACCTTGATGCGCGAGACCAGCTTGTCGCGGATCGACAGCGGCGGCGCCAGGTGGTCGCGCAGCACGCCGTCCACGCGCAGGCGGATCCGGTACTGCTTTTCGTAGGGCTCGAAGTGGATGTCCGAGGCGCCGAGGGTGATCGCATCCATCAGCACCTTGTTCAGGAAGCGCACGATGGGCGCGTCCTCGACTTCCGAGGCGGCCGCCGCTTCGGCCTGGGTGGCCTGCTGCGGCTCGTCCTCCGCGAATTCGATGTCGGCGTCGTCGCCGACCAGTTCGCTGATGCTCTGCTCGGCGTTCTTCGACAGCCCGGCCAGCAGGGCCAGCAGGGTGTCGTGGGCCACGATCACGGGCTCGACCGAGGCTTCGCTCTGGAACTTGATCTGGTCCAGGGCCTGGGTATTGGTCGGATCGGACAGCGCCACCGACAGCTTGTTGCCGCGCTTGGACAGCGCCACCACGCGCTGGGTCTGCATCAGGCGCGCATCGATGGCGTTCGCCGGCAGGGACTCCGTGCTGAAGGTGGACAGGTCGAGCAGGGGATAGCCGAAGGTCTCGGCGCAGAACACCGCCAGGCCGGGCGCATCGATGGCGCCGGCGCCGAGCAGGGTGTCGATGAAGCCGGTCTTGTCGGCGGCGGCCTTCTTTTGCAGGCCGTCCGCCTGCGGCAGCGTCAACCGTCCAGCCTGCACCAGGGCGCGCGCCAACCCGGGCAATGCGGTGCCTGCGGTCGTGTTGGGGAGGACTGCTGCCATAGGATCAGGGATGGATTGGCGACAAGGAGCCGGGCTGGCCAGTCATTCCCGGCGGCTGCTTGGGATCATGCCCGCAGGCATTAGATTTGTAAAGAGATAGCCTCCGGGAAAGACGCGTGCATACCACGTAGATGGAATGGTATTGCATGGGTGACAAGATCTGGCTGAGTGACATTGCGGCTCCCGAGGCGAATCATCGTCGTTCCCGCGCAGGCGGGAACCCAAGTTTGCAGGCGTCTCGTTAACTCACGCAAAACTTGGGTCCCCGCCTGCGCGGGGACGACGTGGTTTAGGCCGCCAGCCACCGTTTGATAGCCACCGGCCGCAACAGTTTCACGATCTTGATTGATTGATTCTGCACCTGCACCACCTCGATCACGCATTGCCCGACCTTGAGTGCGATGGGGAACTCCGGGATTTCCTGGAGTTGTTCGAGAAGCAAGCCATTGACCGTCTTGGGGCCGTCCAGCGGCAGCTCCAGGCCCAGTTTCTTGTTGATGTCGCGCAGCGGCGTGCTGCCCTCGAGCAGGCATTCGCCCTTGGCGCTCCAGGCCATGGCGTCGGCGCGCGCGGTGCCCGGGGTCGAGGTGGTGAAGTCGCCGATCATTTCCTCGATGATGTCCTCGAGCGTCACCAGGCCCTGCACCTCGCCGTATTCGTCGACGATGATGCCCAGCCTCTCCTTGTTTTCCTGAAAATACTGGAGCTGGGTGAACACGTCCGTGTCCTGGGGAATGAAATACGGTTCGCTCAACAGTTCGCGGAAGTGGTCGGCGGTCAGCTCGTCCGCCTGGTTCAGCAGGCCGACCGCCTTGCGCACGTGCAGGATGCCGACGATCCGATTGATCTCGCCGTCGTGGACGGGCAGCTTGTTGTGGTAGCAGGTGGTCAGCTCGGCCTTGATGTCCTCGACCGGCAGGGCCAGGTTCAGGGCTTCGATCTGGCTGCGCGGGGTCATGATGTCCTCGACCGAGATCTTTTCCAGGTCGAACAGGTTGAGCAGGATGCTCTTGTGCTTCTGCGGCATGAAGTTGCCGCCTTCCAGCACGACGGTGCGCAATTCCTCGGGCGACAGGCGCTGCTGGTGAGCATCGGCGTTCGCGCGGATGCCCATGGGGCGCAGGATGGCGGAGACGAACAGGTTGACGAACCAGATGGCCGGCTTGGCCACCTTCATCAGCGGCCGCAGCACCAGGCTGGTGCCCAGCGAGATGCGTTCCGGATAGGTGGCGCCGATCACCTTCGGCGCGATCTCGGCGAACACGATCAGCAGGAAGGCCACGCTGGCGGTGGCGATCGTGATCACGCTTTCCTCATGGCCGAAGAACAGGATCGCGATCGCCGTCACCAGGGCGGTGGCCATCGCATTGATCAGGGTATTCGCGATCAGCACCAGCGACAGCAGCTTGTCGGTACGGTCGAGCAGCCACAGGGTGGTGACGGCGCCGCGGTGGCCGCGCTTGGCCATGTGGCGCAAGCGGTACTTGTTGGCCGCCATCAGGGCCGTTTCCGCCATCGCGAAGAAGGCCGAGCAGAGAATCAGGAGAACGAGGGCAAGGACGAGCGCCCAAAGGGGTACGGTTTCCAAGGCAGACCGTGAAGAATCGGGGAAGGAGTCGATTCTAAAGGCAAGGGGAGGGGCCTTGCAAGTTTGCTACGCTCAGTTCCACCAGTGCGACGTGGTCCCGGCTTCGGGCAGGCGGGCCTGGCGGGCGTCGTGGACGATGCCGGCTTGGACGGCCTGGTCGGCCGTGTAGATGCGCGAGCTGCCGGTGAGGTAGCCGCGGATGTCGTGGGGCGCATGGGCGCCGCGCGTGGCTTCCTCGAAGATCGTGGCATAGCGCTCGGCGTCGAAGTCGAGGCAGTCGCGCCATTCCGAGATGCGGGCATGGTCGGCCGCCACCAGGTTGCCGAAGCCCCAGTGCAGCGGGTGGATCAGGAAGCGGGTGCCGGGGCAGGCATAGCGCTTCTGGCCGGCCAGGAAGATCGCGACCCCGACCGATTCGACGCTGCCGACGTTCCAGGTGGTGAGGGGCAGGGGCAGGGACTTGAGGAAGAAATACAGCGCGAAGCCGGCCGTCATGTTGCCGCCCTCGGTCGACATATGCAGTTCGATCTCGCTGGCGCCGCTCTGCAGGGCCTGCAGGCACAGGTTGCGGATGGTGCAGGCCGAGTTGGCGTTGATCGGACCGATGAAATGTACGACGTGCAAAGACATGCTTTCCCTCCCTGGTCGGGTCAAGCATAGCAAGTTTTGCGTTTTCGCCTTGTTCAGCTGCCGTGCTGGCAAATGCAGCATCTGTTTGTAGAATGAAAGCGCGTTACGGTGCATGGTTGTATTCGAAATTGATTATATCCAAAATCATCAATCGAATATATCTGGCGCCTCCTCCGGTGTTAATCTCACAAGCTGGGTTAAATCCGAGGCAACAATGTCCACACCGATCCGATTCTTCTACCGCGGGGCCGTTCACGAAGCGAGCGGCGTCGCGCCCACGCAGACCGTCCTGCAGCACTTGCGGGAAGACCTGCATTGCACCGGCACCAAGGAAGGCTGTGCCGAGGGCGACTGCGGCGCCTGCACCGTCGTGATCGGTTCGCTGGAAAACGGCCGGCTCGAGATGAAGGCGGTGAATTCCTGCATCCAGTTCACCCCGACCCTGGACGGCAAGGCCCTGTTCACCGTCGAAGACCTGCAGCAGGCCGGCGGCGCGCTCCATCCGGTGCAGCAGGCGCTGGTCGAATGCCACGGTTCGCAATGCGGCTTTTGCACGCCGGGCTTCGCGATGTCGCTGTGGGGGATGTACCTGAAACGGGACGGGCTGCCGTCCGGGCATGGCTGCCCGGACCGCCGCGAGATCGACGACACCCTGTCCGGCAACCTGTGCCGCTGCACCGGCTACCGTCCGATCATCGATGCCGCGCGCCGCATGACGGAACTGCCGCGCGTCGGCTTCGACCGCGAGGCCCTGGCCGCCACCTTGCGCGGGCTGCAGCGCGAAGCCGGCGCGGTGTACAGTTTCAATGGCCAGACCTTCCACGCGCCGCGCAGCGTCGAGGAGCTGGTGGCGGCGCGCGCCGCCCATCCGCAGGCCGTGCTGCTGGCCGGGTCGACCGACGTCGGCCTCTGGGTCACCAAGCAGATGCGCGAGCTCGCCGACATCATCTACCTCGGCCATGTCGGTGAACTGAAAGCCGTGCGCGAGGCCGGCGGCATGCTCGAGATCGGCGCCGGCGTGTCCCTCAACGATGCCTATGCCGCCATCTGCGCGCGCTATCCGGAGTTGACCGAGCTGTGGCAGCGCTTCGCCTCGCTGCCGATCCGGAATGCCGGCACCCTGGGCGGCAACGTCGCCAACGGCTCGCCGATCGGCGACTCGATGCCCTGGCTGATCGCGCTCGGCAGCCGCCTGGTGCTGCGCGGCCCGGCGGGCGAGCGCGAACTGGCGCTGGAAGACTTCTACCTCGGCTACCAGCAGAAGGACCTGCAGCCCGGCGAATTCGTGCAGGCGCTGCGGATCCCGCTGCCGCGCGCCGGGGTCGCGTTCCGTACCTATAAGCTGGCCAAGCGCTTCGACCAGGACATCTCGGCCGTGTGCGCCGCGTTTGCCCTCGAACTGGACGCAGGCGTCGTCCAGCAGGCGCGCATCGCCTTCGGCGGCATGGCCGCGACCCCGAAACGGGCCGCACAGGCCGAAGCGGCCCTGACCGGCCGCGCCTGGGACGAGGCCGCGCTGCAGGAGGCGATGGCGGCGCTGGCGCAGGACTACGCGCCGCTCACCGACATGCGCGCCTCGAACGCCTACCGCATGCAGGGCGCGCAGAACCTGCTGCGCCGCTTCTGGCTGGAGACCCGGCGCGAGAACCCGCTGCCGGCGGACGCAGTGAACGTATTTGCCTGAGGAGAGCGACCATGAACGACATGAGCGCACCGGAACCGAAGACGGCGGCGTGGACTGCGGTCGGCGTCTCGAAGGCCCACGAATCGGCGCGGCTGCACGTGCTCGGCCAGGCCGACTACACCGACGATATCGCCGAGGTCCGCGGCACCCTGCACGCGGCGCTGGGCCTGTCCAGTAAACCGCACGCAAGGATCCAGTCTATCGACCTCTCGCTGGTCCGCGCCAGCCGCGGCGTGGTCGCGGTCTACACGGCACGCGACATCCCCGGCACCAACGACTGCGGCCCCATCATCCACGACGATCCGATCCTGGCCGACGGCCTGGTGCAGTACGTGGGGCAGCCGCTGTTCGTCGTGGTGGCGGACACCCACGACAATGCGCGCCGCGCCGCGAAGAAGGGCGTCGTCGCCTACGAAGAGCTGCCGGCCATCCTGACGCCGCAGGCAGCGCGCAAGGCGCAAAGCTATGTGCTGCCGCCGATGCGCCTCGCGCGCGGCGACGCCCAGGCCGCCTTCGAACGCGCGCCGCACACGGTGAAAGGCGAACTGCACGTCGGCGGCCAGGAACAGTTCTACCTCGAAGGCCAGATCGCCTACGCCATCCCGCAGGAAAACGACGGCATGCTGGTGCTGTGCTCGACCCAGCACCCGAGCGAGATGCAGCACGTGGTCGCGCACGCGCTGGGCCTGCATTCGCACCACGTGGTGGTGGAGTGCCGGCGCATGGGCGGCGGCTTCGGCGGCAAGGAATCGCAGTCGGCGCTGTGGGCCGCGGCGGCGGCGGTGTCGGCCAAGCTGTGCGGCCGCCCGGTCAAGCTGCGCGCCGACCGCGACGACGACATGCTGGTGACCGGCAAGCGCCACTGCTTCCACTACGAATACGAAGTCGGCTACGACGACGACGGACGCATCGTCGCGGCCAGGGTCGACATGGTGTCGCGTGCCGGCTTCTCGGCGGACCTGTCCGGCCCGGTGGCCACGCGCGCCGTCTGCCACTTCGACAATACCTATTACCTGTCCGACGTCGACATCCGCGCCGCCTGCGGCAAGACCAACACGCAGTCGAATACCGCCTTCCGCGGCTTCGGCGGCCCGCAGGGCGCGATCGCGATGGAATACGTGCTCGACGAGATCGCGAGGAATCTCGGCCGCGACGCGCTCGACATCCGCAAGCTGAATTTCTACGGCAAGGAAGAGCGCAACGTCACGCCCTACGGCCAGGTGGTGGTCGACAACGTGATCCACGAGCTGGTCGACGAGCTCGAGGCGAGTTCCGAATACCGCGCCCGCCGCGCAAGCATCGATGCGTTCAACGCAGCCAGCCCGGTGCTGAAGAAGGGCCTGGCGCTCACGCCCGTGAAATTCGGCATCGCCTTCAACGTCACCCACCTGAACCAGGCCGGTGCGCTGGTGCACGTCTACGTGGACGGTTCCATCCTGGTCAACCATGGCGGCACCGAGATGGGGCAGGGCGTCAACACCAAGGTGATGCAGGTGGTGGCGCACGAGCTGGGCGTGGACCTGGCGCGCGTGCGCATCACCGCCACGAATACCAGCAAGGTCGCGAACACCTCGGCCACCGCCGCCTCCACCGGCGCGGACCTGAACGGCAAGGCGGCCCAGGACGCCGCGCGCCAGATCCGCGAGCGCCTGGCGGCCTTCGCGGCGAAGCAGTATGGCGGCGTGCCGGAGCAGGTGCGCTTCGCGGCCGACACCGTGTTCGTCAACGGCGCCGAGATCCCGTTCGGCGAGCTGGTGGCGAAAGCCTACCTGGCGCGCACCCAGCTGTGGTCGGACGGCTACTACGCCACCCCCGGCCTGCACTGGGACCCGAAGACCATGACCGGCCACCCGTTCTCCTACTTCGCGTACGGCGCCGCCGTGTCGGAAGTGATCGTCGACACCCTGACCGGCGAATGGAAACTGCTGCGCGCCGATGCCCTGTACGACGCGGGCAAGTCGCTGAACCCGGCCATCGACATCGGCCAGGTCGAAGGCGCCTTCATCCAGGGCATGGGCTGGCTCACCACCGAGGAGCTGTGGTGGAACGAGGGCGGCAAGCTCATGACGCATGCGCCGTCGACGTATAAAATCCCGGCGGTGTCCGACTGCCCGGAAGACTTCCGCGTGCGCCTGTTCGAGAACCGCAACGTCGAGGATTCGATCCACCGCTCGAAGGCCGTGGGCGAGCCGCCGCTGCTGCTGCCGTTCTCCGTGTTCTTCGCGATCCGCGACGCCATCTCCAGCATCAAGGGCCATCAGGTCCATCCGCCGCTGCACGCGCCGGCGACCTGCGAAGCGATCCTGAATGCCGTCGCCGCGGTGCAGGCGGCAACGCCGGCGAGCGCCTGAGATGGAAGACTGGCTGTCCGCAGCGGCGCACGGCGCCGGGCTTGGGGCCGCGCCTGCCGTACTGGTGACGGTCGCCGCGGTCGAAGGCTCGGTGCCGCGCGAACCCGGCGCGAAGATGCTGGTGGATGCGACGCGCCAGTGGGGCACGGTCGGCGGCGGCCACCTGGAGCTGCGCGGCGTCGAAACGGCGCGCGCCATGCTGGCGGCCGGCGAGACCCGGCGCCTGGAACGCTTCCCGCTCGGCCCCAGCCTCGGCCAGTGCTGCGGCGGGGTGGTGCAGCTGGCCTTCGAACTGGCCGACCGGGCACACCTGGCGGAACTGGCGGCGCGCGCCGGCGAGGACTGCTGGCGCCTGGTGGCCATCGATGGCGCGCCCGACCTGGCGCTGTTCGACGCGTGCGCGCAACGGATCCAGGGCGGCGAGGCCCCGGACTTTACACGCGCGCAAGGGACCCATATCATGCGCGGTCCCGACGGACGGCGCTGGCTGGTGGACAAGGTCGAGGCGCCGCGCGACCACCTGATGCTGTTCGGCGCCGGCCACGTCGGCGCGGCCATCGTGCGCGCCCTGGCGGACCTGCACTGCCGCGTGACCTGGGTCGACGAGCGCGAAGACCTGTTCCCCGACCACTTGCCGGCCAACGTCGTGGCCGAAGCGACCGATATCCCGGAAGCGCTGGCGCAACGGGCCGCGCCGAGCACCAGCTTCCTCGTCATGACGCACAGCCATGCGCTCGACCAGCGCCTGGCCGAAACGATCCTGAAGCGCCCAAGCCTCGATCAAGACTGGTTCGGGCTGATCGGATCGCATACCAAACGCAAGCAGTTCGAGCACCGCCTGCGCGAGCGCGGCGTGGAGCAAACGCGCCTGGATGCCATGGTCTGCCCGATCGGGGTGCCCGGCATCGAAGGCAAGGCGCCCGCCGTGATCGCCGTCGCCGTGGCCGCGCAACTGCTGATGGTGTGGGAAGCCCGCACCGTGACCATAGCCTCAACAGAAAGAATCTAATGTCGATGGACACCCAAAACCTGCAGGCCTACCGAGCAAGCCTGCTGCATTTTCACGCCGATCCCGGAGTCAAGCAGGACGCCCATGTCTGGCATGCGGACGGCCTGCTGATCGTCGAAGCGGGCAAGGTCAAGGCGGCCGGCGATTACGCGCAGCTCGCGCCGACGCTGCCGGAGGGCGTGGTGCCGGTCGATTACCGCGGCAAGATCATCACGCCGGGCTTCATCGACACCCACCTGCATTTCCCGCAGACCGACATGATCGCCTCGCCGGCCCCGGGCCTGCTGCCGTGGCTGGAGACTTACACCTTCCCGACCGAGCGCCAGTTCGGCGATCCCGCGCACGCGCGCGCCACCGCCGACTTCTTCCTCGACGAGCTGCTGAGGAACGGCACCACCACGGCCCTGGTCTACTGCAGCGTGCACAAGGAATCGGTCGACGCCTTCTTCGAGGCGAGTGCCGCGCGCGACCTGCGCATGGGCGCCGGCAAGGTGCTGATGGACCGCCACTGCCCGGACTTCCTGCAGGACACCGCCGATTTGCGCGAGAGCGAAGAACTGATCCGGCGCTGGCACAACAAGGGCAGGAGCATGTACGCGATCACGCCGCGCTTCGCCCCGACCTCCACCGAGGCCCAGCTGGCCGCCACCGGCGAGCTGGCGCGCGCCTGGCCGGACACCTTCATCCAGACCCACGTCTCGGAAAACCGCGACGAATGCAAATGGGTCGGCGAACTGTTCCCGCAGCGCCGCAGCTACCTGGACGTCTACGACCACTATGGCCTGATGCGAGCGCGCGCCATGTACGGCCACTGCATCTGGCTGGACGATGCCGACTTCGCGCGGATGGCGGAATCCGGCTCGGCGATCTCGCATTGCCCGACCTCGAACCTGTTCCTGGGCAGCGGCCTGTTCGACATCGCCCGCGCCGACCATGCCGGGGCCCTGGTCTCGCTGGGCACGGACGTGGGGGCGGGCACGTCGTTCTCGATGTTGCAAACCATGAATGAAGCGTATAAAGTTGCGCGACTGAAAGGCAGCTACCTCCCGGCCCTGCGCATGTTCTACCTCGCCACGCTGGGCGCCGCGCGCAGCATGCAGCTCGAGGGCACGATCGGGAATTTCGTTCGGGGCGCCGAGGCCGATTTCATCGTGCTCGACCCCAAGGCCACGCCGCTGCTGGAGCGCCGCACCGCGCACAGCAACACGCTCGAGGAGACCCTGTTTGCGCTGGCCCTGCTGGGCGACGACCGCGCCATCCGCGCCACCTACGCGGCTGGGCGACTCATGCCAGTGGCATGAGTCGCGGTGCACGAGCGGACGCTGCCCTGAGGTTTCGCCCCAAGACCGACCGAAAGCACACATGCAGAAGACTCTCCTCGCCGTGGCCCTGAGCCTGGCACTGGCCGCCAATGCCGGCGCGCGTCCCACCGCCGCCAAGGCCAACGAAGCCGCCACCGCGCGCCACTACGCCGCGCTGATCGCCGGCAGCGAGCCGAAGACGGCCGAGCTGACCATGTTCTTCACCCAGATGCCGAAGGGCGGCGACCTGCACCACCACTATTCCGGTGCGCTGTATGCCGAGACCTATGTCGACTTCCTCGACAAGCAGGGCTACTGCGTCAACAAGCAGACCTACCGCATCGAGACCGACAAGGCGATCGTCGACGCCGAGCGCGCCAAGCCGGCATCGGCGCGCAACTGCCTGGCCAGCGCCGACGTCTATGCCGACGACTTCACCTACCGCGAGCTGCTGCAGCGCTGGTCGAGCAAGGATTTCCATAACCACGGCGCCGTGCAGGCGCCGCCGGATCGCCAGTTCTTCCAGACCTTCGGCTACTTCGGCCCGGTCTCGAACGCCAACTTCCACGAAGGCCTGGTCGAGATCAAGGAGCGCGCCATCGGCGAGAACGTCAGCTACATCGAGACCATGTTCAAGATGTCGCCGTTCGTCGTGAACAAGGACTTCGACGCCCAGGCCTGGCAGAACGCGCACGACGATGCGGCCCTGAATGCCCAGATGCGCGCCTGGATGAGCCAGCTCGATGCGGATCCGAAGTTCAACCAGTCGATCGCCGACTTCGTCGCCAAGATCGACGAGGCCGCCGCCGGCATCGACGACGAGCGCTTCACCATGCGCTACCAGACCTATGTGCTGCGCCTGCTGAACCCGTCCCAGGTGTTCTCCTCGATGCTGGCCGGTTTCAAGGCCGCCACCAGGGACAGCAAGATCGTCGGCGTCAACATCGTCGGGCAGGAGAGCCAGATGGTGTCGATGCGCGACTACACCCTGCACATGAAGATGTTCCGCTTCCTGAAGTCGGTCTACCCGGACGTCAAGGTGGCGATGCACGCCGGTGAGCTGGCGCTGGGCGACGTCCCGCCGGAAGACCTGCAGTTCCACATCGACCAGGCCGTGAACCTGGCCGGCGCCGACCGCATCGGCCACGGCATCGACCTGGCCCACGAGACGAATATCGTGTCGATCATGCAGCGCATGCGCGCCAGGGACATCCCGGTCGAGATCAACCTGACCTCGAACGCCTTCATCAACGGCGTGCAGGGACAGGATCATCCGGTGACCCTGTACCGTAAATATGGCGTGCCCTATGTGATCTCGACGGACGACGCCGGCGTGACCCGCCACAACCTGGCCAACGAGTACGTGCTGTTTGCCAGCCGCTACAAGCCCGGCTACGCGGAAGTCAAGAAAGCGTCCTACAACAGCATCCGCTACGCTTTCCTCCCGGCCGCCGACAAGGCGCGCCTGACCCGCCAGCTCGACGAACGCTTCGCGAAATTCGAAGCCGACATCGCCGCCCTGGACCGCCAGGCACATTCCGCAAAGTAATATTTTGCCCGCTCGACAGCGTTGTCGGGCGGGCAAGACTTGCCTAAAACGACAATCTGTCTCGCAGACGCGACAAAAATCTTTGCCAATCGGACAGATTTTTAGATTTTCACGCTTTGTGATTTCCGCTAGGCATGCCTCCCTTATAATCCGGCCGACACTGTTTATGCACGTTTGCAGGGATTACGTGGTCGCTTTGTGATTTTTTTAATAGATTTATACGAATAACGTATAAGTTTCCAAGAGAAATCATATTTGCCCCACAAGGTGGGCTCATGCATGATCGGTGACACGGCTAGATAAATTTGCAAGATGTTCTGCAAATATCTCCATGTCATCAGTCTGACATATCCGCTTCCTATACTGCCGTGCTCCAAACTCGGAGGGGGTGCCCCTCCCCATAGATTTTCGCAGGGTCAACGCTGCTGTTGTCATTTTTACAATAAAACTCTAGGGAGTTCTTAATGCAATCCGCTTTTCATCAACAACCCAAGTTGCGCCTCAGCCTGATCGCTGTGGCATGCCAGCTGGCATGCTTCGCGGCCGCGGCCAACGCCCAAACTTCGACCACGCAGAAGATCGATACTGACGCGGGCCAGACGCGCGAAGTCGTCATCACCGGCAAGAAGATTGGTATGGGTTTGATGGTCACCGAAGACGCGCCGAAGGCACGTTCGACCATCACGGCAGAGGAACTGGAAAAGCAGCGCCCGACCGGCAACGCCTATGAAGCACTCGAGATGCTGCCGTCGGTGAACAGCTACAACATGGATGCAACCGGCCTGTTCGGCGGCGGCCTGACCCTGCGCGGCTTCAACAGCGACCAGATCGGCGCCACCATCAACGGCGTGCCGGTCAACGATTCGGGTTCGTTCTCGGTGTACCCGCAAGAATACGTCGACCAGGAAAACACCTGCTCGGAATTCGTGACCCAGGGTTCGACCGACGTGGACTCGCCGCAAGTCGGCGCCACCGGCGGTAACTTCGGCATCGTCACCTGCAACCCGGAAAACAACCAGCGCGTCCGCGTGATGCAGACCCTGGGCCAGCTGAACCTGTTCAAGACCTTCGTCCGCTACGACACCGGCCTGTTCTCGGACAAGCGCTCGAAGGCATTCATCTCCTACTCGCGCGCCAAGGCCGACAAGTGGAAGGGTGAAGGCGGCGCCGATCGCGAGCACGTCGACGGCGGCTTCAACTACGACTGGGATCGCTTCAACTACATCCACGCGACCATCCTGTGGAATAACGCGAACAACAACAACATCAACAACATCACGCTGAAAGAGCTGCAGAACAACGGCTACTACTATGACACCAGCGCCGTGTTCCCTGGCCACCTGACCCCGGTTAAAGGTACCCCCCAGGACGAATCGAAGATCGCTCCTTCTCCGACGTACTATGGTCTGTCGCGCAACCCGTTCAAGAACGCCATCGCTTCGGCAACCGCCAAGTTCCGCCTGGGCGCGGACACCGACCTGAAGATCGTTCCTTACTACTGGTACGGCTTCGGCAACGGCGGCATCCAGCAGCGTTCGCAGAAGGAAAACGCCTTCCTGGGCACCACCATCGGCAGCAACGGCCGCTACAACCTGAACGGCACGGTCGACCTGAACGGCGACGGCGACACCCAAGATAACGTCATCGTGGCGAACGCCAGCGTGACCCGCACCAACCGTCCTGGCGTCACCACCTCGCTGACCCACACCGTCGGCGACCACACCATCCTGGGCGGCTTCTGGTACGAGAACGCCAAGCACCGCCAGACCGGCACCATGGTCCCGGTGGACAACTTCGGCAACTTCGACCCGTGGCTGCAGGACAACGCCGTGCGTCGTGCTGACGGCACCCTGTTCCAGAGCCGCGACTGGGTCACCAAGTCGATCGGCTGGCAGGTCTTCCTGCAGGATACCGTCGTGATGATGGACGACAAGGTCACCATCAACTTCGGCGTGCGTACCCCGCACCTGAAGCGTGACGTCACCAACAACCTGAGCGAAGGCAACACCTACGGTACCTACCGTATCGCCAAGACTTACAGCTCGGTGCTGCCGCAGCTGGGCGCGCGCTACCGCCTCACCAACGACGACCAGCTGTTCGCGTCGATCGCCAAGAACATGAAGGCGCCGCCGAACTTCGTATTCGGTAACGCCGGCACCAACGTGCAGTTCGTCAATGGCGTGGCGACCCTGGCCGGCGACGTGAAGTCCGAGACCTCGTGGAACACCGACCTCGGTTACCGCCACCAGGACAACAAGTACATTGCAACCCTGACCGTGTTCGACGTGAACTTCAAGAACCGCCAGGCAACTGCGTTCGACGATCTCGCCCAGGCAAGCATCTACACCAACGTCGGCGCCGTGCGCAACCGCGGCTTCGAGATCGAAGCGAACAACATGCCGATCTACGGCTGGTCCTTCTACGGTTCGCTCGGCTACCAGAAGAGCGAGATCAAGAACGACCTGCGCATCAACTCGACCGCAGTCCTGCCGACCGCCGGCAAGGAAATGCCGAACACCCCGCGCTGGAAGGCAGGCCTGTCGGCCCAGTACGAGCAGGGCGCGTTCTACGTTCGCCTGAAGGCTCGCGCCACCAGCGAACAGCAGGGCACCCTGGTCAACGACGAAACCGCTCCGGGCTACACCACCTTTGCGCTGGACGGTGGCTACAAGTTCGCGAACTACGGCCTGCTGAAGAATCCGAAGCTGCAGTGGAACGTCAGCAACCTGACCAACAAGCAGTACCGCAACCCGGCGTCGACCACCATTACCAACATGGTTGCTTATCCGGGCATCCCGGCAAGCAGCTCGCCGCTGCGCTACTACCTGGGCGCTCCGCGCTTCGCATCGGTCACCTTCTCGGTCGACATCTGATGTGAGGCTGACGCCGGCCGCGGCAGTTGAGTGGCCGGCGCCAATCGCCGATAATGAAACAGGCCTTCGGGCCTGTTTTTTTTGATCCCTGCATTCGTATTGACATCCACATGGCCCTTCGTCTCCGCACCGCTGCCCTGACCGTCGCGTTCGCCTTCGCGGCCGCCGGCTGCGCCACTTCCCCGCATCCGGCCTCCGGCAGCATCGAACTCAACCTGGTCGCGATCAACGATTTCCACGGCAACCTGGAACCCAGCAAGTACACCTGGGCGCCGGCGGGCAGTGCTCAGCGCGAGACCATCCAGGCCGGCGGCATCGACGTGTTGAAAGGCGCCTTGAACGCCTTCCGCAAGGAGGACAAGGACCTGCTGTTCGTCGCCGCCGGCGACCTGGTCGGCGCCAGCCCGGCGATGTCCTCGATGTTCGCGGACGAGCCCAGCATCGAAGCGATGAACCGCATGGGCCTGGTCGCCAGCTCGCTCGGCAACCACGAATTCGACCAGGGCAGCAAGGAACTGCTGCGCCAGCAGCATGGCGGCTGCGATTCGCCGCGGCCGGACAAGGCCTGCCAGATTTCGAAGGATTTCCGCGGCGCCGGCTTCACCTACCTCGCCACCAACGTGGTCGACGCGCAGACCGGCAGGAACCTGGTGCCGGGCTGGCGCATCGTCGACGTCAAGGGCGTGAAGGTCGGCCTGGTCGGCGCGGTGCTGAAGGACACGCCCTCGGTGGCGGTGGCCTCGGCCATCAAGGGCCTGTCCTTCCTCGACGAGGCCGAGTCGATCAACAATGTGCTGCCCGAGATGCGGGCCCAGGGCGCCAAGGTGTTCGTGGTCCTGATCCATGAAGGCGGCCACACCGGCGAACCCTACGACAAGACGTATTGCGACGGCCTGCAGGGCCCGATCGTCGGCATCGTCAAGAAGCTCGATCCGGCCATCCGCCTGGTCATCACCGGCCACTCGCACAAGGGTTACCTGTGCAAGGTCGACGGCCGCGTGGTCACCCAGGCCGACGCCATGGGACACCTGCTGTCGCGCATCAGGATGACGGTCGATCCGGCCAGCGGCCGCGTCGACGACATCCAGGTCCGCAACGTGGTGATGGCGCCGGGCGCTTTCACCCCCGATGCGCAGCTGGCGGCCTACCTGCGCGAGGTGCGCGCACGCAGCACCGCGGAACTGGCCAAGCCGGTCGCGCGCATCGCCGCGCCGACCGTCGCGCGCAGGGAAAACGAGGCCGGCGAATCGCCGCTGGGCGACGTGATCGCCGACGCGGTGGTCGCCGCCATGCGCGAACACGGCGTGCAGCTCGGCTTCATGAACCCGGGCGGCATCCGCAAGGACCTGGAAGCGGGCGAGGGTGGGGTGGTCGGCTTCGGCCAGGCCCAGGCCGTCCTCCCGTTCGGCAATACGCTGGTGGTGCTGGACATCAGCGGCGCGCAGTTGCGCACCCTGCTCGAACAGCAGTGGGACCGTCCGGGCAACGACCGCTACATGCTGCAGGTGTCGAGCGGCCTGTCCTACGCCTGGGACAGCACGCGCCCGGTCGGCCAGCGCCTGGTGCCGGGCAGCCTGAAGGTGAACGGCCAGCCGGTCGACGACGGCAAGACATACCGCATCGTGGCCAACAACTTCCTGGCCGACGGCGGCGACAACTTCCCGGTGCTGGCAAAAGGCGTCAACCGCCACGACACCGGCATGCGCGACCTCGACGCGCTGATCGGCTACCTGAAACAACATCCTGAAACCGGCGCGTCCTCGCTGGCCGCGCCGCAGGCCCGTATCCACAAGGTGCGCTGACGCTTACCCGCCGATGCGCCAACAAGGAACCATCATGAAGAAACTCGCATGTGTACTCGCGCTGGCAGGCGCCTTCGCTTCGACCGATGCCCTCGCCTGGGGCAATGACGGCCACCGCGCCGTCGGCGCCATCGCGGACAAGCTGATCAAGGGCAGCAAGGCCGAACAGCAGGTCAAGGCCATCCTGCTGCCGGGCGAAACCCTGGAATCGGTCGCCAACTGGCCGGACTGCGTGAAGGGCACTTATTGCGGCCCGCAGAGCCCGGACATGGTCGAGTACGTGAACGCCAACCCGAAGCACAGCGAGTACCACTACACCGACGTGCCGTTCCAGCTGGAGCACTACCATGACGGCGCGGCCGGCACCGCCGACGACGACATCGTGCAGACCCTGAAGCAGGCGATCGCCGTCCTGCAGGGCAAGGACACCCCGGCCACCAACCCGCACAGGTTCACCCCGCGCCAGGCCCTGATCCTGATCACCCACATGACCGGCGACATCCACCAGCCGCTGCACGTGGGAGCGGCCTTCGTGAACAAGGACGGCAAGTTCGTGGTGCCGAAGACCAGGGCCGAAATCGACGAGACCGCGGTCTTCGATTCGCGCGGCGGCAACAACTTCCTGATGGACGACGCCAAGCTCACCAGCCTGGTCGCCGGACTGTCCGACGTGATCCCGCCGGAAGAGGCGAAGCCGATCAAGGAAGGCGTGCCGAAGGCCCTGACCAAGCCCTTCCACTCCTACTGGGACAGCACCACGGTCAATTACGCCTTCCGCCGCATCCAGGCCAGGACCCCCGAGAAGTTCGCGCAGGCCGCGATCGACGGCAAGCCGCAAGTCGCGCGCGCCAGCGGCGACCCGGTCACCTGGCCCTACCAGTGGGCGGACGACGCGCTGGCCGTGTCGAAGCAGGCCTTCGACGGCGTCACCGTCGGCAAGATCACCCCGCAGACCAGCAAGAAGGGCGAGACCTATTACACCTGGAGCCTGGAAGTGCCGCAGAACTATCCGGTGCCGAGCTCCGCGATCGCCAAGACCCAGCTGATCAAGGGTGGCTACCACCTGGCGCAGCTGCTGCAGGCGATCTGGCAATAAATCCTCTGCCTGGGCGCGTATCCGCATGGTGGGTGCCGCACGCCCACCCTGCGAGGCTCGCGCCATCGGCAAATGGGCGCCGCTAGAATGGCACCATGCGCACACTATCCTTCCTGACCGGCGCGGGCATCTCTCTGCTGCCCGCGCTCGCCGCCGCCCAGGCCCAGCCCGTCGAACGCAACCTCCCGCTGTGGGAAGCCGGCCTCGGCGCCGCCGCCTTCAGCACGCCGGCCTATCCGGGCGCCGACGACCGCTCGAACCGCGGCCTGGCGCTGCCCTTCCTGATCTACCGCGGCAAGGTGTTGCGCGCCGACCAGAACGGCATCGGCGCGCGCCTGCTGAACACCGACAAGGTCGAATTCGACATCGGCTTCGCCGCCTCGCTGCCGGCCCACTCGGACGACGTCGAGGCGCGGCGCGGCATGCCGGACCTCGGCACCCTGGTCGAATTCGGCCCGCGCGTGAAGGTGAAGTTTGCCGACCTGGGCGAGCGGGGAAGATTGCGTTTCGAACTGCCGCTGCGCGCCGTGATCGAGGCCAGGAGCGGGCTGCGGCGCCAGGGCTGGACCATGGAGCCGCGCCTGGTGTGGGAAAAGCGGGGAGAGGCGGCGCGCTGGACCATGGAAGCCCAGCTCGGCGCCGTGTTCGGCGATCGCCGCATCAACCGCTATTTTTATGAAGTGCAGCCGCAGTATGCGACGCCTGAGCGGCCGGCCTATCACGCGGATAGCGGCCTGCTGCTGGTGCGCACCGGCCTGTTCGGGACCTACCGGTTGAATCCCGACCTGCGCCTGTTCGGCTTCGTGCGCTATGAATCGACTGCGGGAGCGGCGAACCGGGACAGTCCGCTGATGAAAAAAAATACCGGCGCATCGGCCGGTATTGGTTTTGCGTGGACCTTTGCGCGCTCGCAGGCGCGCGCCTACGCGGCGGAATGAATGCAAGGCGTGGGCTCGGGGAGCCTACCCTACCGCGATTCGTAGGGTGGGCACCACGTGCCCACGCGTGACGTCCGCGTACCGTTGGCTCAGCGCGACTTGACGAACGGCTTGCCAATGGCCTTCGGCGCCACCGACTTGGCCATCAGGCCGGCCAGCACCACCACGGTCACGACATACGGGATCATCTGGATCAGCGAGCCCGGGATGCGGCCGACCACCGGCAGGTCGACGCCTTCGAGCTGGATCTGGATCGCGCCGAACAGGCCGAACATCAGGCAGCCCAGCACGGTGTAGATGGGACGCCAGTTGCCGAACACCAGGGCGGTCAGGGCCAGGTAGCCGGCGCCGGCCGACATGTCGCGCAGGAAGAAGCCGCTCTGGACGATGGCGAGGTAGGCGCCCGAGAACGAGCACAGCACGCCGGCCACCAGCATCGCCAGGTAGCGGGTGCGCTCGACCGAGACGCCGGCCGCATCGGCCGCGTGCGGGTTCTCGCCGCAGGCGCGCAGGCGCAGGCCGAAGCGGCTGTGGTAGACCACCCAGTGCACCACCGGCACCAGCAGGAACGCCAGGTAGACCAGCACCGACTGGCCGCCGATCACGTGGCCGTACAGCCAGCCGATGAACGGGATGTTGTCGAGGGCCGCGGTGCCGGGCAGGATGACGTCGGTCAGGCGCGCGCTGCCCAGGTCCGGCGTGCGGCCGCCCTGCTGGAAGAAGAACTGGGCCAGCACGAAGGTCAGGCCGCTCATCGCGATGTTGATGGCGATGCCGCACACCAGCTGGTTGCCCTTCTGGGTGATGGCGACGAAGGCCTGGATCATGGCCAGCGCCGCCGATACGGCCACGCCGGCGGCGATGCCGTACCACGGGTTCTGGGTCGTGTACGCCACCGCGGCGGAGACGAAGGCCGAGGCAAGGATCTTGCCTTCCAGGCCGATGTCGACCACGCCGCTGCGTTCGGCGAACAGGCCGGCCATCGCGGCGAACATCAGCACCGGCGCATTGCGGATCGTCGAGACGACGATGCTGGCGAGATGAAGGTCTTCCATGATTATTTACCTTTACCGAGATTGATCAGTTTCAGGACGGCCGGCGCATAGAAGTTTTCCATCGCGCCGCAGAACAGGATGATCAGGCCCTGGATGAAGATGAAGGTCTCTTGCGGGATGTTCGGCTTTTCCAGCGACAGGTCGAAGCCGCCCTGGATCAGCGCGCCGAACAGCACCGACGACAGGAAGATGCCGACCGGGTGCTGGCGGCCCATCAGCGCGATCGCGATGCCGACGAAGCCGGCGCCGGCCGGGAAATTCAGAGACAGGTAGTGCGTCGAACCCAGCACCGAGTTGACCGCGGCCAGGCCGGCCAGCGCGCCCGACACCAGCATGGTGACGATGATGGTGCGGCTGATCTTCACGCCGGCGTAGTGGGCCGCGTGCTGGTTCAGGCCCGTGGCGCGCAGCTTGTAGCCCCACGAGGAACGCCACACCGCCACGCCGTAGATCACCAGCGCCACGATCGCCACCAGGAAGCTGATGTTGAGCGGGGTATCGCCGAGCGGCGAGGTGCCGTCCGCGCCGGCAAACCAACTTGACAGCAGCGGCAGGGCGGCGGCGTCGGAGAACACGCGCGAGGCCGGGTTCTGCTGGCCTTCCGGGATCATGTACTTCACGATCAGGAAGTTCATCAGGCTGGCGGCAATGAAGTTGAACATGATGGTCGTGACCACCACGTGGCTGCCGCGCCTGGCCTGCAGGTAGCCCGGCAGGAAGGCCCACAGGCCGCCGAACAGGGCCGCGCCCAGCATGCCGACCGGGATCAGCAGCCAGCTTGGTGCGTGCGCGTCGAAGGCCAGCATAGCTAACGTTAAGCCCAGCCCGCCGATATACATCTGGCCTTCGGCGCCGATGTTGAACAGGCCCGCCTGCATGGCGATCGAGACCGCCAGGCCGGTGAAGATGAAGGTCGAGGCGTAGAACAGCGTGTAGGCCAGTCCTTCCGGATTGACGATCGCGCTGTTGATCAGGATCCCCATGGATTCCAGCGGGCTCTCGCCCAGCAGGTGGATCACCAGCGCCGCAACCAGCAGCGCCGACAGCAGGTTCAGGATGGGCAGGACGAAACCCGTGGCCCAGCGTGGAAGTTCAGTTTTCATGTCAGCTTGGTTCAATCACGACTTGTGCATGCCGCCCATCAGCAGGCCGATGCGCGTGGTGTCGAATTCGTCGATCGGCAGGATGCCGGTGATGCGCCCGCCCGACATCACGAGGATGCGGTCCGCCAGCGCGCGCACCTCTTCCAGTTCGACGGAGGAGAGCAGGATCGCCACGCCCTCGTCGCGAAGGCGCAGCAGCTGGGTGTGGATGCTCTCGATGGTGCCGATGTCGACGCCGCGGGTCGGCTGGCCGACCAGCATCAGTTTCGGTCCGGCGGCAACCTCGCGCGCGATCACGACCTTCTGCTGGTTGCCGCCCGAGAGCAGGCCGATGCGCAGGTCCGGATTGTTCGGACGCACGTCGAAGGCCTGCATCAGGCCGGCGCAGCGCTGGGCGATCTTCTTGAAGTCGAACAGGCCCCAGCGGTTCCTGACCTTGTCCTGGTAGCCGAACACGGTGTTCTGCATGACCGAGAAATCCTTGATCACGCCGTCGCGCAGGCGGTCTTCCGGCACATGGCCGATGCCCAGCTCGCGGAAGGTGGCGGGCAGGCCGTCGGCGTTCGAGCGGCCGTCGTAGGGCAGGTCCTGGCCGAGGAATTCGACCTTGCCGGACGTCGGCAGGCGCATGCCGGACAGGATCTCGAGCAGCTCGCTCTGGCCGTTGCCGGACACGCCGGCGATCGCCACGACCTCGCCCGCGCGCAGGGTGAAGTCGATGTCCGACAGCAGGGCCACGCCGTTGGCGTCCTTCAGCTGCAGGTTCGAGACCTTCAGCACGTCGGCGCCCGGATTGAAGGGCGCGCGCGGCAGCTCGCTCTGGATCGGGCGGCCGACCATCATGTTGGCCAGCTGCTCCTTCGAGGTGTCGAGCGTCTTGACGGCGCCGACCACGCGGCCGGCGCGCATGACCGTCACCTCGTCGGTGATGTCCATGATCTCCTGCAGCTTGTGGGTGATCAGGATGATGGTCTTGCCCTGTTCCTTGAACAGCCGCAGGATTTCGAACAGCGATGCCGTCTCCTGGGCGGTCAGGACGGCGGTCGGCTCGTCCAGGATCAGGATGTTGGCGCTGCGGTAGATCTGCTTGAGGATCTCGACGCGCTGCTGGGCGCCCACGGACAGGTCGTGGACGGTGGCGAGCGGGTCGACGTCGAGGCGGTAGCGTTCGCAGATCTCGCGCAGTTTCGCTTCGACCGCGCCGCGCTTGGCGGCCAGCTTGAAGCCGCCTTCGTTGCCGAGCATGACGTTGTCGAGCACGGTCATGTTCTCGACCAGCATGAAGTGCTGGTGGACCATGCCGATGCCCAGCGCGATGGCTTCATGGCTGGTGCGGATGTCGCGCGCCTGGCCATCGATCAGGACTTGTCCGCTGTCGGCGTTGTAATAGCCGTACAGGATGCTCATCAAAGTCGACTTGCCGGCGCCATTTTCACCGATCACGCCGTGGATCGAGCCTTTGGCGATCGAGAAGCTGACGTCGGCATTCGCCTGCACCGCCCCGAAGGCTTTGCTAATGTTGCGAAATTCTACGGCTGGCTGCATAGCGATCTGTAGTCAGAATTAGTAAAGACGGGATGCATTATTCAAAAACGCGCCGCGCCGGTTTTCAATCCGGCGCGGCGCGCTTTGGGTAAATCAGGAATACGGTTACTGGGGGCAGGAACCGGCGGCGCGGTAATCGACCACCTTGATCTTGCCGCTGATGATGTCGGCCTTGGCCTGGTTCACGCGCTTTTCCATTGCTGCGGGGACGATGGCGCGGTTGTTCTTGTCCAGTGCCCAGTCGACGCCGCCTTCCTTCAGGCCCTTGTAGGTCACGCCGGAAGCGAACTGGCCGGCCTTGGCCTGCATCAGCGCGTCATACGTGGCGTTGCCGACGTTCTTGACCATCGAGGTCAGCACGGATCCCGGCTGGATATCGTTCTGGTTGGAGTCGACGCCGATCGCCAGCTTGCCCTTGGTCTTGGCCATCTGGATCACGCCCAGGCCCGAACCGCCGGCCACGGCGAACACCACGTCGGCGCCGCGGTCGAACTGGGCACGCGCCAGCTCGCCGCCCTTGGCCGGGTCGTTCCAGGCGGCGGCGGTGGTGCCGACCATGTTCTGCTGCACGTCGATCTTCGGATTGACGGCCTTCGCGCCCTGCGCATAGCCGCACTCGAAGGCGCGGATCAGCGGGATGTCCATGCCGCCGACGAAGCCGATCTTGCCCGACTTGGCGGCCATCGCGGCAGCGACGCCGACCAGGTAGGAGCCTTCCTGCTCCTTGAACAGGATCGAGTTGACGTTCTTGCCGGTGGCGGTGCCGTCGATCAGGACGAAGTGCACGGCCGGGAATTCGGCGGCCACCTTCTGCACGGCCTGGGTCTGCGAGAAGCCGACCGAAATGATCAGGTCGAGCTTCTTGCGCGCGAGGCCGCGCAGCACCTGCTCGGCCTGGGTATCGCTGCTGGCCTGGGCTTCGAAGACGTTAATGCCGTTCTGTTTCTTGAAGCGCTCAATGCCCTCGGCAGCCGACTGGTTGAACGACTTGTCGAACTTGCCGCCGGCGTCGTAGACGATGCCCAGCTTCGGCGCGCCCGCTGCAGCGCTGCCGGCGACGCACAGCGCCGCGATCGTCATACTGAGTTGCTTGAATTTCATGTAATGGCTCCTGGAATCCTGATATTGTACCCGGCGCAACGGTTGCGATGGGAGGCGGCAAGGCAAGGACCAGCCCATCCGTGGCACGATGCCAGCGGATTGTGTCAAAAATCTTTTCCTGATGTGGTGTCGATTTGTATCGCGGTCGAGGCTGGCGGAATGCCGTCGCGTCATCGCAACAGGCACTGGCCGGACCAGGGTCGACCACGGCGCTGCGTATCTGGAAATACAGGTGACTTTTGCAGCTCGGCCTTGCAACTATGCATCAGCCCGTTTATTCGTGGCAAATACGATTTTACTTCGCAATTTATTTAGTTGAAATATAAATAGTGCTATTTTTCAGCTGTTTCTAACAGAAAACCACACGTATTGTCGTGTGCGTCATGACGCGGAAACGCCGATGCAGCCTGCCGGCGTACTTACTTGCCGGCCAGGGGAAGGCCATCCGGCGACAGCGGCGACGCCAGCGCAGCCAGTGCCGGGGCGGCGTCGATGACGGGCAGGGCGATCGGGGTGGCCGTATCGAGGGCGCTGGCGATGGCCGGTGCGGGAATCGCGCCGGCGGGCGAGGGAAGGAGAGCGGCCGGCGCACCGTCGATGGCGACGGAGGCGATGGCCGGCGCGGGAATCGGCGCAGCGGAAGCGGCGCTTGCCGGAACGGCCCCGGCTGCGGGACTGCCCGCCGCCGCGGCTTCGGCCAGCGGCTTGGCGAACTGGGAGCCCAGGAACGCCGCGATGCGGCTCTGGGTGCCCTCCAGGTAGGGGATGTTCATGTGGTCCGAATCGGGCACGATGTCGTCCCCGCACAGCTGGGCCAGCTTGGCCACCAGCTGGTCGGTATGCGAATGCGGCACCACGTCGTCGCTGGCGGCGCGCAGCACATAGGTCGGCGCCTTCAGGGCCGGGGCATACTTGATGGACTCGAAGCGGTGGCGCAGCATGTACTCGATCGGCATCACGCGGAACTTGCGCTTGGCGATCGCCAGGATCGAATCGTAGGGCGTGATCAGGACCACCGAATGCACCGGGCGCTCCTTCGCCACCTGCACGGCGACGCCGGAACCGAGGCTGCGGCCGACCACGGCGATACGGTGCGGGTCCACGTGGGCGCGCGCGGCCATCCAGTCGAACAGCATGCACCCGTCCTCGACCATGTGGATCTCGGCCGGATCGCCATGGGATTCGCCATAGCCGCGGTAATTCACGGCCAGCACGGCCATGTCGGGGAACAGCTTGCCGGCATCGCGCACCACCCACGACACTTCCTCGGAGCGGCCGCCGAAATACACGACGGCGGGATGGCGGCCGGGAATCTTCGGCGTCATCAGCCAGCCGCAGAGGCGGGTGCCGTCGGCGGCGCGCAGCACCACGGGACGGGTGCGGTGGCCGCTGCTGCGCGGGTTCTGGACTTCGCGCTCGACGGTGGGATTGAACACCAGGCGGCGCTGGTTGGCGGCGACCGCGGCCGTGAGGCCCAGCCACAGCATGCTGGCAAAGCCAGCCATCCCTGCCGCTACTTTTTTGCGAGTGTCCATGCGCTTAGTCTACCTCTGCCATCCACGAAATTCTGTGCGCTGAGGTACAAAAGCGCGAGGACATGAATCAGCTTGTGAATGCGTTGCCATATACCAACAATAACATGCCTGGCGGGACGCTGCAGGCGGCCGCACGCCAAGGCGGGCCTATGGCGCAACCGACTCGTCGACCGTCTGGTAGCGGACGCCCTGGCTGGGGACCAGCTTCGGCGGCGTGGCGCAGTTGCAGATGCACAGGTCGTGTTCCAGCGCGACCAGCCGGCCGTCGTGGCGCTCCGGCGTGCGCGGGCCAGTGCAGCGGATCGTGCCCGTGCCGCCGCAGGCATGGCAACTGACCTGGTCGCCTTCGAGCGCAATGCGGGCGCCGTCGACCGAGACGGTGCTCGAGGCCGAGGTGACGACGCCGTCGGCCGTCGTGCGGGCGCCCAGGGTGATGTGATGGCGTTTCATGGCGGCCATGGTGCCATCGCCGTGCTTGCCCACATTTGGGATGGGTTAAGATGCCGAAGAGCGTCCAACGTTGTCGATTTCATAGGAGACCTTTTGTGCACTACCTGCTGATGTATGAACTGGCGCCCGACTACCTGGCGCGCCGCGGCGAGTTCCGCAGCGAACACCTGAAGATGGCCTGGGAAGCCGAGCAGCGCGGTGAGCTCGTGCTCGCCGGCGCCCTGGCCGATCCGACCGACACCGCCGTCCTGCTGTTCGCCGGCGATTCCCCGGACGCC
This sequence comes from Telluria sp. Soil_C_11, assembly GCF_057657395.1. Classification (NCBI taxonomy): domain Bacteria; kingdom Pseudomonadati; phylum Pseudomonadota; class Betaproteobacteria; order Burkholderiales; family Oxalobacteraceae; genus Telluria; species Telluria sp. Soil_C_11. Next base: position 218,833 of record NZ_JBDGIN010000003.1, on the reverse strand, counting down.
GCCGAGCGCTTCGCCGAGGCCGATCCTTACGTCACCCGGGGCCTGGTGAAGAGCTGGCGCGTGCGCCCGTGGACCACGGTGGTGGGCAAGGATGCGGGCACGCCGGTGCGTCCGGAATAACTCTCCTATTTTGCCGGCAGCAGCTTCACGACCAGGTTATGGGTCGTGAGCGCGAACGAACCGTCCGGCGCGCGCGCCACGCCGGCCGGATGGTCCAGTCCGCCGGGCAGTGCGCCGAACTGAACTTCCTGGCGCCCGGCGACGCCCGCCACCGTACTGGTCACGTTGTCGAGGTTGATCCGGCGGACGGTGCCGTTGCCGGTATCCGCGATATACAGGTCGTTGCCCTCGATGGCGATGCCGCTGGGCGCGCACAGCCGCGACACGGTCGTGCTGCCGTCCACCGCCCCGCACTGGCCGGCCTGGCCCGCCAGGGTCGTCACCTCGCCCTTGGGGTTGATCATGCGGACGGTCGAGTTGCCGGTGTCGACCACGTACACATTCCCCCATTCGTCGACATCCACGTCCTGCGGATTGCAGAAGCGCGCCACGTCGCCGCGCCCGTTCGCGCTGCCGCACACGCCGGGCGAGCCGGCGACGGTGCTGACGTTGCCGTTGGGATCGATGCGGCGCACCGTGTGGTTGCCGGTGTCCGCGACCCACAGGTTGCCCCAGCGATCCAGCGCGATGCCTTTCGGGTTGCAGAACTGGGCAGTCGTGGTGCGCCCGTCCACGCTGCCGCAGGTGCCGTTGCCGGCGAGGGTGGCGACCGCGCCGCCCGGCGTGACCTTGCGCACCACCGAGTTGCCGGTGTCGGTCAGGTAGAGGTTGCCCTGGGAATCGGCTTCGAGCCGCGACGGCTGGTTGAAGCGCGCCGCGCCGCCGGTGCCGTCCGCATAGCCGACCGCGCCGGCCGTGCCGGCCAGGGTCGTGACGGCGCCTTGCGGCGAGACCTTGCGGATGGTCGCGCTGGCCGGTTCCGCCACGTAGAGGTTGCCTTCGGCGTCGGCGGCGATGCCTTCCGGGCCGTTGAAGCGGGCCGCCGAACCGGTGCCGTCGCGCGACCCCGTGCAGACGCCGCAGATGTCCCCGGCAATGGGGAACAGTCCGGTGGCGCCCTGGGGACGGTCGGGCCAGCTGGGCCAGTCGGGGTGGTTCGGCCAGGGGCGGTCGTCGGAATGCCAGACGAAGCCGATACCGATGTCGACGCCGCCGCCGCAGCTGGCAAGGCCGAGCGCGGCAAGCAGCGCGGCCAGCAGCCTGGCGCCGCGGAATGGATGGGTGGACGAATGCATGATTGGCCTCCCGTTGATGATTCACCGAGCATAGCCGGAGAAGCCGGATTTGGCATGCGCGCACGCAAAGCGGGCGAGGCCCGTGCATGCAACCGCCGCCTGGCCGGACTCAAAAGCCACGCCAACGCGGGCTGCGGCGGTGGATCTCATCCATTTGCGGTGCCGGCCTGGTACTGAGGTAATATCTCTTCGCCAAAAATAACGAACCCAGCTGGAGACCCATGCACACTGCCGTCAACCTGTGGCCGCTGCTCGGCATTGCCGTCGTCGTCGCCGGATTCCTGTTGCGCGCCAATCCGGTGCTGGTCGTGATCGCCGCCTGCGGCGTGACCGGCGTGGCCGGCGGCCTGTCCATCGTGCACCTGCTGGAGTCGCTCGGCACGGCCTTCGTCAAGACGCGCAACCTGCCGCTGATCCTGCTGCTGCCGCTGGCCGCGATCGGCCTGCTGGAGCGCGCCGGGCTGAAAGAGCACGCCCAGGCCAGCATCGCGAAGATCCGCTCCGCCACCACCGGGCGCCTGCTGACGGTCTACCTGCTGGTGCGCGAACTGGCCGCCGCCTTCGGCCTGACCAGCCTGGGCGGCCATCCGAACATGGTGCGTCCGCTGGTGGCGCCCATGGCCGAGGCGGCCGCCGAGGCGCGCGGCGTGACACTGGATGAAGCCATGCGCCAGCGCATCCGTGCGATGAGCGCCGCCACCGACAACGTCGGTTTGTTCTTCGGCGAAGACGTGTTCGTGGCCTTCGGCGCCATCGTGCTGATGCAGACCATCCTGCGCGCCGAGGGCCTGGAAGTCGATCCGCTGCACATGGCGCTGTGGGGCATCCCGACCGCGGTGACGGCCTTCCTGATCCACGCCTGGAACCTGCGCCGGCTCGACGCCCATATCCTGCGCGCCGCCGGCATCGCACGCGGCGCCGTGAGCGGAGCGGCGCGATGATCCTGGCGCTCGACGATTTCTACCTGCTGGTGGGCCTGCTGTTCGCGGCCACCGCCATCATGAACCTGCGCGACCGCAGCAATCCGCGCCGCTTCAGCACGGCGCTGTTCTGGGGCCTGTACGCGCTGCTCTACCTGGCTGGCGGGCGCATGCCGCCGGCGGCCACGGGCCTGCTGATGGTCGGGATGGCGCTGGTGGCGGGCGTTGGCCTGGTCAGGGGCGGCAAGGCGAGCATGCCGCCGGAAGAGGCGCGCCGCGCCAGTGCCGCCCGCCTGGGGCACAAGCTGCTGGTACCGGCGCTGGCGATCCCGGTGGTGACGATGCTCGGCTCGACCCTGCTCAAGGACGTGCGCATCGATGCGACGCCCTTGCTGGACCCGAAGAACCTGACCCTGGTGAGCATGGGCTGCGGTTCCATCGTCGCGCTGGCGCTGGCCTGCTGGCTCACGCGCGCGACTCCGCTGCAGGGCGTGCGCGAGGCACGCCGCCTGATCGATGCGATGGGCTGGGCGGTGGTGCTGCCGCACATGCTGGCCGTGCTCGGCCTGCTGTTTTCCGAGGCCGGCGTCGGCAAGGCCGTGGCCCACATCACGACCTCGTATATCGCGATGGATTCGCGCCTGGTCGCCTGCGCCGCCTTCTGCATCGGCATGGCGCTGTTCACGGTCGTGATGGGCAACGGCTTCGCCGCCTTCCCCGTGATCGCGGGCGGGATCGGGATCCCGGTGCTGGTCGGGGTGTATCATGCGAATCCGGCCGTGATGGCGGCGATCGGCATGTTCAGCGCCTACTGCGGCACCCTGATGACGCCGATGGCGGCCAACTTCAACATCGTGCCGGCGGCCCTGCTCGAGCTGCCGGACAAGAACGCCGTGATCAAGGCCCAGCTGCCGACCGCGCTGCCGCTGCTGCTGGCGAATATCGTCCTGTTGTACTTCCTGATGTATCGATAAGCCTATGAAAACCGTCCTGCTCACAGGATTCGATCCTTTCGATGGCGCCGCCATCAACCCTTCATGGGAAGCCGTGCGCCGGCTCGATGGCTGGCGCGGCGATGGCTTCAGGGTGGTGGCGCGCGAGCTGCCCTGCGTGTTCGGGCGCGCCGCCGAAGCGCTGCTTGGATCCGTCGACGAGCTCCGGCCCGATATCGTCATCGCGGTCGGCCAGGCCGGCGGGCGGCCCGAGATCTCGATCGAGCGGATCGCCATCAACGTCGACGATGCCCGCATCGCCGACAACCTCGGGCAGCAGCCGGTCGACGTTCCCATCGTCGCAAACGGCCCGGCGGCCTATTTCACGACCCTGCCGATCAAGGCCATGGCGGCGGCGATCCGCGAGCGGGGCATCGGGGCGGGCGTGTCGCAGACCGCCGGCACCTTCGTGTGCAACCATGTGTTCTATGCGCTGATGCACCACCTGCGCGGTTTGCCGGTCAAGGCAGGTTTTATCCATGTGCCTTTCCTGCCGGAGCAGGCGGAGGCTTATCCCGTGCAGCCGACGGCTTCGATGACGCTGGAGGAGATCGTGGCGGGCTTGCGCGTCGCGGTCGAGGTGGCGCTGGCGGTGGAGAATGACGTGGCGCTGGCGGGCGGCGCCACGCACTGAGGCTTATCCGGCCAGGCCTTTCTGGAGCAGGTCGGCAACCAGTTCGTTCATGTCGAGCCCGCGTTCCCTGGCCATGGCCTGCAACTGCCTGACCAGGTCGCCATTCAGCTTGACCGCGAACGGCACCAGCCCAAGGGCGCGGTCGCGCTCGCGCTGCTCGCGCCGGTCGACGGGCGCCGTCTCGGCAGTGCCGAAGGATGGTCCGCGCGGGCCAGCCTGGTTCATCAGCTTCTTGGCGTCGAACTTGGCCAGGTCGGTCTTTTTCATGGTGGTGCTTTCACAGGGTTTCGAGAACCCATTCTAACCGCGATGCCTATTCGCCTTCCGGATTCACGATCTTCAGGAACGCCCGCACCACCGGCGCATCGTCCTGGATCGGATAGGTGATGTACAGGTTGGCCGACGGCGGATTCCCCTTGATCGGCAAGAACCGCACGCCCGGCCAGCCGATCCGGCCGGTGGTCTCCGGCATCAGCGCCACACCGAGGCCGGCGCCGACCATCGCCAGCAGCGTCTGCGGCTCGGCCGCTTCCTGGAAGATGGTCGGCTGGAAGCCGGCGTTCACGCAGCACTGGATCAGGTAGCGCGGCTCGGCCGATTGGTCGAGGTGCAGGGTCAGCAGCGGTTCGCCGGCGACATCCAGCAGGTCGATGTGCTCCTTGCTTGCCAGCGGATGCTGGGCGTTGACCGCCACGCAGTAGTTCTCCTGGAAGCACAGGTCCTGGCGCAGGCTGGCGTGCTTCAGTTCGTCCGCATCGCGCTTGGGCTCGCGCCAGAAGCCGACGTCGATCTGCCTGCCGCGCAGGGCATCCCACTGTTCGTTCGGGCCGAGTTCGTGGATGGTCCAGGTCACGCGCGGGAACTGGCTCTGGAACTGCTCCAGCAGGCCGGGGATCGGACCCCACATCGCCGAGCCGACGATGCCCACGCGCAGGCGCCCGACTTCGCCGCGGTCGATCTGGCGGATGGTGTCGACCGCCATGCGCATGCGGCCCAGCAGGTCGGAGGCTTCCTGCATGAAGGCCTTGCCGGCTACCGTCAGTTCGAAGCTGCGCGTGGTGCGCGCGAACAGGCGCACCCCCAGCTCGCTTTCAAGCTTCATGATCTGCTGGGACAGCGGCGGCTGCGAGATGTGCAGGCGTTCGGCGGCGCGGCTGAAGCTTTTTTCTTCGGCCACGGCGAGGAAGTATTTCAGCTGCTTCAGGTCGATCGACATGGTGATCCGTCAGGATTGGTGAACCGTGTGTGCCAGCGCCACGGCCAGTTTGGCGCCGACCAGGGCATTGTGCTTGACCAGCGCGATATTGGTGGCGAGGCTGCGCCCCCCCGTCAGTTCCTTGATCCGCGCCAGCAGGAAAGGCGTGACAAGCTTGCCTTTCACGCCCTGTTCATCGGCCTCGCGCAGGGCCTGGGCGATGATGGCGTCGATCTCTTCGTTGCGCATGGCGGCGGCTTCCGGCACCGGATTGCTGACCACCACGCCGCCGTCCAGGCCGAGCTGCCACTTGGTGCGGATGAAGCGCGCTTGGTTCTCGGCCGTGTCGAGCTGGAAGTCGGCCCGGAAGCCGCTGTCGCGGGTGAAGAAGGCCGGGAAGGCGGCCTGGCCGACGCTCACCACCGGCACGCCGTGGGTTTCGAGGTATTCGAGGGTGAGGCCGATGTCGAGGATGGACTTCACGCCCGCGCACACCACGGCCACGCCGGTCTGCGCCAGTTCCTGCAGGTCGGCCGAGATGTCGAAGCTGGTCTCGGCGCCGCGGTGCACGCCGCCGATGCCGCCGGTGACGAAGACCTCGATGCCGGCCAGCTTCGCGCAGATCATGGTAGCGGCCACGGTGGTGGCGCCGAGCTTCTTCTGCGACAGCACATAGGCCAGGTCGCGCCGGCTGACCTTGATCGCGTCCTTCGACTGGCCGAGCAGCTCGAGCTGTTCGTCGGCCAGGCCGATGCAGATGCGGCCGTCGATCAGGGCGATGGTGGCCGGCACCGCGCCGGCGTCGCGGATCACCTGCTCGACTTCGCGCGCGGTCTGCACGTTCTGCGGGTAGGGCATGCCGTGCGAGATGATGGTCGATTCGAGCGCGACGACCGGCTTGCCGGCGGCGCGGGCGCCTTGCACTTCGGGAGAAAACTGGAGAAAGGCTTGCATGTTCAGTCCTGGGTGTTCGTGTTCATGAGAGTGTCCGGTCCGAGCCGCGGGTGCACGGTCTGCGCCACGCCGAGGGTCAGCGCGGACAGCTTCAGGCCGCGGCGGCAGGCCAGTTCGAGGTCGTCGCCATCTTGCAGCAGCGACCAGCACACGGCGGCCGCAAAGGCATCGCCGGCGCCGGTCACGTCGACCACCTCGGCGCCGTCCGCGTGCAGGCGCACGATGTCATCGCCGCGGGTAAACAGCACGCCGTCGGCGCCGCGCGTGACGACCAGGTCGCGCACGCCCCGGGCCCGCACCTCGGCCACCGCCGCATCGAGCCCGGTGTCGCCGGCCAGTTCGCGTCCGGCCAGCGCGGCGAGCTCGCCGCGGTTCAGGATCAGCAGGCGCACGCCGTCAAGGTCGCGCGGCAGGCGCGCCATCTTCGGCTCCGACACCGCCACCAGCACCAGCGGCACCTCGCTGCGCCGGGCCTGGGCGAGCAGGGCGTCCACCGTCGCCAGCGGCAGGTTGAGGTCGGCCACCACCAGCGCGCTGGCCGCGAGCTGGGCCTGGCGGCTGTCGACGAAGGCCGGGTCGAGGCGGTCGTAGAGGGCCATGTCGGCCAGCGCGACCACCATCTCGCCATCCTGGTCCAGCACCGCCGTGTAGGTGCCGCTGGCCACGCCCTCGAGCTGCAGCGTGCCGCCCGTGTCGATGCCGAGGGTTTGCGCATGCGCGAGCAGGGCGGCGCCCGAGCTGTCCTTGCCCGTCGCCGTCAGTAAAGCAACCGCCGTGCCCAGGCGTGCGAGATTCTCGGCGATGTTGCGCGCGACCCCGCCGAAGGATTCGCTCTGGCTGGCCGGATTCGAGGTGTGCAGGGCGATGCCGGCCAGCGAGCGCAGCTTGCGGTCGAGGTTGGCCGCGCCGATGCAGGTGACGGGACGGCGGTCCGGCAGGACGTAGGCGCGCCCGAGCAGCTTGCGCTCGCGGATCAGGCCCGCGATGTAGCCGGCCACGGCCGAGCGCGACAGGCCCAGGCTGCCCGCCAGGTCCTGCTGCGCAATGAAGGGATTCGCGCGGATCAGTTCCAGCAACTGTTGTTTTTTTGAGTGCTCGGTCACGGCAGGGGCAGTCGATATGGGTATAAACAATTGTTTGTGATGTTAAACATTTGTTTGGCGAGCGTCAACGCAACAGTTCATCCCTCTGGCGGCGGCAGGCTGAACGATGTATCGCCATGCATACAGGGGCGAATCCATATTTATACATTCTATATATAAATCGAGCAAATATTTGGTATTTGCCATACCAATCCACGATAATGCATAGTTCGATTATTTTGGTGCGCCGGATTCCCGCAATCGGTGCAGCCCTGCAGTACAAGGCCTCTCCGGTCCACCCAGCACGAACCCGAACTCCAGCGATATCTCACAAGGAAGCCATCCATGCTCAGCAACACCCCATTCGAAGCCGCCGACGTCATCCGTGCCCGCAAGCCCGGTTTCGCGCCGCGCGTGGCACTCATCCTCGGCTCCGGTCTCGGCGTGCTGGCCGAGCAGATGAGCGATGCGGTGGCGATCAGCTATGCCGACCTGCCGGGCTTCCCGATCAGCACGGTGCACGGCCACGCCGGCGAACTGGTGCTCGGCACCCTGGCCGGCGTGCCGGTCGCCTGCATGAAGGGCCGCGGCCACTTCTACGAAGGCTACGGCGCCAGCGTGATGACCTCCGCGGTGCGCACCCTGAAGCTGATCGGCTGCGAACTGCTGTTCGTGACCAACGCCGCCGGCTCGCTGCGTCCTGAAGTCGACGCCGGCAGCATCGTGGCGCTGACCGACCACATCAACCTGCTGCCGGGCAGCCCGATGGCCGGCCCGAACGACGAGCGTTTCGGCCCGCGCTTCTTCAGCATGGCCAACGCGTACGACGCCGAGACCCGCGAACTGGTCAAGACCGTCGCCAAAGAGAAGGGCATCACCCTGCACCAAGGCGTGTACCTGTCGACCCCGGGCCCGCACTTCGAAACCGCCGCCGAGATCCGCGCCTTCCGTACCATGGGCGCCGACGTGGTCGGCATGTCGGTGGTGCCGGAAGTGATCGCCGCCCGCCACTGCGGCCTGAAGGTGGCCGGCGTCTCCGCCATCACCAACCTGGCCGAAGGCCTGACCCCGTTCCCGCTGTCGCACGAGCAGACCCTGAAGTATGCTGCGGTGGCGGCCAAGGATCTGGTTACCCTGATTTATTCGTTCATTGAGCGTTTGGGCGCTACCGCTAACGCCTGATTCGTCGTCCCTGCGGCTAATCGTCGTTCCCGCGAAGGCGGGAACCCAAGTTTGCAAGAGCAGTCGAGTTGCACGCAAACTTGGACCCCCGCCTTCGCGGGGGCGACGAATGAAAGGTCGCGGGTTCGATTCTGGAGATAACTAATTTATGTCACGCGCATTCATCCTCCTGCTTGACTCCTTCGGCCTCGGCGCGCTGCCGGATGCCGACAAGTACGGCGACCTCGGCGCCAACACCCTCGGCCACATCGCCGCATGGGCCGCGCAGGAAGGCAAGCCGATGTCGCTGCCTAACCTCGAACGCATCGGCCTGGGCGCCGCCGCGCACAAGGCCAGCGGCGAATGGCCGGCCGGCTTCGCGAAACGCGAGGGCTTCAGCGGCGCCTGGGGCGTCGCCCGCGAACAGTCGACCGGCAAGGACACGCAGAGCGGCCACTGGGAAATCGCCGGCGTGCCGGTGCTGTTCGACTGGGGCTACTTCCCGAAGACCGTGCCGAGCTTCCCGAAAGAGCTGACCGACAAGCTGCAGGAGATCACCGGCGTGCCGGGCTGGCTGGGCAACTGCCACGCCTCGGGCACGACCATCATCAACGAGCTGGGCGACGAGCATGTCGCCACCGGCAAGCCGATCCTGTACACCTCGGCCGACTCGGTGCTGCAGATCGCCGCGCACGAAGAGTCCTTCGGCCTGGAGCGCCTGTACGAAGTGTGCGAAGCGGCGTATGAACTGGTCAAGCCCTACAACATCGGCCGCGTGATCGCGCGTCCCTTCACCGGCTCGAACGGCAACTACAAGCGCACCAGCAACCGCCACGACTATGCCGTGCCACCGGTCGCGCCGACCCTGCTCGACCACGTCAAGGACGCTGGCGGCGAAGTCATCGCACTGGGCAAGATCAGCGACATCTTCGCGGGCCAGGGCGTGACCCGGCTGATCAAGGGCGCCGACAACATGGCGCTGTTCGACCGCCTGCTGGAAGTGGCCGATACGGCCGCCGACAAGTCGCTGACCTTCGTGAACTTCGTCGACTTCGACATGCACTTCGGCCACCGCCGCGATGTCGCCGGCTACGCGAACGCGCTGCACGAACTGGACGCGCGCCTGCCGGAATTCACGGCCAGGCTGAAGGAAGGCGACCTGGTCGTGATCACCGCCGACCACGGCTGCGACCCGACCTGGCCCGGCTCGGACCACACCCGCGAACACATCCCGATGCTGTTCTTCGGCCCGGCCGCGCCCGCGCGCGAACTGCCGACCGCCGACACGTTCAGCGATATCGGTGCAACCCTTGCCAAACACCTCGGCGTCAAACCTCTCTCGAACGGAACTGCCCTGATATGAGCCCGAACCTCGACTCTACAATCATCACTGCGCGCAACACGGCCATCGGCCTCGACCTGGGCTGGATCAACCACCTCAAGGTCAACCGCAACGCCGCCGACCGCCGCGCCGCCAGCCTGGCGAACCGCCGCACGGTCAAGAAGGACTACCAGGCTGCCTGGCTGGTGAAAGCCATCCAGTGCATCGACCTGACCACCCTGTCCGGCGACGACACCCCGGGCCGCGTCGAGCGCCTGTGCATGAAGGCGATGCGCCCGCTGCGCACCGACCTGATGCAGGCACTGGGCCTGGACAACCTGACTACCGGCGCCGTCTGCGTGTACCACGAGATGATCCAGCCGGCCGTGCAGGTGCTGCAGGGCCGTCTGCCGATCGCCGCCGTGTCGACCGCGTTCCCGGCCGGCCTGTCGAGCATGGAAACCAAGCTGCGCGAGATCGAGCTGTCGGTGGCCGCAGGCGCGACCGAGATCGACATCGTGATCACCCGCCAGCACGTCCTGACCGGCAACTGGCAGGCGCTGTACGACGAGATGCTGGCCTACCGCCAGGCGTGCGGCGAAGCGCACGTGAAAGCCATTCTCGCGACCGGCGACCTGGTCACGCTGGAAAACGTGGCCAAGGCTTCGTGGGTCTGCATGATGGCCGGCGCCGACTTCATCAAGACCTCGACCGGCAAGGAAGGCGTGAACGCCACCATCCCGGTGTCGCTGGTGATGGTGCGCGCGATCCGCGAATACTACGAACAAACCGGCTTCAAGGTTGGCTACAAGCCGGCCGGCGGCGTCAGCACGGCGAAATCCGCGCTGCAGTACCTGACCGTGATGAAGGAAGAGCTGGGCAACGAGTGGCTGCAGCCGCACCTGTTCCGCATCGGCGCCTCCAGCCTGCTGACCGACATCGAGCGCCAGCTCGAACATCATGTGACGGGCTTCTATTCCGCCGCCCATCGCCACGCGCAACCTTAATAAGCAAAAAAGCACACGGATTCGTCATGCCTACTATTAAAGAGATTCTTCAGACTATGGATTACGGCCCCGCACCCGAAAGCACCAAGGAAGCGCAAGCGTGGCTGGACCAGCATGGCCGCCGTTTCGGCCTGTTCATCGATAACGCCTGGACCGAAGCGACCGAGACCTTCGGCTCCTTCAACCCCGCCGACGGCAGCGAACTGGCCCAGGTGACGCAAGCCACCTCGGACGACGTGAACCGCGCCGTCGAAGCCGCACGCCGCGCCCAGCCGGGCTGGGTGGCGATGGGCGGCCATGGCCGCGCCAAGGTCCTGTATGCGCTGGCTAGGTTGCTGCAGAAGCACTCGCGCCTGTTCGCCGTGCTCGAGACCCTGGACAACGGCAAGACCATCCGCGAAACCCGCGATGCCGACCTGCCGCTGGCCGCGCGCCATTTCTACCATCACGCCGGCTGGGCCCAGCTGCAGTCGGAAGAGTTCGCCGACTACCGCGCCGTCGGCGTGGTCGGCCAGATCGTGCCCTGGAACTTTCCGCTGCTGATGCTGGCATGGAAGGTCGCGCCGGCGCTGGCCGCGGGTAACACCATCGTCTTCAAGCCGGCCGAGTTCACCTCGCTGACGGCGCTGCTGTTCGCCGAGATCTGCCAGCAGGCCGGTGTGCCGGCCGGCGTGGTCAACATCGTCACCGGCGACGGCCGCGTGGGCGAGGCGATCGTCAACCATCCGGGCATCGACAAGCTGGCCTTCACCGGCTCGACCGAAGTCGGCCGCATCATCAGGAAGAGCACTGCCGGTTCCGGCAAGAAGCTGTCGCTGGAACTGGGCGGCAAGTCGCCCTTCATCGTCTTCGAAGACGCGGACCTGGACGCCGCCGTCGAAGGCCTGGTCGACTCGATCTGGTTCAACCAGGGCCAGGTCTGCTGCGCAGGCTCGCGCCTGCTGGTGCAGGAATCTGTCTACCCGCGCTTCATCGCCAAGGTCAAGGCGCGCATGCAGAACCTGCGCGTCGGCTCGCCGCTGGATAAATCGAACGACATCGGCGCGCTGGTCGATCCGGTGCAGCAGCAGCGCATCACCGGCCTGGTCGAATCGGCCCGCGCCGAAGGTTGCGAGATCTGGCAGCCGGCCTGCGACATGCCGGTTGGCGGCTCGTGGTTCCTGCCGACCCTGATCACCGGTGCCTCGACCTCGGCCGCCGTGGCCCAGACCGAAATCTTCGGCCCGGTGCTGGTGGCGATGAGCTTCCGCACCCCGGGCGAGGCGGTCCAGTTGGCGAATAACACCGTGTACGGCCTGGCCGCCTGCGTGTGGACCGAGTCGATCAGCCTGGCGCTGGACGTCGCGCCGGCCATCAAGGCGGGCGTGGTATGGATCAACACCGCCAACCAGTTCGACGCAGCCTGCGGCTTCGGCGGCTACAAGGAATCGGGCTTCGGCCGCGAAGGCGGCAAGGAAGGCATGTACGAGTACCTGACCCCGCTGGCGGAAGACCGCCGCCCGGCCGCACCGGTCATCGCCGAGAAGGGCAAAGTGAAACCGGCGGAAGAGGGCAATCCCTTCGCCGTCGACCGCACCGCCAAGCTCTACATCGGCGGCAAGCAGGCCCGCCCGGACGGCGCCTACAGCCGCGCGATCCATGGCGCCAACGGCCAGTTCCTCGCCGACATCGGCGAAGGCAACCGCAAGGACATCCGCAACGCCGTCGAAGCCGCGCACAAGGCAGCCGGCTGGTCCAAGGCGACCGCGCACAACCGCGCGCAAGTCCTGTACTACATCGCCGAGAACCTGGCCGTGCGCGCCGACGAATTCGCCGCCCGCATCGCCCAGCAGACCGGCGCGAAGAACGCCGCCGCGGAAGTCCAGGCCTCGATCGAGCGCCTGTTCTACTGGGCCGCATGGGCCGACAAGTACGACGGCCTGGCGCACCAGCCGCCGATGCACGGCATCACCGTGGCGCTGAACGAGCCGGTCGGCGTGATCGGCATCGTCTGCCCGAACGAGAACCCGCTGCTGGGATTCATCTCGCTGGTGGCCCCGGCGCTGGCGCTGGGCAACCGCGTGATCGCCGTGCCGTCGGAAGCGCATCCGCTGTCGGCGCTCGACCTGTACCAGGTGCTGGACACCTCCGACCTGCCGGGCGGCGCGCTGAACATCGTGACGGGTTCGGCCGACGAGCTGGCGCGTACGCTGGCGTCGCACTTCGACGTCGACGCCGTGTGGCGCCACGACGGTTCGCTTGAGGGCTGCGCCGAAGTCGAGCGCCTGTCGGCCGAGTCGCTGAAGCGCACCTGGACCGGCGGCGCGAAAGGCCGCGACTGGTTCGATGCGAAGCAGGCTTGCGGCAAGACCGTGCTGCAGCATGCTTCGCAGGTGAAGAACGTCTGGATTCCGTACGGCGTCTGATCGATTGTTTAATGTAGGGTGGGCTCACCGAGCCCACGCGGACGCCAGCAAGATGCCGGCGTCACGCGTGGGCACGGGGTGCCCACCCTACGGTGTTTATAGAGAGCGAATACCATGTTCCTCCCCCAAGAAATCATCCGCAAGAAGCGCGACGGCGGCGTCCTGAGCAAGGAAGAGATCCAGTTCTTCGTGCGCGGCATCCCCAACGGTGACGTGACCGAAGGCCAGATCGCCGCCCTGGCGATGGCCGTCTACTTCAACGACATGAACATGGACGAACGCGTCGCCTTCACCCTGGCGATGCGCGATTCCGGCCAGGTCATGGAGTGGAAGTCGCTGAACCTGCCGGGTCCCGTGGTCGACAAGCACTCGACCGGCGGCGTGGGCGACGTCGTCTCGCTGATGCTGGGCCCGATGATCGCGGCCTGCGGCGGCTTCGTGCCGATGATCTCGGGCCGCGGCCTGGGCCACACCGGCGGCACGCTCGACAAATTCGATTCGATCCCCGGCTACTCGACCGTGCCCGATCCGGACCTGTTCAAGAAAGTCGTGAAGGAAGTCGGCGTCGCCATCATCGGCCAGACCGCCCAGCTGGCGCCGGCCGACAAGCGCTTCTACAGCATCCGCGACACCACGGCCACCGTGGAGTCGGTCGCGATGATCACCGGTTCGATCCTGTCGAAGAAACTGGCCGCCGGCCTGGACGCCCTGGTCATGGACGTCAAGGCGGGCAGCGGCGCCTTCATGCCGACCTACGAGAAGTCGGTCGAGCTGGCCGAATCGATCGTCAAGGTCGGCAACGGCGCCGGAACGAAGACCTCGGCGATCCTGACCGGCATGAACGAGTCGCTGTGCCCGGCGGCCGGCAACGCGGTCGAAGTGCGCGTCGCGATCGACTACCTGACGGGTAAATCGCGTCCGGCGCGCCTGCACGAAGTCACGATGGCGCTGTGCGCCGAGATGCTGGTCATCTCCGGCCTGGCCGCGACCTCCGACGAAGCCCGCGCGAAGCTGCAGCACGCGCTGGACTCCGGCGAAGCCGCCGAGCGCTTCGCGCGCATGGTCACCGCCCTGGGCGGCCCGGCCGACCTGATGGACAAGCCGGACGCCCACCTGGCCAAGGCCCCGATCGTGGTGCCGGTGCCGGCGCTGGAATCGGGCTACGCGTATGCGACCGACTGCCGCGGCCTGGGCCTGGCCGTGGTCGCGCTGGGCGGCGGCCGAGTGCGCCCGCAGGACCCGATCGACTTCGCCGTCGGCCTGACCGGCCTGGCCGAACTGGGCGACAGGATCGACGCCGGCCAGCCGCTGGCGATGGTGCACGCGCGCACCCAGGAAGCGGCCGAGCAGGCCGTGCGCCAGGTGCAGGCGGCCTACCGCATCGCGCAGGAGCAGCCGGCGGCGCAGCCGATGATCTACAAGACGATTCGTCCGTAAGAATGACCCGTCGTCCCCGCGAAGGCGGGGACCCAAGTTCTGCATGAGCCGCCGAAACGCATGCAAACTTGGGTTCCCGCCTGCGCGGGAACGACGACGATCTGGAGTCCCCATGAAATACGAAAAACTCATCGAAGAAGCCCGCGCCGCCCGCGAACTGGCCTACACCCCGTACTCGAAGTTCAAGGTCGGCGCCGCGCTCGAATGCAAGGATGGCCGCATCTTCCGCGGCTGCAATGTGGAGAACGCTTCCTACGGCCTGTGCAACTGCGCCGAGCGCACCGCCTTCTTCTCGGCCATCGCCCACGGCTACAAGCCGGGCGACTTCACGGCCCTGGCCGTGATCGGCGACACCGACGGCCCGATCGCTCCCTGCGGCGCCTGCCGCCAGGTGACCCTGGAGCTGGGGGGCAACGAGCTGCCGGTGGTGCTGACCAACCTGAAGGGCGAGCTGATGGAAACCACCGCCGCCGGTCAACTGCCGAACGCGTTCGGCGGCTGGGACCTGAAGAAGTAAGCAGCAAGGATCGCCGCCGTTTCCGGCTCCCGGAGACGCCGGCGGATTGTCCTTCATGGACTGCCAAAAAAGGATCATAGTAAGGTCCTGATCCAGCAGTTCCGCGGAGGGCGCCATGAGCAAGCACATCGTTGTAATGAAGCAAGGCGAAGGAGAAACCTTGAGCGTCCTCGGCGCCCAGGTGAAATTCCTGTGCCCGGGTGACAAGACTGACCATGCCTGGTCCTTGATGGAAGTCGTGCTTCCCATGCACGCGGGTCCGCCGCCGCATGATCATGCATGGGATGAAGCCTACTATGTGACCCAAGGGCAAGTGCGCTTCCAGGTGGCCGGACAGGAGCAGCTCATCCAGGCCGGCGAATTTCTTTATGCTCCCGGCGGTACGCTCCATGCTTTCGAAGGCGCTTCCGAAGCGCCGGCGCACATGCTGATCATCGATGCGCCCGCCCACGCCGAAGCGTTCTTCCGCGACGTCGACCGGGAGGTCAAGGGGCCGGATGACCTGGCCAGGATTCCGGAGATCGGCAGGCGTAACCAGATTTTCTTCAGGCCCGCGTAAGCTGGTCGACTTGAAATCCTGACCACACCCTCAACATGGGCCTAACCGGATTCGATATTTAGGAGGCAAGTCCATGAGCCCGCAAGATTCGCAGATGTTGCACGATTTCCTGAGCCAGCTGATCCAGGCGCGCGGTATCCAGAAGGATCCGGAAGCGGATGCCCTGATCCAGCGCGCGGTCGCCCAGCAGCCGGACGCCGCCTACCTGCTGGTCCAGCGCTCGCTGCTGCTGGAACAGGCACTGAAAAGCGCCAAGGACCAGATTGCCCAGCTGGAAAACCAGGTCCGCTCGGCCCAGCAGGGCGACAGGCGGTTCCTGGATGCCAACACCTGGGGCAATAGCGGCGACGCCCGTCCCGCCAGTGCGCCCATGCAGCAGGAAAGGCGCGAGTACCAGCGCGACCCCCGCGATTATCCGCCGCAGTATCCAGCGCAATCCCAGCAGCCGTCGATGATGGGCGGCATGTTCGGCGCACGCCCCGGCGGCTTCCTGGGCGGCGGCGGTGGCCTGCTGGGCTCGATCGCGGCGACCGCGGCCGGCGTGGCAGCCGGCAACTTCCTGTTCCATGGCCTGGACAATATGTTCCACCACCATGACCAGGGCGGCGGCAGCCGTCTGCTGAACAGTGACGACACGGGCAACAACCTGTTCAGCGACCAGTCCGGCAGTTCGCTGGCCGAGCAGGCGGGCCTGGGCGATATCGGCCAATCCTCCGGCCGTCATTTGCTCGACACCGACCCCGGCGACGTCGCGTCGGAAGGCCTGTTCGACAGCGGCCTCGACGATAGCGGCGGCCTGGACAGCAATGGCGGCTTCTTCGACGGCGACGGCTCCGACGAGGGCTTGTTCAGCTGATCCGCCCGGCCGATCAAGGCTTATTGAACAGCTGCTCGGGCTTCCACGGGTCGTAGGTCCCGACATTCCACACATGGCCTTCGGGGTCGCGGCACAAAAAGCCGCGGCTGCCGAATTCGGTGTCGGCCGGCTCCTGCAGGATGCTGGCCCCGGCATTGCGCGCGCGCTCGCAGACGCGGTCGGCATCCTTGACGTGCAGGTAGACGGTCTGGGTTTCGCGGCCGCCGATTTCGTCCGGCTGGGCCAGCAGGCGACCATATTCTCCTTCGCTGCTGACCGAGCCCAGCATGATCATGCCGCCGTCCAGTGTCAGCTGGGCGTGGGCGATGGCGCCGTCGATGCCCGGCACCGCCATCTGGCATTCGAAACCGAAGGCTTCGCACAGCCAGTCGATGGCGGCGGGCGTGTCGCGGTAGCGCAGGCAGGGGATGGCAATCGACGGCATGGCGGCTCCTTGATCGATGGATGCGGGGGACGCATCCATCCTACCAGCACCACCGGACGATTCACATCTGCTGGAACAGATAGGTGTGGTTGCGGCTCACTTCGAGCTCGAACGGATGGCCGCGCAGCCTGAGCATATGGCGGCCGCGCAGGTCGCGCGCGACTTCGCCGATGGCGTCCACGCGCACCAGGGTCGAGCGGTGGATGCGCCAGAACTCGTCCGGATCGAGCTCTTCGGCCAGCTCCTTCAGGGTCTTGCGGATCAGGAATTCGCCGCCCGCCGTCTGCACCCGCGTGTACTTTTCGTCCGACTGGAAGAACAGCACTTCGCGCGTGCTCACCATGCGCAGGCTGGCGCCGACCTGGGCCTGGATCCAGCGCAGGTAGCCGGTCTTCGGCTTTTCCTGGCCGCGGTTTTCCAGCAGCGCCGTCAGTCTCGCCAGCTGCTGGCCGATGTCCGGCTGGGCGGGAGAGGGCGCTTTCATTCGCGCTTTCAGCTGAACCTGCAGGCGCGCGCAGGTCGTCGCCAGGCGCTCCGCGGTCACCGGCTTGAGCAGGTAGTCGAGCGCGCCCTGTTCGAAGGCGTCCAGCGCGTACTGGTCGTAGGCGGTGGCGAATACGATGTGCGAGTGCCGGTACAGCTGGCGCGCCGCTTCGATGCCGTTCAGGCCCGGCATGCGGATGTCGAGGAAGGCGATGTCGGGCCGATGCTGTTCGCCCAGCGCCACGGCTTCGACGCCGTTCGCGGCCTCGGCCACGATGCGCAGTTCCGGCCAGACCGCGGCCAGGCGCGCACGCAGCAGGTCGCGCATCGGCGCCTCGTCGTCGGCGATCATCGCGGTGAGCACGCCTCCGTTCATCATGCGGTCTCCATCATCTGGTAGGGCAGCTTGATCAGGGCGCAGGCGCCGCCGCTGGCCGGGGTGTGGATCACCAGCTCGGCGTTCGCGCCGTACAGCAGTTGCAGGCGTTCGCGGATATTCGCCAGGCCGATGCCGTCGTCCGCGTGCGGGTCGATGCCGATGCCGTCGTCGCAGACTTCGACGTGCAGGGTGGCGCCGTCGACATAGGCGCGCACGGTGACGGTGCCGCCCGCGATCTTCGGCTCCAGGCCGTGCTTGATGGCGTTCTCGATCAGGGTCTGCAGCATCATCGGCGGGAACGGCGCGCTGCCGAGGAAGACCGGCACCTCGAAGCGCACGTTCAGCCTTTCCTTCATCCGCGCCTGCATGATCGACAGGTAGGCCTTCGACAGCTCGACCTGCTTGCCCAGCGTGGCGCCGTCGCGGGCGCGCATCTGCGGCAGGGTCGAGCGCAGGTATTCGATCAGGTGGGCGTGCACGCGCGCCGCTTCCTGCGGATCGGTCTCGATCAGCTGGCCGATCAGGGCCAGGGTGTTGAACAGGAAGTGCGGCTCGACCTGGGCCTGCAGGGCGGCCATCTGCGCTTCCATCAGGCGCCGCTCGAGGGTGGCGACATTGGCCTGCATCGTCGCTTCCTTCGCCAGCAGCTCGGCTTTCCGCTTGCCGCCGGCGAGGATCTTCACGCCGAACGAGGCGATCAGGTACCAGGTTGCCAGCTCCGGCATGTTCAGGGGCACGCAGACCAGGAACGCGAGGAACCAGGTCAGCGCCAGCTGGCGCCATTCGACCACGGCGAGCCAGTCGAAAAAGCGCCACCACAGTTTGCTGGCTTCGTTGAAGGCGTCGCGCAGGAAGTCGAGGCCCTGGTTGATCTGGCTGGCGCTCATGATACGGACTCCTTACTGTTCACGCACGGTGCGGCGGCGGTCGATGACGAAGGCGCCGGCCACGACCTTCACGCCCATGAACAGGATGAACAGGAACAGGGCCAGCGGCAGGATGCTGATCACGAACGCCAGCACGATGCAGCAGGCCAGCATGGCCGGCCATGGCATCGCGGCGATGGTGCGGGCGCCGCGGCGGCAGGCGCGGACGATGTCGCGGGCGACGTCTTCCATGCTGTCGCAGAAGGTACGGAAGTTGGCGCTTTTCATGGTGGGGACTCCTGGGTTGTCGTTCGATGGAATCACTGTAGTCCTTGCGCGGGCAGGGTTCCAGCATGCTCCGACGAAATGCGCAAAACATGGGATGGCCGGTCGGGCGGACGGATGAACGGACGCTTGCTGGAGCTTTGATAATATTGCATTTATGAAATTTCTAGACTCCATGGCCCCATGACCCGTACCGGCCGCCTGTTCCAGCTGATGGATGCCCTGCGCGGCAACCGCCGCCCGGTCACGGCCGCCCAGCTGGCCGAACGTCTCGGCGTGTCCGAGCGCACCATCTACCGCGACATCCAGGCGCTGGCCCAGCTCGGCGCACCCGTCGAGGGATCGGCCGGCGTCGGCTACCTGCTGCGCACCGGCTTCTTCCTGCCGCCGCTGATGTTCGACGCCGACGAGCTGGAGGCCCTGGTGCTGGGCGCGCGCTGTCGCGCCGGCAGTCAGCGTGATCGCCTGGGAAAACGTGTGGAAGAAGATGGTGACGGGCCAGGACGCCGACGTGAACGAGCTGGCGCGCGGCGCGGCCGACCTGGCGCAGGCGGCCACGGTGCTGGACAAGCACCTGGCCCGCCGCCGCTGGCTGGTGTGGGACGGCGTGACCCTGGCCGACTATGCGGTGGCGGCGCCATTGATGGTTCGGGAGCGCGCGCGGCTGCCGCTGGACGGGTATCCGCACCTGCTGGCCTGGCTCGACCGCGTGCAGGCCCTGCCGGCCTGGCGCAACACCGAAGCGGTCTGGTAAAAAAAATTTCAAACGCCTGTCGATTTCGTTCATCATCACTCGTCGTCGAGATGCAGGGCCGATTTCCAACTCACCTTCCAACATGGGGATGTCATGAACAAGCAGATCTTCGTCAACCTGCCGGTCAAGGACCTGGACAAGTCCAAGGCCTTCTTCAGCGCGCTCGGCTACGGCTTCAACCCGCAATTCACCAACGACAGCGGGGCCGGCATGGTCATCGCGGAGGGCAGCATCTACGCGATGCTGCTGACCGAAGCCTTCTTCAAGACCTTCGTCGACAAGCCGATCGTGCAGGCGAAGGAGGCGACCGAGGTGCTGGTCTGCCTGAGCTGCGAGAGCCGCGAGGAAGTCGACAGCATGGTGGCCAAGGCCATCGCCGCCGGCGGCCGCGCCCCGCGCGCGCCGCAGGACCACGGCTTCATGTACGGCCACGCCTTCGAAGACCTGGATGGCCACATCTGGGAACTCGTATGGATGGCGCCGCAGCAGGCCTGATCAAATCATTTATCGACAAGGAGACATCATGAGCAAGCAAGTCATCTTCAACCTGCCGGTCAAGGACCTGGAAAAATCCAAGGCCTTCTTCGCGAGCCTCGGCTTCGGCTTCAATCCGAAGTTCTCCAACGAGCGCGCGGCCAACGTGGTCATCGACGAAGGCATCAGCGCCATGCTGACGACCGAGGACTTCTTCAGGAGCCTGATCGACAAGCCGGTGGTGCAGGCCAAGGAAGCCAATGAAGTGATCATCTGCCTGATGTGCGAGACCCGCGACGAGGTGGCGGGCCTGGTGGAGAAGGCGGTCGCCGCCGGCGGCCGCGCGCCGCATCCGCTGGAAGACCACGGCTTCATGGTCACCCAGGGCTTCGAGGATATCGACGGCCACCTGTGGAACCTGGTCTGGATGGCGCCGCCAGCCTGAAAAAAACCTCCATGGCGGCGTTGCATCGTCTCGCCGTACTAACGTACTGTCTTCGACGATGCGCCTTGCCCTGGAGGCTTTTTCAGGCTGGTAGCGCTGCTCAGCGCTCGTCCCAGTAGCGCCGGAGCAGGCCGTAGTTGATCGTGTCGGCGAACTCGCCGAACACGATCCAGCGCTCGGGCATATAGCCTTCCTTCCTGAAGCCGAGCTTCTCCAGCACGCGCGCGGAGCCGGCGTTGCGCGGGTCGATGTCGGCCTCGATGCGGTTCAGGCCGAGGACGTCGAAGCCGTAGCGGATCGCCGTGCGCAGCGCCTCGGTCGCATAGCCCTGGCCCCAATGCCTGCTGGCGAGGGCGTAGCCGATTTCGCAGCGCCGGTTCTGTTCGAAGAAGTGGTGCAGCGAGACGTTGCCGATCAACTGGCCGCTGTCGCGCTGGACAATCGCCAGGCGCATGCCGCTGCCGTCCGCGTAGGCGGCGATGGTGGAAGCGATCGCCTGGCGCGCCTGATCCATGTCGGACCAGGGTTCGCTGCTCCAGTAGCGCGCCACTTCCGGGTCGGAGAACACGGCGTAATGGCCGTCGATGTCGTCTTCGGTCATCCAGCGCAGCAGCAGGCGTTCGGTGTCCAGGGTAACGGGCTTCAGGTCGGGCATGGTCATTCCTTTCATTGAATGCCGAGCGCGGCCAGCACCATGCCGGTGATGAGCTTTGCCGCGTCGTCGAAATCCTGTCCGGTGAGCTCGGAGCGGTCCAGCACCAGCACCATCTGCGCGGAAAAGTCGGCGTACGACTGGGTCATCGCCCATACGGCGAACAGCAGGTGGGTGGCGTTCACGGGCGCGATCCTGCCGTCGGCGATCCAGCGCTCGAACACGGCGATGTCCTGGCGCAGCAGCGGCACGACACGCTGGCGGATCTGCTCGCCGTACAGCTTGGCGCCGCCGATCACTTCCATCGCATACACGCGCGAGGCCAGCGGCTGCTCGCGCGAGAAGCGCAGCTTGGCGCGGACGTAGGCGCGCAGCACGTCGGCCGGGTCCTGCGCGGGATCGGCCAGGCAGGCCATGCGTTCCAGCCATTCGTCCAGCACATCGTCGAGCACGCGCTCGTACAGCGCCTGCTTGGTCGAAAAGTAGTACATCAGGTTCTGCTTCGACAGCCCGGCGCGCTCGGCCACGTCGGCGATCGAGGTGCCATCGAAACCGCGCTCGGCGAACAGGCGCACCGCTTCGCGCAGGATCGCGCCTTCGACTTCCTCGCGATGCTGGACGCGCTTGCCGGGCGGGGCGTCGACGGGGTGCGTGGTCGTGGTTGTGGTCATTGCCATCCTTGTCAAGATTGGGTGCGCAGGAAGTCGAGCAGCAGCGGCTCGGACGCGTAGGCGACGTTGAAGCGGAACCAGGGGGTGTGCGGCGTGTGCAGGCTGAAGAATTCGCCGGGTGCCAGCAGGATGCCGGCGCGCAGGGCCCGCTCGGCGATCGTCCTGCCGTTGCGCTCCGGCGTCGAAGGCGAAGTCCAGCCGGCGCTGACGAACATGCCGCCGCGCGGGCGCGCCAGCGCTTGCAGGCCGGCCCCGAGCAGGCGGTCCTGGGCGCGCTCGCCGGCGTCGAGGAGCTGCTGGGCCAGGCGCTCGACCTGGCGCCGGTAGGCCCGGCTGCTGACCGCGTCGAACACGGCGCGTTCGTTGACTTCCGAGGTGGTCAGCCCGGTCAGCATCTTGACCCGCACCAGTTCCGGCACCAGCGAGCCGGATGCGCAGATCGAGCCGACCCGCAGGCTAGGTGCCAGGGTCTTCGAAAAGCTGCCGATGCGGATCACGCGGCGCAGCCCGTCCATCGCCGCCAGCGAGGCTTCGCCGGGCGCGGCCAGCTCGCGGTAGATGTCGTCCTCGACCAGCCAGAAATCGTATTGCTCGGCCAGCGCCAGGAGGCGGTGCGCCTGGGCCTGCGACAGCGAGGTGCCCAGGGGATTCTGCAGCACCGTGTTGACGAACATGAGCTTGGGGTGCTGCGCCGCCGCTTCGTTCGCCAGCACCTCCATGTCGAGGCCGGAGGCGCTGCGCGGGATGCCGACCGGGATGCAGCCGTGGTGGCGCACCAGGGCCAGCAGGTTGCTGTAGCCGGGGTCTTCGACGAACACCACGTCGCCGGGGCGCGTCAAGGTGCGCAGGACCAGGTCGAAGGCGTGGGTCGCGCCATGCGTCAGCAGGATCTGCTCCGGCTCGGCCGCGCACAGCTCGGCCGACAGGCTGTGCGCCAGGTGCTGCCGCAGCGAAGGGAAGCCGAGCGGATGGCCGTAGCCGCGCAGGCGGCCGGCCGGGATCTTCATCGCGTGGCGCACCGCGTCGAGGATGGTCGACTCGCCGTACCATTCGGGCGGCAGCCAGCCGGCGCCGACCGGCAAGGCGTCGGACTGGCCGGAATACAGGTCGGGCGTGAGGGCGTCGACCGAGGCGGGGGAGAAGCCGGCCGGGCCGGCGGACGGGCAGGGCGGCGATGCCGCGTCAAGGCCGCCGCGCGCGACGAAGAAGCCGGAACCGCGGCGCGAGGACAGCACGCCCAGGTGCAGCAGGCGGTCGTAGGATTCGACCACCGTGAAGGTGCTGACGCCGTTGACCTTTGCGAATTGTCGAACCGAGGGCATTTTGGTACCGACGCGCAGCAGCCGCCGATTTACCATCCCGGAGATCGCCGCGACGATCTGGTCCACCAGGCTGCCGCGGCGCTGCCGGTCGATCGCCAGCACCGGCCAGGCAGGATCGCTCCCGCCTTCCATGGCGGCAGGATCTTGCTCACGCAGGCCTCCCTGCGGGTGCTCCTCAGTGCTTGCCATTGCCAGCTCCTTCGGTGCGACGCTGGCAACTGTACAGGTTATGCTACCAGTACGGTTGGACCATTTCGCCGGTTGTGTATATGTGCCACCGTTGTCTTGCTGTCTATTATTGCACGATGATTTTGCCAATTGGTAAATCTTTTGGCTGTCCACCAGGGGAGAGACACATGAACGAATCCATGCCGCAGTCGATGTCGTCGTTCTGGATGCCATTCACGAACAACCGCGACTTCAAGGCCCATCCGCGCCTGCTGGTATCGGCGGAAGGCATGTACTACAAGGACGTCGACGGTAACGCCGTGCTCGACGGCACCGCCGGCCTGTGGTGCGTGCCCTGCGGGCATGCGCAGCCCAGGATCGTCGCCGCGGTCAGCGAAATGGTCGGCCAGCTCGATTTCGCGCCGACCTTCCAGATGGGCCACCCGGCCGCCTTCGACCTGGCCGAGCAGCTGATGGAGTACAGCGGCCACAAGTTCGGCCATGTGTTTTATACGAACTCCGGCTCGGAAGCGGTCGACACCGCATTGAAGATCGCGCTGGCCTACCACAAGGCGCGCGGAGAGGGCGGGCGCACCCGGCTGATCGGCCGCGAGCGCGGCTACCATGGGGTCGGCTTCGGCGGACTGTCGGTCGGCGGCATCGGCCCCAACCGCAAGAACTTCGGCCCGCTGCTGCCCGGCGTGGACCACCTGCCGCACACGCACAACCTGCTGAAGAACGCGTTCTCGCGCGGCGAGCCGGACTTCGGCGCCGAGCTGGCCGACGAGCTGGAGCGCATCGTCGCCCTGCACGATCCCTCGACCATCGCCGCCGTGATCATCGAGCCGGTGTCGGGTTCCACCGGCGTGCTGGTGCCGCCGAAGGGCTACCTGAAGCGCCTGCGCCAGATCTGCGACAAGTACGGCATCCTGCTGATCTTCGACGAGGTCATCACCGGCTTCGGCCGCCTGACCACGCCGTTCGCGGCCGATTATTTCGAGGTCGAGCCGGACATGATGACCACCGCCAAGGGCCTGACCAACGGCGTCGTGCCGATGGGCGCGGTGTTCTCGAAAAAATTCATCCACGACGCCTTCATGGATGCGCCGCCGGGCATCGAACTGGCGCACGGCTACACCTATTCGGGCCATCCGCTGGCCTGCGCGGCGTCGATCGCCACCCTCGAGGTGTTCAGGGAGCAGGGCGTACTGGAAAACGCGAAGGCCATCCAGCCCTACTGGGAAGACGCGGTGCACGCCCTGCGCGGACTGCCGCACGTGATCGACATCCGCACCATCGGCCTGGTGGCCGGCATCGAGCTGGAGCCGATCGCCGGCAAGCCGGGCGCGCGCGCCTATGCCGCGTTCAAGAAGGCGTTCGCGGACGGCGTGCTGATCCGGGTCACCGGGGATATCATTGCCCTGTCGCCGCCGCTGATCCTCGAGAAAAAGCACGTCGACGAATTGTTCGGAAAGTTAAGCGACGTACTCCGGAACCTGGACTAATACAGTTAATAAAGAACATCATGAACGAGACGATCCAACACTATATCGGCGGGCGCGAAGTCGACAGCGCTTCCGGGCGCTACGCCGATGTCTACAATCCGGCCCTCGGCCAGCCCTGCGCGCGCGTGGCGCTGGCCAGCAGCGACGAGGTGAATGCCGCCGTGGCCGCCGCCCAGGCGGCCTTCCCGGCCTGGGCCGCGACTCCCCCGCTGGCGCGTGCGCGCGTGCTGTTCAAGTACCTGCAGCTGTGCCAGCAGCATGTCGACGACTTCGCCGCCATGATCACGCGCGAGCACGGCAAGACCTTCGCCGACGCGCAGGGCGAGGTCGCGCGCGGCATCGAGGTGGTCGAGTTCGCGGTCGGCATCCCGCAGCTGCTGAAGGGCGAGTTCACCGACCAGATCGCGCGCGGCATCGACGCCTGGTCGATGCGCCAGCCGCTGGGCGTGGTGGCCGGCATCACCCCGTTCAACTTCCCGGTGATGGTGCCGATGTGGATGTTCCCGGTCGCCATCGCCTGCGGCAATACCTTCGTGCTGAAGCCCTCCGAGCGCGACCCGTCGCCGTCGCTGCTGCACGCGCGCCTGCTGAAGGAAGCCGGGCTGCCGGACGGCGTGTTCAACGTCGTCCACGGCGACAAGGGCGCGGTCGACGCCATCCTCGACAACCCGGACGTGCAGGCGGTCAGCTTCGTCGGCTCGACCCCGATCGCCGAATACATCTACGCGCGCGGCAGCGCTGCCGGCAAGCGCGTGCAGGCGCTGGGCGGCGCCAAGAACCACATGGTCGTGATGCCGGACGCCGACATGGACATGGCGGTCGATGCCCTGATCGGCGCGGCCTATGGCTCGGCCGGCGAGCGCTGCATGGCGATCTCGGTGGCGGTGGCGGTCGGCGACGCTGGCGACAAGCTGGTGGTGCGCCTTGCCGAGCGCACCAAGGCGCTGAAGATCGGGGACGGCATGGAGCAGGGCGCAGAAATGGGTCCGGTGGTGACGCAGGCCGCCAAGCAGCGCATCGAGAAGCTGATCGGCGAAGGCGTGGAGCAGGGCGCGACCCTGGTGGTGGACGGCCGCGGCTACCGCGTGGCGGGCCGCGAAGACGGCTTCTTCGTCGGCGGCACCCTGTTCGACCACGTGCAGCCGTCGATGAGCATCTACCGGGAAGAGATCTTCGGCCCGGTGCTGTGCGTGGTGCGCATGCCGGACGTCGGCAGCGCGCTGGAGCTGATCAACAGGAACGAATACGGCAACGGCGTCGCCGTGTTCACCCGCGACGGCGGCGTGGCCCGCGAATTCGTGCGGCAGGTGCAGGTCGGCATGGTCGGCGTGAACGTGCCGCTGCCGGTGCCGATGGCCTTCAACAGCTTCGGCGGCTGGAAGAAGAGCCTGTTCGGCGACCACCATGCCTACGGCCCGGAAGGCGTGCGCTTCTACACGCGCCACAAGGCGGTGATGCAGCGCTGGCCGAATACGGCGAGCAGCGGGGCGGAGTTTGCGTTCCCGCAGATGAAATAAGCGCTCTTCACAACAGCAGCAGGCAGTACCGGCATCAGAGCATTTCCCGAAATATCAGTACAACAACAGGAGCTTCGAAAACCGTAGCGAGCGGCAGCAATGGTGGCCGAGAAGCGCAGCCGTACTTACGGTACGGCGAGCATCGCAGGCCGCCAGTGCAACGCGCAGTAGGTTTGCGAAGCTCCCAGCCACAAGGGATGCAACATGATTGAGTCACTCCAGCACCTGCCGCAGGCCGGCTGCACGCATAGCGCATTGTCCGAGCGCTTCACCGACCTGGCGCCGCCGCTCACCGGCCGCCAGGCCGCCATCGAAAGCGCGCGCTGTCTCTACTGTTATGACGCCCCCTGTACGCGCGCCTGCCCGACCGGCATCGACGTCGCCAGTTTCATCCGCAACATCCACGACCACAACCTCGAAGGCGCGGCCAGCACCATCCTGCAGCAGAACATCCTGGGCGGCAGCTGCGCGCGCGTGTGCCCGACCGAGATCCTGTGCGAGGACGCCTGCGTGCGCAACAACGACGCCGAGGGCCAGCCGGTGAAGATCGGCCTGCTGCAGCGCCACGCCCTCGACAACGCACAATTCGACGGCCATCCGTTCAAGCGCGCGCCGTCCACCGGCAGGACCATCGCCGTGGTCGGCGCCGGTCCCGCCGGGCTGGCCTGCGCGCACCGGCTGGCGATGCTGGGCCACGGCGTGGTCGTGTTCGAGGCGCGCGAAAAACCCGGTGGCCTGAACGAGTACGGCATCGCCAAGTACAAGCTGCCCGGCGATTTCGCCCAGCGCGAAGTCGAGTTCCTGCTGTCGATCGGCGGCATCGAGATCCAGTACGGCTGCGCGCTCGGCGAGAACCTGCAGCTGGCCGACCTGCATGCGCGCTTCGACGCCGTGTTCCTCGGCCTCGGCCTCGCGGCCAGCCGCCGCCTCGGCCTGACCGGCGAAGACGCGTCCGGCCTGATGGCGGCGGTCGACTACATCGCCACCTTGCGCCAGGCCGAAGACCTGGCCGCGCTGCCGGTGCCGCGCCGCGCCATCGTGATCGGCGCCGGCAACACCGCGATCGACATGGCGGTCCAGCTCAAGCGCCTGGGCGCCGACGAGGTCACGCTGGTCTACCGCCGCGGCTTCGACGCCATGAGCGCGACCGGCCACGAGATCGAGATCGCCAAGGCCCATTTCGTGCGCATGCGCACCTGGGCCGCGCCGCTCGAAGTGCTGCTCGACGATGCGGGCCGCGTGCGCGGCATGCGCTTCGAGGAAACGCGGCTGGAAGACGGCCGCCTGGTGACGACCGGCGGCATCATCGAGATCGCCGCCGACGCCGTGTTCAAGGCGATCGGCCAGGGCGTGGGACTGGCCGCCCTGGTCGACCCGCTGGCCCGTGAAATAGAGCGTGAGACCAACGAACGCAGCAACAAGATCCTGATAGATAGCTGCTTCCGCACCGCGCTCCCTGGCGTGTACGCCGGCGGCGATTGCGTGGCGCCGGGCCAGGACCTGACGGTGCAGGCGGTCCAGCACGGCAAGCTGGCCGCGCTGGCCATCCATCACGACATCCAATCCACTGCGGAGGCAGCATGGCCGACCTGAGCATCGATTTTTGCGGCATCAAGTCCCCGAACCCGTTCTGGCTGGCCTCGGCGCCGCCGACCGACAAGGCCTACAACGTGGTGCGCGCCTTCGAGGCCGGCTGGGGCGGCGTGGTGTGGAAGACGCTGGGCGAGGATCCGCCGGCCGTCAACGTGTCGTCGCGCTACTCGGCCCTGCATGGCAAGAACCGGGAAGTCATCGGCTTCAACAACATCGAGCTGATCACCGACCGCAGCCTCGAGATCAACCTGCGCGAGATCACCGCCGTCAAGAAGGCGTGGCCGGACCGCGCCCTGGTCGTCTCGATGATGCTGCCCTGCGAAGAGGCGCCGTGGCGCGAGATGCTGCCGCTGGTGGAGGCCACCGGCGCCGACGGCATCGAGCTGAATTTCGGCTGCCCGCACGGCATGCCCGAGCGCGGCATGGGCGCGGCGGTGGGCCAGCAGCCGGACCTGATCGAGCAGGTGACGCGCTGGTGCAAGATGTACACGCGCCTGCCCGTCATCGTGAAACTCACGCCCAACATCACCGACGTGCGCGCGCCCGCGCGCGCGGCGCTGGCGGGCGGGGCGGACGCGGTCTCGCTGATCAACACCGTCAACTCCATCACCCACCTGGACCTCGACCGCATGGTGGCCTATCCCATCGTCGGCGGCGCCAGCACCCACGGCGGCTATTGCGGCGCGGCGGTCAAGCCGATCGCGCTGAACATGGTGGCCGAAATCGCGCGCGATCCGCTGACTGCCCGCCTGCCGATCTCCGGCATCGGCGGCATCGGCAACTGGCAGGACGCCGCCGAATTCATTGCGCTGGGCGCCGGCTCGGTGCAGGTCTGCACGGCGGCGATGCTGCACGGCTTCCGCATCGTCGAAGAGATGAAGGACGGGCTGTCGCGCTGGATGGACCGCAAGGGCTACGCCAACATCGCCGCGTTCTCGCGCAAGGCGGTGGCCAACACGACCGACTGGAAATACCTGGACATGAATTACCAGGTCATCGCCAGCATCGACCAGGACAAGTGCATCCAGTGCGGCAAATGCTACGTGGCCTGCGAGGACACCTCGCACCAGGCGATCGCCCGGATGGTGGACGGCAACGCGCGGCGCTACGAGGTCAAGCCGTCCGAGTGCGTGGGCTGCAACCTGTGCGAGATCACCTGTCCGGTCGAGGGCTGCATCACGATGGTGCCGCAGCCGACCGGGCTGCCCTACATGAACTGGACGAAAGACCCACGCAACCCGCGGGCGGAGGTAGTATTCGGGGAAGTTTGAAACGTAACCGATGGAGAAACACCCGATGAGCATGGACCCCGCAGTCAACAAAGAACTCTGGAACGAGGACCTGGCGCCGACCAGTGCCGCGCAGCGCAGCTGGCGCTGGTACCATTTTGCCGCCCTGTGGGTCGGCATGGTGATCAGCATCCCGGCCTACATGCTGGCGGCCAGCCTGATCGAAGGCGGCATGTCGGCCTGGCAGGCGGTGGCCACCGTGTTCGTCGCGAACGTGATCGTGCTGCTGCCGATGCTGCTGATCGGCCACGCCGGCACCAAGTACGGCATCCCGTACGCGGTGCTGGCGCGCGCCTCGTTCGGCACGCGCGGCGCGCGGCTGCCCGCGCTG
The DNA here is from genome assembly GCF_057657395.1 of Telluria sp. Soil_C_11. Classification (NCBI taxonomy): domain Bacteria; kingdom Pseudomonadati; phylum Pseudomonadota; class Betaproteobacteria; order Burkholderiales; family Oxalobacteraceae; genus Telluria; species Telluria sp. Soil_C_11. Next base: position 189,319 of record NZ_JBDGIN010000003.1, on the reverse strand, counting down.
ATGCGGGCGATCGTCGCCTGCGGCTGGTACGGCATCCAGACCTGGTTCGGCGGCAGCATGATCTATACCCTGCTGGGCGTGCTGCTCGGCGCCCCCATCGGCGGCGCCAACCTGCCGGGACTGGGCATCAACCCGGGCCAGCTGGCCTGCTTCCTGGGCTTCTGGGCGATCCAGATGTATTTCATCGTGCACGGCATGGAATCGATCCGCAAGCTCGAAACCTATACCGCGCCGCTGAAGATCGCGATCTGCTTCCTGCTCCTGTGGTGGGTCTACGACAAGGTCGGCGGCTTCGGTCCGCTGCTGGACCAGCCTTCCGCTTTCGTGGCGGGCGGCCCGAAGGCCGGCCTGTTCTGGTCCGTGTTCTGGCCGTCGCTGACCGCGATGATCGGCTACTGGGCCACGCTGGCGCTGAACATCCCCGACTTCACCCGCTTCGCGAAGACCCAGCGCGACCAGGTGGTCGGCCAGTCGCTCGGCCTGCCGCTGCCGATGGGACTGCTGGCCGCGCTGGCGGTGACCGTCACCTCGGCCACCGTGGTCCTGTACGGCAAGGCGCTGTGGGACCCGGTCGACGTCGCTAGCCGCATGACCGGCATCGCGGTGCTGGTGGCGCTGCTGATCCTGCTGATCGATACCGCCAGCGTCAACCTCGCCGCCAACCTGGTGGGGCCGGCCTACGATTTCTCCGCGCTGTCGCCCCGGCATATTTCCTACCGCGTGGGCGGCTACATCACGGCGGGCATCGCCCTGGTCATGATGCCGTGGAAGATCCTCGAGAAGACCGAGAACTACATCTTCATCTGGCTCACCGGCTACTCCGCACTGCTCGGCCCCATCGCCGGGGTGCTGATCATCGACTACTACTTCATCCGCAAGACCGAGCTGGCGGTCGACCAGCTGTACCGCGACGACGGCATCTATGCGTACCGGAACGGCTGGAACATGGCCGCCATCGTCGCCTTCGTGGCCGGCGTGCTGCCGAACATCCCCGGCTTCCTGAACGCGGCCTTCCCGGACGCCTTCCCGAACGTCGGCGCCGGATTCAGGACTCTATATACCTATGCATGGTTCGTCGGCATCGCGATTGCCGCGGTGGTGTACGGCCTGATGATGAAGGGCAGGGCGGTGCCGGCGATGGCCGCCGCCCGTCCGCTGGAGTAAACATGTAGGGTGGGCACCATGTGCCCACCATGCGGCCGCAAACCGTGGGCACGGGGTGCCCACCCTACTGGAGATCGTGATGAGTGTGTTGATCCGCGGTGGTACCGTCGTGAACGCCGACCGGGCGTTCCGCGCCGACGTCCTGTGCATCGGCGACAAGATCGCCGCCGTCGGCGAACATCTCGAGGCGCCGGCCGGCGCAACCGTGATCGACGCCGGCGGGCAGTACGTGATGCCGGGCGGGATCGATACCCACACCCACATGCAGCTGCCCTTCATGGGCACCGTCACCGCCGACGATTTCTACACCGGCACCGCGGCCGCGCTGGCGGGCGGCACCACGACCATCATGGATTTCGTGATCCCCGATCCGAAGCAGCCGCTGATGGACGCCTTCCACACCTGGCGCGGCTGGGCGAAGAAGGCGGCCGCGGACTACACCTTCCACGTCGCCGTCACCTGGTGGGACGAGTCGGTGCATGCGGACATGGGCACCCTCGTGCGCGAGCATGGCGTGAACAGCTTCAAGCACTTCATGGCGTACAAGAACGCGATCATGGCCGACGACGAGACCCTGGTGAAGAGCTTCCGCCGGGCGCTCGAACTGGGCGCGATCCCGACCGTGCACGCGGAGAACGGCGAACTGGTCTACCAGCTGCAGCGCGAGCTGCTGGCCAAGGGCATCCGCGGCCCGGAGGCGCATCCGCTGTCGCGCCCGCCCGCGGTCGAGGCCGAGGCGGCGAACCGGGCGATCGCCATCGCCGGCGTGCTCGGCACCCCCGTCTACATCGTGCACGTGTCCTGCGCCGAATCGCTGGAAGCCATCACGCGCGCCCGCGCGCACGACCAGCGCGTCTACGGCGAAGCCCTGGCCGGGCACCTGGTGATCGACGACAGCGTCTACGCCAACCCCGACCCGGCCTACGCGCGCGCGTTCGTGATGAGTCCCCCGTTCCGCTCCAGCCACCACCAGACCGCGCTGTGGCAGGGCCTGCAGGGCGGGAACCTGCACACCACCGCCACCGACCATTGCACCTTCTGCGCCGAGCAGAAGGCGATGGGCGCCGACGATTTCACGCGCATTCCGAACGGCTGCGGCGGCGTCGAGGAGCGCATGGCCGTGGTCTGGGACGCCGGCGTCAACACCGGCCGCCTGACCCCATCCGAGTTCGTGAGCGTCACTTCCACCAATGCGGCCCGGATCTTCAACATCTACCCGCGCAAGGGCGTGCTGGCCGCGGGTGCGGATGCGGACATCGTCGTGTGGGACCCGGAAGCGACGCGCACCTTGTCTGCCGCGACCCAGCACTCGAAGGGCGGCTTCAACGTGTTCGAAGGCCGCACCGTGCGCGGGGTGCCGACGCATACGGTGGCGGCCGGGAAGGTGGCGTATGCGGACGGGGACCTGCGGGCGGAGGAAGGGGCGGGGCGGTATGTGGAGCGGCCGGCGTTCACTGCCACTACGGCTAATGCAAACGTGAACGCGAATAGCGCCGTTACCGTTTGATCCATCATTCCCGCGAAGGCGGGAATCCATGCTGAATCGGCAGTACCGGTCAAGGCTACGTCATCGCGCGCTCAGCACGGATTCCCGCTTCCGCGGGAATGACGGTAGCGCTGCCAACAATAAAGGAAGCACCATGAACGACCTCCGCATCAACGGCCCCCGCCTGTGGAATTCCCTGATGGACCTGGCGCAGATCGGCGCCACCGAGAAGGGCGGCGTCAAGCGCCTCGCCCTCACCGACCTCGATCGCCAGGGCCGCGACCTGGTCGTGCAGTGGGCGCAGGAAGCCGGCCTGACCGTCACGGTGGACCAGATCGGCAACGTCTTCATGCGCCGCGAGGGCGCGAATCCGGCGCTGCCGCCGATCGTCACCGGCAGCCACATCGACACCCAGCCGACCGGCGGCAAGTTCGACGGCAACTACGGGGTGCTGGCCGGGCTCGAAGTGGTGCGCACCCTGAACGACCTGGATATCAAAACCGAGGCGCCGGTCGAGGTCGCGTTCTGGACCAACGAGGAAGGCTCGCGCTTCGTGCCCGTGATGATGGGCTCGGGCGTGTTCTGCGGCGCCTTCAGCCTCGAGACGGCCTGTGCGGCGCGCGACGTCGACGGCAAAAGCGTCGGCGAAGAGCTCGAACGGATCGGCTACCGGGGCAGCCAGACGCCGGGCGACCATCCGATCGGCGCCTATTTCGAAACCCATATCGAGCAGGGCCCGGTGCTGGAAGATGCGGACAAGGTGATCGGCGTGGTGCCGGCCGTGATGGGCCTGTCCTGGTACGACTGCACGGTCGAGGGCATGGAGGCGCACGCCGGCCCGACCCCGATGCACCTGCGCCGCGACGCACTGCAGGTGGCGACCCGCATCATGCAGGAGACGGTGGCGATCGCCAACCGCTATCCGCCCTACGGCCGCGGCACGGTCGGCATGGTGCAGGTGTTCCCGAACAGCCGCAACGTGATCCCCGGCCGGGTCAAGTTCAGCATCGACCTGCGCAACGTGAACGACGAACTGCTCGACACCATGCACGGGGAGATCATGGCCTTCGTCGAGCGCACGCGCGCCGAGAGCGGCCTGGGCATCCAGCTGGAACGCGTGTCGTATTACCCGCCTTGCCCCTTCCACCCGGACTGCGTGGGCGCGGTGCGCAAGGCGGCGGACAAGCTCGGTTATTCGACCATGGACGTGGTCTCCGGGGCAGGCCACGATGCGATCTACGTGGCGCGCCTGGCGCCGGCCGGGATGATCTTCGTACCCTGCAAGGATGGCATCAGCCACAACGAGATCGAGGATGCGCGTCCCGATCACCTCGAAGCCGGCTGCAACGTGCTGCTGCACGCGATGCTGGAGCGGGCCGGCGTAGCGCGCGGCTAGCACGCGGCCACTGTCGCACGGTTGGCGAAGTTGTTTCGTAATAGTAACAGTCTTGTGTCGGATGTTTCCTGACTCGCCGGTCCGGGGGAAGTCGTAGCATACTGTTGGCAGCTGTCTTCCTTTTCCGTTGCCAAGGTGTGGTTGCCGATGCTGACCGGACATTACGAAACGCCGCTGGTAGTGCTGTCGATCCTCGTCGCGATCGTCGCCTCCTATGCGGCGCTCAGCCTGGCGGGCCGCGTGAGCGAATCGCACGGCCGCGCCGTCGCCGCCTGGATCGTGGGCGGCGCCATCGCCATGGGCTCCGGCATCTGGGCCATGCACTTCGTCGGCATGCTGGCGTTCCGCCTGCCGATCCCGATCGCCTTCGACCTCCCGCTGACCCTGGTCTCGCTGCTGCTGCCGATCGCCGCTTCCTGCCTGGCGCTGTGGCAGGTCAGCCGCGCGGAGCTGGGAACGACACGCCTGGCCGTCAGCGCGGTCCTGATGGGGATCGGCATCGCCGCCATGCACTACACCGGCATGGCGGCGATGCGCATGGAGCCGGGCATCGTCTACGACCCGTGGCTGTTCGCGCTGTCGGTCGCGATCGCCATCGCGGCGTCGGGCCTGGCGCTGTGGATCGCCTTCCGCCTGCGCCACAACGTGCCCCATGTGTGGCTGGCGCGCCTGGGCGCGGCGGTGGTGATGGGCGCGGCCATCGCCGGCATGCACTATACCGGCATGGCCGCCGCCAATTTCCCGCAGGACAGCGTGTGCATGGCGGCCGTGCGCGACGGCGTCAACCACGGCGGGCTGGCGACGCTGGTCGTGATCGCCACCTTCGGCGTGCTCGGCTTCGCCCTGCTGGCCTCCCTGTTCAATGCGCGCCTGGAAGCGAATGCGCGGGTGCTGGAGATCTCGCAAGCCACCGCCGCCGAACGCCAGGACCTGCTCATGCGCGAGCGCGCGGCGCGCGACGAGGCCGAGCGCCTGAGCGCCCTGAAGGACGAGTTCCTGGCTACCCTCTCGCACGAGCTGCGCACCCCGCTCAACGCCATCCTCGGCTGGGCCAGCATGCTCCAGCGCGGCACCAAGGACGAGGCGACGCTCAGGCGCGGCCTGGAGACCATCGAGCGCAACGCCCGCGCCCAGACCCAGCTGATCGACGACCTGCTCGACATGAGCCGCATCATCTCGGGCACGCTGCGCCTGGACGTGCAGCTGGTCGAGCCGGACAAGGTCGTCGAGGCAGCGCTCGGCACCGTGCATCCGGCGGCGGTGGCCAAGAAGATCGATTTGCGCGTCGACCTCGAACGCGGGGAATCGATGGTGCTGGGCGACCCCGGCCGGCTGCAGCAGGTGATGTGGAACCTGTTGTCGAACGCGGTCAAGTTCACCCCGGGCGGCGGCACGGTGCAGGTGATGCTGGGCCGCGACGGCGGCGACGTCGTGATCCGCGTGGCCGATTCGGGGATCGGCATCGAGCCCGAGTTCCTGCCGCATGTGTTCGACCGCTTCCGCCAGCAGGACGCCTCGATCACGCGCCGGCACGGCGGCCTCGGGCTGGGCCTGTCGATCGCGCGCCAGCTGGTCGAGCTGCATGGCGGCACCATCGGCGTGTCGAGTCCCGGTCCGCAGGCCGGCACCACCTTCACCCTGCGCCTGCCGCTGGCCGAGCCGCAAGCGGCGACGCTGCCGCCGTCCGAGCACGCGGTGTCCGACGCCGCCGCCAGGCTGGGGCAGGGCGCGCTGGCCGGCGTCAAGGTGCTGCTGGTGGACGATGCGCCCGACACCCTCGACGTGCTGCAGCAGATCCTGGCGCACAGCGGCGCCATCATCATGGCCGCGCCGAATGCCGGCATGGCCCTTGCGCTGCTGGAGCGCGAGCGGCCGGACGTGATCGTCAGCGACATCGGCATGCCCGAGGTCGACGGCTTCGAGCTGATCCGCCGCATCCGGCGCCGCTCGGCCGGCGCCGGCGGAGCCATCCCGGCCATCGCCCTGACCGCCTTCACGCGCCAGGACGACCGCAACCGGGCGATGCAGGCGGGCTTCAACGACTACCTCGCCAAGCCGGTCGAACCGGGTTCGCTGGTGAGCCACATCGCGCATGCGGTGGGCCAGCGCGGCGAGGAGGCCGCGGTGTAGCTTACTGCTGCAGGTCGATCCGCCCGTACAGGCCGTGCGCTTCGTCGCCGGGGCCGGCCGTGAAGAACAGCGTGTTGGTCGGCTGGTTGTTCACGCCGTTGCCGAAGGCGATGCCCCACAGGCCGTCGATGACGATCGGCGTGCGGTCGGCCTTCATGAGGGTGCCGGCAAACGCGCCGGTGTCGGCGTTGTAGGCGTTGATTTTTCCATCGCCAAAATTCGCCACCAGCAGCAGGTTGCTGGCGCCGCCGAAATTGGCCGGCGCCATCGCCAGGCCCCAGGGCGCATTCAGTGCGCCGCCGGTGACCAGGCGCCGGACCAGGGCGCCGCCGGCATCGAACACGTCGACGATGCCAAGCCCCGATCCCTTGGTCTCGTCGATGCTGCCGGCGGTGCGCTGGGCGTAGGCGACGTAGATGCGGCCGCCGATGGCCTGGATGCCGAAGGGCGCGTAGCCGGCCGGCAGGTTGGGATCGGTGAAGCCGCCGCCGGGCAGCGTCACCCTGTTCCAGTTGGCGTCGTAGACGTCGACCCGGTTATTCCGGAAATCGGCTGCATACAGGTAGTTGGCGCCGGAGAAGCTGGCGATCGCCAGGCCTTTGTAGACCGCGCCGCCGGCGCCGGTATCGACGGCCAGGATCGCGTTGGTGCGGTTGACCGTCGGCGACCAGCCCGACAGCGTGCCGTTCTCGGAGGCGAAGATGAAGGCGCTGGCGCCGGTGACGCCGTTCTGGGTCACCTGGAAGCTGGCGCTGCCGTTGAACACGATGCCGGTCGGGTTGGACGCGCTCGAGCTGCTCGGCGGAATCGCGACCACCAGGCTCTGCGGAACGCCGTTCCCGTCATACAGGGTCGAGGTCGAGCTGCCGTTGTTCGCCACCCAGACGAAGCCGGTCGGGTTGAACGCGATACCCCAGGCGTTGATGAGTTTCCCGTCGACATGCTCCGCGCCGGCGCCATCCGACACCAGGGAACGCATGAGGAAATTGCTGGCGATGGTGGGCGTGACGGGCGGTGGCTGCATCTGCATGTTGTTGTCGCCGCTGCTGCCGCCGCCACCGCCGCAGGAAACGAGGGCGGCGGCCAGGGCGGCGCCGAACAGGCCTGCCCGGAGGCAGGCGGTCACGCGGGAATGAATGCTCATGATGTGCTCCTGTCAGGAAATCGAAGGAAGGGCATCCGGTTAATGCCGTCCTCGCCAGGGAAGGTTCAACGAGTTCGATCAGAACCGGATGCCGGCGCTGCCGGTCAGCGCGCGGGCGCGGGGCGGTCCGCCATGTTCGGCGCGCAGCAGCGCCTGCCAGCCGACTTGCACGGTGCAGTCGCCGAAGGTGGAGGCCAGGCCGATGCGCAGGTCGGTCCGGTCGCGCGGGCCGGCGTAGGCGCCGAAGGTGTGCAGCACGCCCGCATGGAAGGTCAGCCTGAGCCGGTCGTCGAGGGGATGGAAGGCGTTCAGGTCGAGGTAGGCGGTGCGCTCCTCGCCGTAGTAGGCGGGCGACAGGAACAGGCGGACGCTGGCCCGGTCGAGCGCCAGGCCGGCATGGAATTCGGTGTAGTCGTAGCCGCGGTCGCGCAGGAAGGCGGTGCGGCTGATGCCGGCGTCCCAGGACAGGCCGGACGCCAGCCTGCCGGCGCGGCCGCCGTAGAAGATCAGCTGGGCCTGGCTGCGCTCGCCCAGGGTCGCCGGCGAGGCGAAGCCGCCCGCGTACCAGCCGTCTTCGATGTCATGGTCGATGCGCAATTGCACGGCCGGATGGCCGGCGCTGAGCGAGATGCCGCGCACCGCGTACTCGGACACCAGTTGCAGGTTGCCGCTGGTCTGTGCGCATACAGGAAGCATTGCGCAGGCAAGAAAAAGGCAGGCGGCGGCGTGCGCATGCGCTAGCGGGAAGCATCGGCGGTCACGGCGGCGGTCGTTGGACATTGGCAAGCGCAGGTTCCGGCGGCGCGCGCAATGGTCGCGCATGCGTCTATGCTACCAGCTTGCTCCTGTTCCCGGCCGGGATCGTGCGCGACCAGGGCCGTGCGCGGCGCCGCCGCGAAGGCGCGCCGCACCAGGGCAGGCGGGGCACCCGGCCGCAGCTCGAGCACCAGCGCCGCCAGCCCGGCCACATGGGCGGCCGCGTACGACGATCCGGACACCAGGCCCCAGCGTCCGCCGGGCAGCGTGGCCGGCACGTCGGCGCCGGGAGCCAGCCAGGCTGCGGCCGGCAGCGGATGCCGGCTGCCCGTCGGGGCCACCGCGATCACGCCGCGCTGCGATGCGGGAAAGCCGCCGTCGGGCCGCCGCGGGTCGACCGCGGCGACGACGGCCACGTCGCGCGCCAGGGCCGCCTCGATCAGGGTCTGCAGCAGGCGGTCGGACGGCCCGCCCAGGCTCAGGTTGATGATCCGCGCACCGTTGACCAGCGCGAAATGCAAGGCCTTGCCCAGCGTAAAACTGTTGCACTGGGTTTCCTGGCGCGCGCTTTCCCAGCAGGCGCGCAGGGCCATCAGCTGGGCCTGCGGGGCGACGCCGGCGATGCCGATGCCGTTGCCGGCGCGCGCGGCGATGATGCCGGCCACCGCGGTGCCATGCGCTTCGGCGGCATCGGGCAGGGCGTCGACGAAGTTCTGGCGCAGCAGGATCTGCCCGGCCAGGTCCGGATGGGCGCCGTCGACGCCGCTGTCCACCACCGCCACCGTCACCTTGCGCCCGGTGCTGACGCGGTGCAACTCGGCCAGGTGCCAGGAGCGCGCGGCCGGCTGCACGGCATACAGCGGGTCGCCGCCGCGTGCCGCGCTCTCTTCCAGCCCGTGGTAGCGGTTGACCGGCTGGGCCCAAGCCACGCGCGGATCGCGGCCGAGGGCGTCCAGCACGCGCTCGAGCGGGGCGTTGCCCGGCTCTTCCATCACGAAGCAGTCGATGCCGATCGCCGGCATCGGCCAGTCGTCCACCACCTTGAGGCCATAGGCGTCCGCCAGTTCCCTGGCCTGGCGGCGGCGCGCGGCGCGGGTGCCGTCGTCGGCGTAGCCGCCGCCGTAGCTGCTGTCGGGCCGGAAGTGCTGGGGCGGCATGCGCAGCATCACCAGCAGCTGGCGCGAGGCCTGCGCATCGCTGTCCTGCACGCCGTTCTGCGCGCCGCCGGGCAGGGCGCAGCAGGCCAGGACCAGCGCCAGCAGGGCGGACAGCAGGCGTTTCAAGGCCGTTCTCCGGCGCCGAGCGGTTCGGCCAGCACGACGGCGGGCTCGGCGCGCAGCCTGCGCAAGGCGGCCGCCGGGTCGTCGCCGTTCAACAGATAGGCATCGGCATCGGTCGGGCCGCCTGCCATACGGGCACCGCTGGCGCGCACGATGCGGCGCAGCTCGCGCTCCGGCGTGTCCGGGCGGAACACGACCACGATGCCGGACTGCACCGCCGCCGTAGCGCCGAGCCCGCGATAGGCCGGCTCATCGCCCGGATCCGCGCCCGGACGCAGCAGCAGGACCGCCAGCACCGCGATCACGGCGGCTTGCGCGGCCACCGCGCGGCGCAGCCAGCTGCGGTCGTTGGCGGCGAGGCGCTCGCGCCAGCGCGCCGGGGCGGCGGCCGGCGCCGCCGATGGCGCTGGCGCCGCATCGAGGCGCGGCAGCATGCGCGCCCAGGCGCGCTCGGGGTCGCAGTCGGGCGCCGGGCCCGGGCCGGCGGCGCGCAGCGCCTGCAGCAGGTCGAGGTCGTCGCGGCAGCGCGTGCAGGCGCGCAGGTGCGCGCGCAGCCTGTCGCGCTCGCTAACGTCGAGGGTGCCGTTGGCCAGCCAGGGCAGGGATTCCTGGGCGGCCCGGTGCTCGGAGGAAAAGAGTTCGTCGGGGCTCATATCCGGCCCTCCAGTTGCCGTCCCAGCTGCGAGGCAAGACGGCGGCGCGCGTGGAACAGCCGGGTTTTGACTGTGTTGATTGGGCATTCCATGATGTCTGCGATCTCTGCGTAACTCATGTCGTGATAGAAGGTCAGCTGGAAGGCCGCGCGCTGCTCCAGCGGCAGCGCGGCCAGCGCGGTATCCAGCGCATGGCCGAGGCGCAGCTGCTCGAAGCGCCATTCCGGCTGGCAGTCCGCCGTGCTTTCGAGGCTGTCCGGGAAAGCGTCCAGCGGTTCGTCGAGTCCGTGCAGCGCCTTGCAGGCCTTGCGGAACGCGATCGCGAACACCCAGGTCGAGAGCTTGCAGCTGCCGTCGAAGGTCGCGGCGCGCTGCCACACGACCAGCATGGTGTCGTTGACGATCTCCTCGATCGTGGTCGCGCTGCGCGTCATGCGGTGCAGGAAGCGCGTCAGGCGTGGAAAGTAGGTGCGGTACAGGATTTCGAAGGCATGGCGGTCCCCGGCCGCAATCCGGCCAACCAGGTCCGCCTCGCTATCGGACCGTTTATCCGCCTGCTGGTCCACGCATTCGTTCTCCGCTGTTTTCGGTGAATACCCGGGCGCCGCATGAAGGTTCAATCGCATTGTTGCACGGAAGGGCGCGCGCCGCCCGGCTTGGCGCCGATCAAATACTTTGGGAAACAGACGCGCACACTGGCCGATGTTGCTTCAACTTAATGTCGTCACATCAAAGAGGTCAACATGGTCAAACTCTCCGGCAGCATCCCGGCCCCGATGGCCGGCGTCCAATCCCTCGGCCCGGTACCGGCCGACGAACGGTTCCAGATCACCATGGTGCTGCGGCGCCGCGCCGGCCTGCCGGAGCACGCGCTGCAGGCCGAGCGCGCGCGGCGCCGCTACCTGACGCGCGAAGAATACGCGGCCAGCTACGGCGCCAGCGAGGAAGACCTGGACGCGGTCGCCGACTTCGCGCGCAAGGCCGGCCTGGCCGTGGTCGAGCGCAGGCCGGCCGCGCGCAGCATCGTCCTGTCCGGCACCGCGGCCCAGGTCGGCGCCGCGTTCCAGACCACCATCGAACGGGTCGAGCATGCGTCCGGGATCTCGCGGCGCCGCACCGCCCCCGTGCACCTGCCGCCCGAGCTGGGCGGGATCGTCGAAGGCGTGTTCGGCATCGAGGACACGCCGATCGCCCGGCCGCACTACCGCCTGTCGACGCCGCCGATGCAGGCCGCCGGGGAGAGCGCCGCGGCGGCGGCCTTCACCCCGCCCGACATCGCCCGGCTGTACGATTTCCCGCAGGGCCTGGACGGCAGCGGCCAGTGCATCGCCATCATCGAACTGGGCGGCGGCTACCGCACGTCGGACCTGAACGCCTACTTCCGCAGCCTGGACCTGGCCACGCCGAAGGTGACCGCGGTGTCGGTGGACGGCGGCAAGAACAGTCCCTCGCTGCCGTGGAGCGCGGATGCGGAGGTCATGCTCGACATCGAGATCGCCGGCGCGGTGGCGCCGGGCGCCTCGATCGCGGTCTACTTCGCGCCGAACAGCGAACAGGGCTTCGTCGATGCGATCGCCGCCGCCGTCCACGACAGCGTCAACAAGCCGTCGGTGATCTCGGTCAGCTGGGGCGCGCCGGAGAGCGAGTGGTCGGAGCAGGGGCTGCAGGCGATGGACCAGGCGTTCCAGGCCGCCGCGGCGCTCGGCGTCACGGTATGCTGCGCCGCCGGCGACGCCGGCTCCGGCGACCAGAACCCGCAGAACGGTACGCCGGACGGCCTGGCGCATGCCGACTTCCCGGCCTCGAGCCCGTACGTGCTGGCCTGCGGCGGTACCCGCCTCACCGCCAGCGGCGGCAGCATCGCCAGCGAGACCGTGTGGAACGACGACCCGCACACCAGCGCCACCGGCGGCGGCGTCAGCGACGTGTTCGACCTGCCGGCCTGGCAGGACGCGGCGGGCGTGCCGCGGTCAAGCAACACGGGCGGGCGCATCGGACGCGGCCTGCCCGACGTGGCCGGCAATGCCTCGCCGGCGACCGGCTACCGGGTGCGGGTCGACTTCCTCACCTTCGTGGTCGGCGGCACCAGCGCGGTTTCGCCGCTGTGGGCGGGCCTGGTGGCGCGCTTCAACCAGCGCCTGGAGACGCCCGTCGGCTGGCTGAATCCGCAGCTGTACGGGCCGGTGGCCGGCAGCGGCGCGTTCCGCGACATCAGCTCCGGGAACAACGGCGCGTATGCGGCGGGAACGGGCTGGGATGCCTGCACCGGCTGGGGCGCGCCGGTCGGCAGCAGGCTGCTGGCGGCGCTCGGCGGCTGAAGCGCTCCTGCGCGTCGCGGCTTTACCCACAGTTGCGTGCGCAGGCGAACGGAGCAAGCCGTCGCCTGCGTCCATGATGGCGTCATGGACTTCAAGGACTCCGACAAGCCATCGCCGGAAGCCTCGGCCTGGCTGTCGAAGCTCGGCCCGGGCCTGATCACCGGTGCGGCGGACGATGACCCGAGCGGCATCGCCACTTACTCCCAGGCTGGCGCCCAGTTCGGCTTCAACCTGCTGTGGACGCTGCTGCTCACGTATCCGCTGATGGTGGCGATCCAGGTCATCAGCGCGCACATCGGCCGGGTCACCGGGCGCGGGCTGGCCACCAACCTGCAGCGCTTCGCGCCGCGCCAGCTGGTGTGGCTGATCGTCGGCCTGCTGCTCATCGCGAACGTCATCAACATCGCGGCCGACATCGCGGCGATGGGCGACGCGATGGTGCTGGTCGCTCCCGGCAAGGCCCATTACTACGCGGTGGCGTTCGGCGTGCTGTCGGTGCTGCTGCAGGTGTTCGTCCCTTACCAGCGCTACGTCAACATCCTGAAATGGCTGACGCTGGTGCTGCTGGCCTATGTCGCCACCGTGTTCGTGGTGCGGGTGCCGTGGCCCGAGGTGCTGCGCTCGCTGGTCTGGCCGCAGCCGCAGTGGCACAAGGAATACCTGACCACCATCGTCGCCGTGTTCGGCACGACCATCAGTCCCTACCTGTTCTTCTGGCAGGCCTCGCAGGAAGTGGAGGAGCTGCGCGCCGACGCCGACGCCCAACCGCTGCGGCGCGCGCCCGAGCAGGTCAAGGAGCAGTTCCGGCGTATCCGCTTCGACACCCTGGTCGGCATGGCGGTCTCGAACCTGGTGGCCTTCTTCATCATGCTGACCACCGCCGCGACCCTGCATGCGCACGGCGTCGACGACCTGCAGTCCTCGGCCCAGGCGGCGTCGGCGCTCAAGCCGATCGCCGGCGAAATGGCCTTCATGCTGTTTGCGGCGGGGATCGTCGGCACCGGCCTGCTGGCCATTCCGGTACTGGCCGGTTCGGCCGCCTACGCGATGGCCGGCACCTTCCACTGGAAGAGCAGCCTGGATGACAAGTTCTCGGCGGCGCGCAAGTTCTACGCCATCATCATCGTCGCGACCCTGGCCGGGATCGGCATCAACTTCGTGCCGCTCGACCCGATCAAGGCGCTGTACTGGAGCGCGGTACTGAACGGCGTGATCGCGGTGCCGGTCATGGTGATCATGATGGCGGTGGCGTCGAGCCCGAAGATCATGGGAACCCTGAAGATCTCCGGGCGGCTGCGCGCGCTGGGCTGGCTGTGCACCGCGGTGATGGCGGTCGCGGTGCTGGGGATGTTCGGCGCCTCGCTGGCCGGCTGACCGGGCGGCCGATCACTGGAAGGTGGTTTCGCGCTCCGGCGTGGCGCTGATGCGGTGGATCGACAGGTCGGCGCCGTCGAATTCCTGCTCGGCGTCGAGGCGCAGGCCGACGGTTGCCTTCAGCAGGCCGTAGACGATCCAGCTGCCCGCACCGGCGATGACGATGCCGAGCAGGGTGCCGAGCAGCTGCGAGGCGAGCGATACGCCGCCCAGGCCGCCCAGCGCGCGGCTGCCGAAGATGCCGGCCGCGATGCCGCCCCAGGCGCCGCACAGGCCGTGCAGCGGCCACACGCCCAGCACGTCGTCGATCTTCCAGCGGTTCTGCGCCAGCGTGAACAGCGCCACGAAGATGGCGCCGGCGATCGCGCCCGTCACCAGGGCGCCGAGCGGATGCATCAGGTCCGAACCGGCGCACACCGCCACCAGGCCGGCCAGCGGGCCGTTGTAGACGAAGCCCGGATCGTTGCGGCCCATGATGAAGGCGACCAGCGTGCCGCCGGTCAGCGCCATCAGGGAATTCACCGCCACCAGGCCGTTCATCTTGTCGAGCGTCTGCGCGCTCATCACGTTGAAGCCGAACCAGCCCACGGTCAGGACCCACGCGCCCAGCGCCAGGAAGGGGATGTTCGACGGCGGATGGGCGGAGATGCGGCCATCCCTGGTGTAGCGGCCGCGGCGCGCGCCCAGCAGCAGCACCGCCGGCAGCGCGGCCCAGCCGCCCACGGCGTGCACCACCACCGAACCGGCGAAGTCGTGGAACGGCGCGCCGAAGGTGAACTGCAGCCAGTCCTGGAAGCCGAAGCGATTGTTCCAGGCGATCCCTTCGAACAAAGGATAGACCAGGCCGACCAGCACGGCGGTGGCCGCCATCTGCGGATGGAACTTGGCGCGTTCGGCGATGCCGCCCGAGATGATCGCCGGGATCGCCGCGGCGAAGGTCAGCAGGAAGAAGAACTTCACGAGTTCGTAGCCGTTCTTCGCCACCAGCGTGCCGGTACTGCCGAAGAAGTTGACGCCATACGCGATCATGTAGCCGACGAAGAAGTACGCGATGGTCGAGACGGCGAAGTCGATCAGGATCTTGACCAGGGCGTTGACCTGGTTTTTCCGGCGCACCGTTCCCAGTTCCAGAAAGGCGAAACCGGCGTGCATCGCCAGGATCATGATCCCGCCGAGCAGGATGAAGAGTGCGTCGGCCCCGGTTTTATAGGCATCCATGCGTGTCTGTTCCCAAAAAGTGCAAAGGTTTGCTAATGCACTTCTTGATAGCAATAAGCGTTCCAATTTGGGGCGCGCTATGCATCGTCTTTACGCGGGGCCGACGGATTGCCCCGTTTTCGAGCAACAGCACCGGAATGGTGCGTTCGTGCGCCAAAATGAACGGCGCGGGTTCGGCGTTCAGGCCTTGACCAGCGCCTTCGCCGCCGTCGTCACCTGGTCGCGCAGCCACTTGTGCTCGGGCGACTGGTGCACGCGCTGGTGCCAGAGTTGATAGAAACGCATCGGTGGAAACTTGATCGGCACCGTGAAACTCTTCAGCGGCAGCGTCTTTTCGTAGAAGCGGATGAACTGGCGGCCGGTGGTCAGCACCAGGTCGGTCTGGGTCAGCATGTAGGGGATCAGGCCGAAGTAGGGCGACTCGACCGCCACCTTGCGCTGCATTCCCGCGCGCTCGAGGAAGGCATCGATCACGCCGTGGTAGCCGGGCAGCGTCGGCGAGGGCGCCACGTGCGGCAGGCCGAGGTAGTCCGCGAGCGTCATCGCGTCGCTGGCCGTGCGGCGCGCGTAGGCGCTGTCGGCGCGCATGGTGCAGATGATCGGGTCTTCGAACAGCTTCGAGATGTGCAGGTGCGCGGGCGGTTCGTCCCAGTTGGCGATCACCAGGTCCATCTCGCCGTCCGACAGCATGCGCAGGTAGTCCGTGCCCGGCCCCAGGTGGTGGATGGCCACCTTGCTGTTGGGCGCGCCGCGGCGGATGCTGGCGACCACGTTCGGCAGGAACTGGGTGTCGAGGTAGTCGGGCGCGGCGATGTGGAAGGTGCGCGCGGCCTGCTCGGGCACGAAGGGCGTCTTCCTGACGAACAGGTTCTCGGTCTCGTCCAGGATGCGCCGGGCGGGTTCGAGCAGGCTCTCGCCGTGCTGGGTCGGCACCATGCCGCGCGCGCCGCGCACCAGCAGCGGATCGCCGGTCAGTTCGCGGAGTTTACGCAGCGAGGCCGAGATCGAGGGCTGGGGCTGGTTCAGCTTGAGCGCCACGCGCGAGACGTTCTTTTCCTGCAGCAGCAGGTAGAGGATGCGGATCAGGTGCAGGTCGAGGTGCTGGGGCAGGCTGGACATCGGAAGCTCGGGAAAAAACGCGTATATGCGCTCGCTTATGTCGAATATACGGTATTTTTCATATTGAATAAATGGAAACCGGTTTATCTTTGCTCATTGCGCACTTCAGATGCTTCCGATCACGATAAGGATGTTCATGGACTACCTGCTTCCGTATGCCCTCGAATGGATGAATATGCTGGTGCGCTGGCTGCACGTCATCACCGGCATCGCCTGGATCGGCGCCTCCTTTTATTTCGTCTGGCTCGATAACTCCCTGAGGCCGCCGGCGCCCGGCAGCGAACTGGCGAACAAGGGCGTGGCCGGCGAACTGTGGGCCGTGCATGGCGGCGGCTTCTACAACCCGCAGAAATACCTGGTGGCGCCGGCCGAGCTGCCGAAGGAGTTGCACTGGTTCAAATGGGAAGCGTATTCGACCTGGCTGTCGGGTTTCGCCCTGTTGACCATCGTGTATTACTTCAATGCCCAGGCCATGATGGTCGACCGCGGCGTGGCCGCGCTCTCGAGCTGGCAGGCGGTCGGCATCGGCCTGGGCAGCCTGGTGGCGGGCTGGATCGTCTACGACCTGCTGTGCCGCTCGAAGCTGGGCAAGCACGACCTGGCCTTCGGCGCCGTGATCTTCGCTTTTCTTTCCGGGGCGGCCTGGGTGCTGACCCATACCCTGGGCGGGCGCGCGGCCTACATCCACGTCGGCGCGATGATCGGCACCATCATGGTCGCCAACGTGGCGATGGTGATCATTCCCGGCCAGCGCAGGATGGTGAATGCGATGATCGCCGGCCAGACGCCCGACCCCGTCTACGGCATCCGCGGCAAGCAGCGCAGCGTGCACAACAACTACTTCACGCTGCCGGTGCTGTTCATCATGATCAGCAACCACTTCGCCATGACCTGGCGCCACGCGCATGCCTGGGCGGTGCTGGCCGCGATCATGCTGGCCGGCGTCTTCATCCGCCACTTCTTCAACCTGCGCCACAAGGGCCGCGTCGAATGGCGCTATCCGGCCGTGGGCGTGCTGTTGCTGCTGGCGGTGGCGGTGGCGATCGCGCCGGCGCCGCCGGCCGCCGCTCCGGCTGCGAACGCCAACGCGGGCGCCCAGTTCGCGGCGGTGCAGGGCATCATCCGGCAGCGCTGCGTGTCCTGCCATGCGGCCCATCCGACGCAGGCCGGCTTCGCCAGCGCGCCGGCCGGCGTGATGCTGGACGACCCGCACGGCATCTCGCAGAACGCCGCCCGCATCTACCAGCAGGCGGTGCAGCTGAAGGCCATGCCGCTGGCGAACATGACCAACATGACGGATGCCGAGCGGGCCCAGGTCGCGGCCTGGTTCGAGTCCGGCGCCCGGACGCAATGAGCGGCGCTATTTTTGCGGGCCGCGCGGCACGATCGCGAACTGCGGCGAGCCGCCGTAGTCCGGCTTGACGCTGCGCGCCATGAATTTGCGCCATGCCTCCTGGCCGGCCTTGCCGCCGGCATCGGCCGCATACGCCAGCGCCGGCTGCAGGTTTGCCGGATAGCCGGTGGCGCTGGAGGCGTAACCCGTCATCTCCCCCGGCTTCGCCTTGATCGCCTGCGCCAGCTCGGCGCTGTCGCAGGGCAGCGCCGACACCGCGGGCGAATGGCTGGCTTTGTAGGCCTGCGCCATGGTCGTGTAGATCGGCGAGGTCGCGGTGTCGCGCACGGTCAGTTCGTACACCGTCGCACCGGTCCAGCAGGCGCCCGGCGCCGTCATGCGCAGGATCGGGAACCTGATCTTCCAGGCCAGCAGGCGCGCGGCGCCTTCGGTGCCGAGGTCGACCAGATGGCCGATCGCGGCGGTGAAGAAGTCGTCCTGCCACGGCGCCATCGCGGTGCCATTCTTGTAGGGAAAGGCGTAGCCGATCGAGATGAAGCCCAGCTGGTTGGCGTCGCGGTTGTCGGTGTAGGTGGCGTTGTACCAGTCCATGTTGTTCTTCAGGATGCGCCTGAAGTGCGACTTCAACGGATCGTCGTCGGGCACGATGTAGGCCGCCTCGCCGAGCGTGCGCAAGCCCCAGGCCTGGCCGCGCACCTGCTCCGGATTGAGCAGGCCCTTGATGTTCTGGCGGTAGGCGGGGTTGGAATTGAAGACGTCGTACATCGCCCAGAATTCCAGCTCTTCGAGGTAGTAGAAGTCGCCGGTCACCAGGTAGGGTAAATAGGCGAAGGAGGGCTGGTGCGAGATGTCGTGGACGTAGGGCGTCTTGCACGCGTCCTTGGGACAGGGCGGGAAGGCTTCCGACTTGCGGGTCCTGGGATTGACCGTATCGCTGAGCTGGCCGACGATGGTCATGTAGGGAAAGTCGAGCAGGCTGACCGGCCGCCCGGTCGCGCGGTTGCGGTAGTGCATCGACCAGCTGCCGGCCAGGTCGGCGGTGCCGAGCGTGGCCTCCTTTGCCCGCCTGTCCATGCTGAGCAGGTAGAGTGCCGCCCAGCCGGGCAGCAGGCCGATGTCGTCGCGTCCGCCGGTGGTCGGCATGGCGGCCATCGCCAGGCCGATGCCCATCGGTTCCGTCTTCGGCCCGTTCCACGCGGCCTGCAGGTCGGCCAGCGCGCGGCCGGAGGCGTGCACCGAGCGGTCGTAGTTCGGCAGCGCGCGCGAGGCGATCAGGTAGGCGCTGTCGTGGCGGACGTGCACCGCCGGGACCTCGCCCCACCAGAAGGTCTTGCGCCAGCGCGCCTGGTTGAAGTGGACCAGGCCGGGCTTGGCATACGCCTCCTGGCCGCCGACCAGCACGCGGGCATCGTAGGTCTCGTTGCGCGGCGCCTGCTGGAAGGCCCAGGCGTTTTCCAGCGTGACGTCGACCCGCGCCTTGCCCAGCGCGCGGTACCAGCGCACGGCAAAGCGCGCGCTCAGGCGCGGATGTTCGGCGCCCTTGTCGTTCCTGAGCGGGGCCGAGACCAGCCATTCCGTCACCAGCGGCCCGTCCAGCCAGACGGCGGGTTTCTGGCGCAGCAGTTTGTCGGCCGACGCGGTCCAGGCCTGGCCGTCGATGACGGCGCTGGCCGAAGCCGTGAAGCCGGCGTCGAGCAGGGCTTGCGCCGACGTGGGCGCAGCGGCTTTCGCGGCGCCGGCCTTGCCCTTCACCAGCGCCATGGCCTGCGCACCGCCCTTGCCGCCGGGCGGCAGCAGCGCGCTGATGACGGCATGGCGCACGGAGCCGTCCGCGTGCGTGGCCTTGACGTCGACCTGCAGCGGCACCGTGCGTCCATCGGGCAGGCGGCCGAGCAGCGTGTCCGAGCGTTTCAGGTCGCCCTGCGCGAACACCTGGCCGAAGGTGACGGGCAGCGCGGCCTTGCCCTCGGCGCCCCTGGCCTCGATGACCACGCCCGTGATGCCGTCGCCCCAGTCCGGCGCGGGCTCGGCGCGCGCGGGCGCCGGTTCGGCCGCTTCGGCCTGGGCGTGCGATTGCGCCGGGGCGGCTTTCGCGGTCTTCGGCGCCTTTGCCGGCGGCGCCTCGGGGGCGGGTCTTGCCGCCGTCTCCGCCGCAGCGGCAGGAGCCGCCGGAGCGCCCGGCGTCGCCGGCGCGCTGCCATAGCGCGACTGCAGCACCTTGTCCGCATCGAGCTGTCCGGCCTCGGGCAGGCTCTGGGCCAGCGCGGCGGCCGGCAGCAGGATCAGGGGAAGAAGGGATGGCAACAGGCGTTTGGCAGGCATGGCGGAATCGAAGGCAGAATTGAAAAGGGCGCCCGCAGGCGCCCCGATGATACCGTGTTACTGCGCCGCGGGCGCCTGCTTGAGTGTGCGCTCGAACAGCTGGTAGATGCGGCGGTACTCGTCATACCAGCTTTCGGGCTGGACGAAGGAGTGGCGCTCCATCGGATACGGCGCCAGTTCCCAGTGATCCTTCTTCAGTTCGATCAGGCGCTGGGCCATGCGCACGGAGTCCTGGAAGAACACGTTGTCGTCGACCATGCCGTGCGCGATCAGCAGGTTGCCCTGCAGGTTCTGCGCGTACTCGATCGGCGACGAGACCTTGTAGGCTTCCGGGTCGAGGTCCGGGGTGTTCAGGATGTTGGCCGTGTACTCGTGGTTGTAGGTGGTCCAGTCGGTGACCGGGCGCAGCGCGGCGCCCGACTTGAACACTTCCGGCGCACGCAGCAGGGCCATGAAGGTCATGAAGCCGCCGTAGCTGCCGCCGTAGATGCCGACGTTCTTCGCGTCGCCCTGCTGGTTGGCGACCATCCAGTTCACGCCGTCCAGGTAGTCTTCCAGTTCCGGGTGGCCCATCTGGCGGTAGATCGCGCTGCGCCATTTGGCGCCATAGCCCTTCGAGGCGCGGTAGTCCATGTCCAGCACCACGTAGCCCTTCTGCACCAGCAGGTTGTGGAACATCTGCTCGCGGAAGTAGGGCGTGTAGCGCTGCGTGACGTTCTGCAGGTAGCCGGCGCCGTGCACGAACATCACCACCGGATAGCGCTTGCCCGGCTCGAGCCGGGCCGGACGGTACAGCTTCGACCAGACCGGTTCCGCGCCATGCGTGGAGGGAACGGCCACGAACTGCGGCTGGATCCAGTCGTGGGACTTGAATTCGGTGGTGCGGGTATCGGTCAGCCTGACCGCGTCGCCGCCGCTCGAGGGCAGGGTGGCGATCTGCGGCGGCAGGTAAGGGCCGGAGTAATGCACCAGCAGCTTGCGCTGGTCCGGCGACAGGCGGAAGTCTTCCACGCCGCCGTCGAGGCGGCTGACTTCGCGGGTCGAGCCGTCTTTCGCGTTGACCGCGCAGACTTCATAGGCGCCCGGGGTCTTGCGGTTGCACAGCAGCCAGGCGGTGGCGCCGTCGGCCGACCACGCCACGTCCGACGCTTCCCACTTGCCCTGCGTGAGGGCGCGGGTGCGTCCGGAAGCGTCCAGCGTGTACAGGTGGGCATAGCCGGTTTCCTCGGACAGGTACCACAGCGTGCTGTTGTCCGGCAGCCAGCCGAATTCGCTGCTGTCGAAGTTGATCCAGGCCTGGTCGGTCAGGCGGTGCACCGGCTTGAGCGCGGCGCGCGGCAGATCGACGGTGGCGATCCAGCGGTCCTTGTTGTCGACCGCGCGCAGCATCACCGCCGCGTTCGCGCCGTTCGCGCTCCAGACCACGTTCTCGCCGTCGAAGCCGACCTTCACGGCGCGGTTGCCCTTGAGCGGATCGAGCTTGCGTTCGGCGCGCATGGCGGCCAGCGGGTCGGCGTTCACGCCCGGCAGGACGTCGAAGGACAGGTCCTTCACCTCGCGGGTGAGCAGGTTGACCAGCTTCAGGCCGTGCGGGTGCGGGCTGTTGCGGCCGACGCGGGTGCGCTCGTCCGAGGTTTCTTCGTAGCCGGACTCGGTCACGTAGCGCGGCATCTTGCCGACGCGGCCCTTGTCGCCGCCATCCTTCGGACCGGTCACGACCAGCAGCCAGCGGCCGTCCGGCGACAGGTGGGTGGCGGCGATCGACAGCTTGTCGCCCAGGTAGATCGGGGCCGGGGCGCGGGTCGGGTCGGCGCGGCGTTCTTCCTCCGCGCGTGCGCGGTTGGCGTCGCGATCAATCTTCTGGCGCTTGAGGGTGGCGATCAGGCGCAGCTGCATGTCGCGCAGCGCATCCGGCTCCTGGGCGCCCGGCTCCTTGGCCGCGCGCGCCACGGCGATCGGCGACACCAGGCGGCTGGCGCGGTCCCAGGTGGCCCAGTCGTCGCCGATGCGGAACTGCACGCTGCGGCCGTCGGCGGAATACTGCACCGCGTTGATGGCGACGCCGCTGCTGCGCGAGATCTGCACCAGCTCGCCGTTCTTGAGGTCGCGCTCGAACAGGTCGCCGTTGCGGATGAAGGCGGCGCGGGTGCGCTCGCGGTTGTAGACCACCAGCGCGCCGTCCAGCCTGGCCAGTTCCGCATCCTCGACCTTGCGGGCCTTGTTCAGGCCGGACTGGGCCCCGGTCTGGTAGATGTCGCGCAGCGGCGAACCGGTGCGCTTTTGCTTGTACAGGACCTGCTTGCCGTCCCAGCTCCACCATGCGGTTTCCACGGGAGTGCCGATCCAGTCGGGATGGGCCATGGCCTGGTCGAGGGTGATGGGCGTCGAGGCGGCAACGGGCAGGGCCAGCAGGGCAGCCAGGACGGCGAGAGAAGCGTAAACGGGAAGGCGCATCGCGTGTCAGAGAGAAATTGCAAAAAAGCATTCTAGCTCAGCCGACAAGCATGCTGTGTGGATTCTCGCCGCGGGCGTCGCGCGCCTGCGTACGTACGGCGCCGTAAACGACAACGCCCGGCCAATGCCGGGCGTGGAGAACAGTAGCGACTGGATGGTGATGCTTAGCCGACTTCCTTGAATTGCGGCTGTTCGGTCATCCACAGTTCCGTCGGGGTGGTCACGGACGGGTTGCGGATGAAGAACACGATGCGGGTGACGATGGCCAGCGCCGAGATGCCGACGGTGATGTATTCGACTGGGGTCATGATGGTGTCCTTGTCAATTATTTGGAAGCGAGGTGGCGCAGTTCGGCCGACAGCGAAGGGCTGTGGGATTCGGCGGCGGCGGCCAGCGACAGCAGCTCGCGGCGGCTCTTCCGGGCGCTGCGGTCGGCGTCCTGTACGAACCAGCCGCCATGGGCGACGAACAGTTCGATCGCGAATTCGCGGATCCGGGCGATGCTGTCGGCAAATTGGTGGCGCAGACCTTTGTCCTGTGCCTGGGTGATCGTTGCGGTGCTCATGAAGTTCTCCGTGAAATCTCAGTTGTTGCGGTGCAGTATAGGGAGACTTCAGACATAAGGGAACTTTTACTTCGTGATGTTCTCCATTAGTATTGTGAATGTTTCTTGACGTTAAACTGTGGCTCGTCCTTACTTCGGTTATGCGTTTCGGAAATATCTGTCTGGCCCGGAACTTGCATATTCCCAAGGCATGAAACCGCCACCTCCCGTCCAGCGCAGCCTTCGTATCGTCGTGGTCAACACCGCGCCATGCGGCGGCGAGCAGGCCGCCGCCCAAGCGCAGCGCAACACCGCGCTGCGCATCGGGCTGCTGGAATCGGGCTACGACATCGTCGCCGCGCTGCCGGCCGATATCTTCCTGCCCGAGCGGATCGCCCAGATCCAGCCGGACATGATCATCATCGACAGCGAATCCGACGCCCGCGACGTGCTCGAGCACATCGTGATCGCCACCCGCGACGCGCCGCGTCCGATCGTGCTGTTCACCGACGACCAGGACCCGTCCAGCATGGATGCCGCGCTCGGCGCCGGCGTCTCGGCCTATATCGTGGCGGGGCTGCTGCCCGAGCGCGTGAAGCCGGTGCTGGACGTGGCCCTGGCCCGTTTCAAGCGCGAGCGCAGGCTGCTGGACGAACTCTCGGACACCCGCCGCCAGCTGGCCGACCGCAAGCTGGTCGAGCGCGCCAAGGGCGTGCTGATGGCGCGCAGCGGGCTGACCGAAGAGCAGGCTTACCAGAAGCTGCGCAGCATGGCGATGAACAGGAAGTTGAAGCTGGGTGAGGTGGCGCAGCGGATTCTGGATGTGGAAGACCTTTTATAGTTGACGTATGTATCGTCGTCCCCGCGAAGGCGGGGATCCAAGTTCTGCATGAGCTGCCGAAACACCAGCAAACTTGGGTTCCCGCCTGCCCGGGAACGACGGCTAAGGACCTTATATGCTGATCGGCTCCGACCGCCCCGAAACCCCCATCATCCGCGCCGGCTTCATGCCGCTGACCGACTGCGCCCCGCTCGTGATGGCCGCCGTGCTCGGGCTGGACGAAAAATACGGCATCAAGCTCGAACTCAGCCGCGAGCATTCGTGGTCGGGCATGCGCGACCGCCTGGCCAACGGCAGCCTCGATGTCGCCCATGTGCTGTATGGCCTCGTGTACGGGGTCGAGATGGGCATCGGTGCGCGCGCCGTGCCGATGGCGGTGCTGATGAATTTGTCGCGCAACGGCCAGGCCGTCACCTTGTCGCGCGCGCTGGCGGAGCAGGGCGTCCTCGACGGGCCGTCGCTGGCGGCCCACATGTTGCGCGGCCGCCGCCGCTTTACCTTCGCCCACACTTTCCCGACCGGGAACCACGCGATGTTCCTGTATTACTGGCTGGCGGCGAGCGGCATCGATCCGCTGCGCGGCATCCAGGCGGCGACCGTCCCGCCGGGCCAGATGGCGGCCAGCCTGGCCGCCGGGCACATCGACGGCTTCTGCGCGGGCGAGCCGTGGAGCGCGCGCGCGGTGCTGGACGGCGGCGGCTTCACCGTCGCCACCAGCCAGGACATCTGGCCCGACCATCCCGGCAAGGCGCTGGGCGCCACCGCCGCCTTCGTCGACGCCCATCCGCACGCCTGCCGCGCGCTGGTAGCGGCGCTGCTGGAAGCGGGGCGCTGGCTCGACGCCTCGCCGGCGCACCGCGATGCCGCCGCCGAGGTGCTGGCCAGCCCGGCGTATGTGAACGCCGGCCGCGAACTGATCGCCGCGCGCCTGAACGGCTGGTATGACGACGGCATGGACCGGCGCTGGCGCGACCCGGACCCGCTGCGCTTCCACGCCGACGGCGAGGCGAATTTTCCCTGGCTGTCGGACGGCATGTGGTTCATGACCCAGCACCGGCGCTGGGGCCTGCTGCGCGACGATCCGGACTACCTGGCCGTCGCCGCCCGCGTCAACCGGGTCGGCCTGTACCGCGAAGCCGCCGCGCAGGCCGGCGTGGCGGCGCCCGCCGGCCTGCTGCGCTCGTCCGTGCTGATGGACGGCAAGGTCTGGGACGGCAGCAATCCTTCCGCTTATATCTCTTCATGAACAGTGCATGCCGGCGCCTCATTATCGCGCATGGTGCACCGCAATGAAGCGCAGTCCCCGCTAGCGCTGCGGCGCGCCAGGGGAAAGGGCATCTGGCACGGCTCTTGCAAACACTCCCTGCACGGATCAACGGCGATCCCATGCATATCCACCGGTCCAACGGCGGCCCGGAAGGTAGACAGAACACCAGGACAACGGCGTCCGCTGCACCCGAACCCATGCACCCATGCGTTCGGCCAGGCAGCGGGCGCCTTTTCTTTTTTATCGGGAGCGAACCATGGCCGGCAAAGCAAATTCAATCAAGCTGTTCTCCTTCAGTACGCCGCAAATGCGTGCTTTCCACCTGACCTGGGTGGCCTTCTTCGTCTGCTTCTTCGCCTGGTTCGCCTGCGCGCCGCTGATGCCGGTCATCAAAGGCGAGTTCCACCTGTCGATGGCGCAGATCGCCGACATCAACATCGCCGCCGTCGCCATCACCATCGTCGTGCGCCTGCTGGTCGGCCCGCTGTGCGACCGCTTCGGCCCGCGCAAGACCTATACCGGCCTGCTCGCCATCGGCGCCATCCCCGTGCTGGGCGTGGCCATGGCCCAGAGCTATGAAAGCTTCCTGCTGTTCCGCCTCGGGATCGGCGCGGTCGGCGCCAGCTTCGTGATCACCCAGTACCACACCTCGGTGATGTTCGGCCCGCGCGTGGTCGGCACCGCCAACGCGGCCTCGGCCGGCTGGGGCAACAGCGGCGGCGGCGCCGCGCAAGCCCTGATGCCGCTCTTGACGAGCGCCGTGGTCATGGCGGGCGTCAGCGAGACCATGGGCTGGCGCGCGGCCCTGCTGGTGCCGGGCGTGGCGATGCTGGCCATGGCCGTGGCCTACTGGAAGTTCACCCAGGACTGCCCGGAAGGGAACTACGCCGAGCTGCGCGCGGCCGGCATTCCCTTCGAAGCCGGCGGCAAGGGCGGCTGGGCCAGTTTTGCGGAAGCCTGCCGCAACTACCGCGCGTGGCTGCTGTTCGTGACCTACGGCGCCTGTTTCGGCATCGAACTCTTCATCCACAACGTCGCCGCGGTCTATTACGTCGACCACTTCAAGCTGTCGCTGAAGGAAGCGGGCATGGCCGCCGGCAGCTTCGGCCTGCTGGCCCTGTTCGCCCGCGCCCTGGGCGGCTGGCTGTCCGACAAGGCCGCCGCGAAAGGCAGCCTGAACAGCCGCGTCAACCTGCTGTTCATCCTGATGGTGGGCGAGGGCCTGGGCCTGCTGTGGTTCTCGCAGACCGCCAGCGTGGCCGCGGCGATCGTCGCGATGCTGTCCTTCGGCCTGTGCACCCACATGGCGTGCGGCGCCACCTACGCGCTGGTGCCCTTCGTGAGCCGCAAGGCCCTGGGTGGCGTGGCCGGCATCGTCGGCGCGGGCGGCAACGTCGGCGCGGTGCTGGCCGGCTTCCTCATGAAGGGCACCGGCGACGTGCGCCAGACCCTGTTCGTCCTCGGCGGCGCCGTGCTGGCATCGAGCCTGTGCGCGATCGGCGTGCGCTTCGGCGCCGCCGTCACCGAAACCCCGGCGCCGGCCGCAGCTTAAGGAACAAGCATCATGAAACTGATCGTCATCGGCCACGGCATGGTGGGCCACAAATTCCTCGAAACCCTGTGCGGCGACGCCGGCCATGGCTTCGACGTGACCGTGCTGTGCGAAGAGCCGCGCCCGGCCTACGACCGGGTGCACCTGTCGGAGTTCTTTGCCGGCCGCAGCGCCGACGCGCTGTCGCTGGTGGCGCCAGGCTTCTTCGGGCGCAGCGGCGTCAAGCTGAAACTGAACGCGAAGGCGGTGGCGGTCGACCGCGCCGCAAAGACCGTGCTTCTGGCCGGCGGCGAAGTGCTGGGCTACGACAAGCTGGTGTTCGCCACCGGATCGTCTCCCTTCGTGCCGCCGGTGGAAGGCCGCGAGCGCGCCGGCTGCTTCGTCTACCGCACCATCGAAGACCTGGAGGCGATGCTGGCTTGCGGCCAGCGGGCGCGTTCGGGCGTGGTGATCGGCGGCGGCTTGCTGGGCCTGGAGTGCGCGAAGGCGCTGCGCGACATGCAGCTCGACACCCACGTGGTCGAATTCGCACCGCGCCTGATGGCGGTGCAGGTGGACGAGCTGGGCGGGCGCATGCTGCGCTCGCGCATCGAGGAGCTGGGCGTGACCGTGCACACGCAAAAGAACACCCTGCGCATCGTCGATGGCGAGGGCGCCACGCACCGCATGGAATTCGCCGACGGCAGCTTCCTCGAGACCGACATGATCGTGTTCTCGGCCGGCATCCGTCCGCGCGACGAGCTGGCGCGCGCCTGCGGGCTGGCGCTCGGCCCGCGCGGCGGCATCGCCATCGACGACGCCTGCCTGAGCTCGGACCCGGACGTCTACGCGATCGGCGAGTGCGCAGCCTGGCAGGGACAGTGCTTCGGCCTGGTCGCCCCCGGCTACGACATGGCGCGCACCGTCGCCCGCGCGCTGCTCGGCCAGGAAGGGACATTTGCTGGCGCCGACATGAGCACCAAGCTGAAGCTGATGGGCGTGGACGTGGCCTCGATCGGCGATGCCCACGGCAATACCGAAGGCAGCCGCAGCTTCCAGTTCAGCGACGAGCGCAAGCGGGTGTACAAGAAAATCGTGGTCTCCGATTGCGGCAAGCGCCTGCTGGGCGCGGTGCTGGTCGGCGACGCGGCGGAATACGGCAACCTGCTGCAGCTGATGCTGAATGGCCTGAAACTGCCAGCCTCGCCAGAGTTCCTGATCCTGCCCCAGGGCGAGGGCGGGGCGCGCCCGGCGATCGGCGTCGAGGCCTTGCCGGCCACGGCCCAGGTCTGCTCCTGCAACGCGGTCAGCAAGGGCGCGATCGCGGACGCGGTGGCGGGCGGCGCCTGCGACATCGCGGCAGTGAAGGCCTGCACCAACGCCGGCACGGCCTGCGGCGGCTGCGTGCCGCTGGTGAACCAGGTCATGAAGGCCGAGATGGCGAAGGCCGGCCTGGCCGTCAGCAACCACCTGTGCGAGCACTTCCCGTACTCGCGCCAGGAACTGCACCACCTGGTGCGGGTGGGCGGCATCAGGAGCTTCGGCGAGCTGCTGGGCAGGCACGGCAAGGGGCTGGGCTGCGACATCTGCAAGCCGGTCGCCGCCAACATCCTGGCCTCGACCTGGAACGACTTCGTGCTGAAGCCCGAACACGCCAGCCTGCAGGATTCGAACGATTACTTCCTCGGGAATATCCAGAAGGACGGCACCTATTCCGTGGTGCCGCGCATGCCGGGCGGCGAGGTGACGCCGGACGGCCTGATCGCGGTGGGCCAGGTGGCCAAGAAATACGGCCTGTACACCAAGATCACGGGCGGCGCGCGCGTGGACATGTTCGGCGCGCGGGTCGACCAGCTGCCGGCGATCTGGGAAGAGCTGATCGCGGCCGGCTTCGAGTCCGGCCACGCCTACGGCAAGTCGCTGCGCACCGTGAAGTCCTGCGTCGGCTCGACCTGGTGCCGCTACGGCGTGGGCGACAGCATCGGTTTCGGGATCGCGCTGGAAAACCGCTACAAGGGCCTGCGCGCGCCGCACAAGATCAAGTTCGGCGTGTCCGGCTGCACCCGCGAGTGCGCCGAGGCGCAGGGCAAGGACGTCGGCCTGATCGCCACGGATAAAGGCTGGAACCTGTACGTATGCGGCAACGGCGGCATGAAGCCGCGCCATGCCGAGCTGCTGGCGTCGAACCTGGACGAGGAAACCGTGGTGAAGCTGGTCGACCGCTTCCTGATGTTCTACGTGCGCACCGGCGACCGCCTGCAGCGCACCAGCACCTGGAGGGAGAGCCTGGAAGGCGGCCTGGATTACCTGAAGCAGGTGGTGGTCGAGGACAGCCTCGGCATCGCCGCCGAACTGGAAGCGGACATGCAGCGCGTGGTCGACAGCTATGCCGACGAATGGAAGAACGCGGTCGAAGACCCTGCCGTGCGCGCGCGCTTCCGCAGCTTCGTGAACAGCGAAACCGTCGACGACAACGTGGTCTTCATGCCGGAACGCGGCCAGGTGCGGCCGGCCACGCCGGAGGAACGCACGCGCGTCATTCCCATCACCCGTATTGCCTGAACCATCGAGGAGAACAACCATGCATCGCGATATTCAACTGGACCAGTGGAACGCCGTCTGCCCCCTCGACCGCATCGTGCCGGATACCGGCGTGTGTGCGCTGCTGAACGGGCGCCAGGTGGCCGTGTTCCGTGTCGGCGCCGAGTCCCCGAGCCTGTTCGCCATCGATAACTACGACCCGAACTCGCATGCGGCGGTGCTGTCGCGCGGCCTGGTCGGCAGCATCGGCGAGCGCGTGGTGGTGGCTTCGCCCATCTACAAGCAGCACTTCGACCTGCAGACCGGCGAGTGCCTGGAAGCGCCGCACAACTCGGTGGCCAGCTATCCGGTGCGCGTGCAGGATGGCCAGGTCTGGGTAGGTGCATGATGAAACCGTCCCTGGTCGTGATCGGCAACGGCATGGCCGGCATGCGCACGGTCGAGGAGCTCTTGACGCTCGACCCCGGCATGTACGGCATCACCGTGTTCGGCGCCGAGCCGCACGGGAACTACAACCGGATTTTGTTATCTCCGGTGCTGGCGGGCGAGAAGACGGTCGACGACATCATGCTGCACTCGCGCGAGTGGTATGCGGCCAATGGCGTCACCCTGCACGCCGGCGACCCGGTGGTGCGCATCGACCGCCGGCGGCGCATCGTCCATGCCGCCTCCGGCCTGGCCGTGTCCTATGACCGCCTGCTGATCGCGACCGGCTCGACGCCCTTCATCGTACCGGTGCCCGGCCACGACCTGCCGGGCGTGATCGGTTTCCGCGACCTGCACGACGTCGACGCCATGCTGGCGGCCGCGCGCAAGGGCGGGCGCGCGGTGGTGATCGGCGGCGGCCTGCTGGGCCTGGAAGCCGCCAACGGCCTGCTGCGGCAGGGGATGGAGGTGACCGTGGTGCACGTGACCGCCAGCCTGATGAACCAGCAGCTGGATCCGCCGGCGGCCGAGCTGCTGCGCGCTTCGCTGGAGCGGCGCGGCCTGCGCATCCTGCTGAGCCGCCAGACCGCCGCCATCGAAGGCGAGGGCAGGGTCCGGGCGGTGCGCTTCGGCGATGGCGACAGCATCCCGGCCGACCTGGTGGTGATGGCGGCCGGCGTGCGGCCCAACGTCGCGCTGGCCAGGGAAGCCGGCCTGCACGTCGAGCGCGCGATCGTGGTCGACGATACCCTGCAGACCTACGATCCGCGCGTCTATGCGGTCGGCGAATGCGTGCAGCACCGCCGCGCCACCTTCGGCCTTGTGGCGCCGATCTGGGACCAGGCGCGCGTCTGCGCGGCCCACCTGGCGGGCCGGGGCCACCGCCGCTACGTGCAGCAGGCCACCGCCACCAAGCTGAAAGTGACGGGCGTCGACCTGTACTCGGCCGGCGACATCGTCGGCAGCGAAGGCAGCGAAGACCTGGTGCTGCGCGACCGCCGCGGCGGCGTCTACAAGCGCCTGGTGGTCGGCGGGCGCCGCCTGCTCGGCGTAGTGCTGTACGGCGACGTCGCCGACGGGCCGTGGTACTTCGAGCTGATCCAGAACCGCACCGACATCGCCGCCATCCGCCATCACCTGCTGTTCGGCCAGGCCCAGTCCCTGGCGGCCGCGTAACCGGAGTCCTGCATGAAGCTGTCCGCCATCCCCACCACCGTCCGTACCACCTGTCCCTATTGCGGCGTCGGCTGCGGCGTCAGCGCCCGGCTCGGCCAGGACGGCCAGCTCGCCATCCTGGGCGACGAGGCCCATCCCGCCAGCCAGGGCCGCCTGTGCGTGAAGGGCTCGGCGCTGGGCGAGACCCTGGGCCTGCAAGGGCGCCTGCTCGCTCCCATGCTGCGCGAAGAAGGCGTGCTGCGCGAGAGCAGCTGGGACGAGGCGCTCGGCAAGGTCGCCGACGGCTTCGCGCGCATCGTCGCCGAGCACGGCCCGGATGCCGTCGCGCTGTACGTCTCCGGCCAGCTGCTGACCGAGGACTACTACGTCGCCAACAAGTTCATGAAGGGCTATATCGGCAGCGCGAACATCGACACCAACTCGCGCCTGTGCATGTCCTCGGCGGTGGCGGGGCACAAGCGCGCCTTCGGCGAAGACATCGTGCCCGGCTGCTACGAAGACTTCGAACTGGCCGACCTGGTGGTGCTGGTGGGCTCGAACGCCGCCTGGTGCCATCCGACCTTATATCAACGCCTGGTGCGCGCAAAGGAAGCGCGGCCGCAGATGAAGGTGGTGGTGATCGACCCGCGCCGCACCGCCACCTGCGACCTGGCCGACCTGCACCTGCCGCTCAAGCCGGGCAGCGATGTCTGGCTGTTCAACGGCCTGCTGGCTTACCTGGCCACCCACGGCGGCCTCGACGGCGCCTTCGTCGACGCCCATACCGCCGGCCTGGGCGAGGCGCTGGAGGCGGCCGGGCAGTCCGGCAGCCTGTTCGACGTGGCCAGGGCGTGCAGGCTGGATCCGCAGCAGCTGCTGGCGTTCTACGATCTGTTCGCGAAGACGGACAAGACGGTCACCGCCTTCACCATGGGCGTCAACCAGTCGTCCAGCGGCGCCGACAAGGTCAACGCCATCATCAACTGCCACCTGGCCACGGGCCGCATCGGCCGCCCCGGCATGGGGCCGTTCTCGCTGACCGGCCAGCCGAACGCGATGGGCGGACGGGAGGTGGGCGGCCTGGCGAACATGCTGGCGGCCCACATGGACCTGGAGGACGCCGGCCAGCGCGCCGCCGTGCGCGCATTCTGGGACGCCCCGCGCATCGCCGGCAAGCCGGGCCTGAAGGCGGTCGACCTGTTCCGCACGATCGAGGAGGGCGCCGTCAAGGCCGTGTGGATCATGGCCACCAATCCGCTGGTCAGCCTGCCGGACGCCGATCAGGCCCGGCGCGCGCTGGAGAAATGCGCGCTGGTGGTGGCGTCCGACATCGTGTCCGGCACCGACACGAACGCACTCGCCCACGTGCTGCTGCCGGCCCTGGGCTGGGGCGAGAAGGATGGCACGGTCACCAATTCCGAGCGCTGCATTTCGCGCCAGCGCGCCTTCCTGTCGCCGCCGGGACAGGCGCGGCCGGACTGGGACATCGTCTGCGACGTGGCGCGCCGCATGGGCTTCACGGGCTTCGATTTCACCTCGCCGCACCAGATCTTCGATGAGCATGCGCGCCTGTCGGGCTGGCAGAACGGCGCCGGCAGCCAGCGGCGACGCATTTTCGATATTGGCGGCCTGGCCGGCTTGAGCCGCGCCGAATACGATGCGCTGGACCCCGTGCAATGGCCGGTACGCAGGCCCGGCGATTCCGCCAAGCGCCTGTTCGGCGACGGCCAGTTCTCCCACCCGGACGGCAGGGCGCGCTTCGTGGCCACGCGCGCGCGCCTGCCCGCGCATGCGCCCGACGCGGATTACCCGCTGGTGCTGAACACCGGCCGCGTGCGCGACCAGTGGCACACGATGACGCGCACCGGGCGCTCGGCCAGGCTGGCCGAACACCTGCCCGAACCCTTCGTCGACCTGCATCCGCAGGATGCCCTGCTGTGCGGCGTGAAGGAGGGGGAGCTGGCGCGCGTGAGCAGCCGCTGGGGTGCAAGCGTGGCGCGCGTGCGGCACGGCGGCGGCATCGCGCGCGGCAGCGTGTTCATGCCGATCCACTGGAGCGGCCAGACCGCGTCCGATGCGCGCGTCGGCAGCATCGTCAACCCGGCGGTCGATCCGGTCTCCGGCGAGCCGGAATTCAAGCACACGCCGGTGCGCGTCGAACCCTTCGGCGTGAACTGGTTCGGCTTCATCCTCAGCCGGGCCGAGCTGCCGCTGGAGGACGCGGCCAACTGGACCCGCATCCAGGGTGCGGACTTCGTGCGCTACGAACTGGCCGGACGCCATCCGTTTGCCGGCGCGGCCGGCTGGGCGCGGCGCCTGCTGCAGGTGGAGGACGAAGACGCCGACTGGATCGAACTCGAGGACCGCTGCGGCGGCGTGTACCGCGCGGCCCACCTGGTCGACGGCCGCATCGAGGCTTGCCTGTTCGTGTCGCAGCGCCAGGATCTGCCCGCACGCGCCTGGCTGGCGCAGATGTTCGGCAAGGAAGCCCTGACGCCGCAGGACCGCGCCGGCCTGCTGTCCGGCCGCGCGCGCGAACAGGGCGCCGATCCGGGGCCGACCGTGTGTTCCTGCTTCGGCGTGGGCCGCAACACGATCCGCATCGCGATCGCGAAGCATGGCCTGGAAGATGCGTCGGCGGTGACGGCCTGCGTGAAGGCGGGCGGCAACTGCGGTTCCTGCGTGCCGGAGATCCGGGCGCTGCTGGCCGAGCAGCGCAATTAGCAAACAAGGCAGCGAAAAATGCAGTCCGTCGCAAAACATCGGCCGGGCAGGGGTTCTCTGCTTACAATGGGTTCACCTTAACCCGACCGAGAGTTTTGCGATGCGCCTGACTACCCTTGCCCTTGCCGCCGCCCTTTCCATCGCCGCCACCGCCCACGCGGACGAGCAGGTCCGCAATGCGCCGGCCTTCACGTCGATCAGCGTGCACGGTCCGATCAGCGTCACCGTGGATGCGGGCAAGGCGCAGTCGCTGACCGTGCGCGGCGACGCCAGGTTCATCCGCGACCTCACCAGCGAAGTGGTGGATGGCGAACTGCGCCTGCGCATGCCCGACAGGGACAAGAAGTACAACTCCAGGGGCGAGCAGCGCGTGGTCATCACCATGCCGGCCCTGCGCGCGCTCGACGTCGAAGGCGCGGGCGAGATCAAGCTCAACCAGGTCCGCGGCGAGCGCCTCGACGTGACCTACCGGGGCGCCGGCAGCGTGGGCATCAACGGCGAAGTGAAGATCTTCAGCATGAAAGCGGAAGGGGTCGGCGAAGTCGATGCGAAAGCCCTGCTCGCGAACGACGCGGACATCCGCTTCCGCGGCATCGGCGACGTCAAGGTCTACGCCAGGAACCGGCTCGACGCCGTGGTGGAGGGCATGGGCAACCTGACCTATTACGGCAAGCCGCGCACGGTCAACAAGTCGGCGTCGGGCATCGGCTCGGTACAGGCCGGGAACTGAGTCGCAGCCGCTTCAATCCGCCGGCAGGATCCCGAAGGCCTGCGGCACCGCCACCCGCATGATGTCGATGAAGCGCCGCAGCCGCGCCGGATAGAAGCGCGCCGGCGGATAAAGCAGGTGGATCGGCAGCGGCGCGGCCTGCCAGTCCGGCGTCAGCTGCACCAGGCGGCCGGCCTCGAGTTCTTCGCGCACGGCCCAGGACGAGCCGATCGCCACGCCGATGTCCTGCAGGACCGCGCTGCGCATCGCATACAGGTTGTCCGTGTACATGCGCGGCTGGACCGGGAAGCGCACCGTCTTGCCGCTCTCGCGGTGGGTCAGCGCGACCTCGTTGCGGTAGTAGGGGGACACCGCGATCCACGGCAGGCCGGCCAGCTCGGCCGGGTGGGCCGGCACCGCGCCGCCTTCCAGCAGCGAGGGCGCGCAGACCACGATGCGCGGCACCTCGCCCAGCCGGATCGCCACCACCGAGGGATCGGGAATGTCGCCGACCCGGATCGCGCAATCGATGCCCTCGGCGATGAAGTCCGGCGTGCGGTCGTGCAGGGTCCAGTCGACCGCCATCTTCGGATAGCGCTTCAGGTACTCGGCCAGCGGCGCCACCAGTTGCTGCTGGCCGAAGGCGTGCGGCGCGATCACGCGCAGCAGCCCGACCGGCTCCTCGCCGGCGCCGCGGATCTCGCTCTCGAATTCCTGCCAGCCGGCGATCAGCTCCTTGGCCCGCGCGTAGCAGCGCATGCCGTCGTCGGTCAGCTTCATCGCGTGGGTCGAGCGCTGCAGCAGGCGCACGCCCAGCGATTTTTCCAGGGTCTTGAGGCGCCGGCTGACGGTCGGCTGGGTGGTTTCCAGCAGCCGCGCCGCCGCCGAAAGGCTGCCGGCGTCGACGATGCGGACAAATGTTTCCACGAGCATCATACGGTCGGCGGTGGAAACAACGCCGTTAAGTTCAAGGTTCATACGTCCATCGTATAACACTTCGACGTCCGCCGCGTCTACCGTCGTCCAGCCCGGGTGACGATAATGGCGCCATCGAGACCTATCGGAAGCACACCATGAACACCGTCCAGACCGCCCATGCAAGGCCCCACCTGTCGTCGTCGCTGACCTTCCTGCTGGCCGGCGCCACCGGCCTGACCGTGGCCGCGCTCTACTACAGCCAGCCGACGCTGGGCGTCCTGGCCGGCGACCTGCACGCCAGTCCGCGCGAGATCGGCTGGATCCCGACGCTCACCCAGCTCGGCTACGCGCTCGGGCTGCTGCTGCTCGCGCCGCTGGGCGACCGTTTCGACCGCCGCAACATCATCCTGCTGAAGGCCGTGGTCCTATGCGCGGCCCTGCTGCTGACCGGCTTCGCGCCGGGCCTGCCGGTGCTCTTGGTGGCCAGCCTGCTGGTCGGGCTGTTCGCGACCGTGGCCCAGGACATCGTCCCCGCGGCCGCCACGCTGGCCCCGCCGGAAGAGCGCGGCAAGGCGGTCGGCACG
Source organism: Telluria sp. Soil_C_11 (assembly GCF_057657395.1). Lineage (NCBI taxonomy): Bacteria > Pseudomonadati > Pseudomonadota > Betaproteobacteria > Burkholderiales > Oxalobacteraceae > Telluria > Telluria sp. Soil_C_11. The sequence continues at coordinate 153,911 of NZ_JBDGIN010000003.1, read as the reverse complement.
GTCATGACCGGCCTGCTGATGGGCATCCTGCTGTCGCGCGTGGTGAGCGGATTCGTCGCCGAGACCTTCGGCTGGCGCGCGATGTTCGTCGCCGCTGCCGCCAGCGTGGCCCTGCTGGCGGTGGTGCTGGCGAAAGGCTTGCCGCGCTTTGCGCCGACCAGCGATCACCCGTATCCGGAGTTGCTGAAGTCGCTCGTCCATTTGTGGGTGGAATACCCGAAGCTGCGCCAGGCCGCGCTGGCCCAGGGCCTGCTGGCGCTCGGCTTCTCGGCCTTCTGGTCGACCCTGGCCGTGATGCTGCACGAGGCCCCGTTCCATCTCGGCTCGGGCGCGGCCGGCGCCTTCGGCCTGGCCGGCGCCGCCGGCGCCCTGGCGGCGCCCATCGCCGGCCGCCTGGCCGACCGCCATGGCCCGGAATGGGTGCTGCGCATCGCCTGCGCCATCGCCGTGGTGTCGTTCGGCGTGATGCTGCTGATGCCGCTGCTGCCGGTGCAGGCCCAACTGGCGCTGCTGGCGCTGGCGACGGTCGGCTTCGACCTGGGCGTGCAGGCCAGCCTGATCTCGCACCAGACCATCGTCTACGGCATCGCGCCGGAAGCGCGCAGCCGCCTGAACGCGGTGCTGATGACCTGCATGTTCATCGGCATGGCGACCGGCGGCCTGCTCGGCGCCCAGGTCCTGGCAAGCTGGGGCTGGACCGGCGTGACGCTGCTGGCGACCCTGTCGGCCGGCGGCGCGCTGCTGGTGCGTTTGAACAGCGCCCGCTGATCAGTAGAAGGGCAAGGGCCGCTTGGTGACGGCCACCGACACGATGTAGGCGAACAGCGCCAGCGCCGCGGCAAACGCGGCCTGGCGCTGTCCTTTCGTACGGCCCCGTTTCAGGGCGATCGAACCCAGCACGATGTAGCCGAGCAGGGCCACCACCTTGGCGGTCAGCCAGGGCTGCCGGCCGGGGTATTGATGGCTCCAGGCGGCCAGGCCGATCGCGCTGGCCAGCAGCAGGGTATCGACGACATGCGGCGCGACGCGCACCCAGCGCCGCTGCAGCATGTTCGAAGCGCGCATCATCCACACGCCGCGCAGCAGGAACAGCGCGCCGGAGAGGGCGGCGCAGCCCATGTGGAAGTGTTTCAGGCCGAGGTAATCCATGCGGCTAGAGTCGACCGATGCGCATGTTGATCGGCCAGGCGATGGTGCGCTTCAGGTTCGGGTCGCCCCAGGCCCGTGCGATATCGTTGGCGAAGGCGACCAGCAGCTCTTCCTTGCCCGCTTCCCGGGCGCTCTTCACCGCGGACCAGGTCGTGAGATAGCCGAGGAATTCGGACAGGTGCCAGTCGAGGCGGATGTCCATCGCGGCGGGCGCCAGTTCTTCGAAGGGGAAGTCGATCGTCCTGTAGCCGTTGTCGACCAGCTTGCGCTCCGGCGGCCAGTAGGGCCCGATCTCTTCCCAGTAGAATTTCTGGAAGCGCGCATCGAGCGCCGGGTCCATCCGGAGCACGCCGTAGCTGACCAGCGCCAGGATCGCGCCCGGGACGGCGATGCGGCGCGCTTCGCGGTAAAAGGCCGGCAGGTCGAACCAGTGCGCGGCCTGGGCCGCGGTGACCAGGCTGGCGCTGGCATCGGGCAGCGGCAGCCGTTCGGCGGGCGCGCACTGGTAATCGATCCGCTCGTTCGGGACCGCGTTCGCGATCTGGTCGGCGCTCGGATCGAGCCCGACCACCTTCGCAAAGTAAGGCGCCAGCAGCTGCGTCAGCTGGCCATTGCCGCAGCCGACGTCGACGGCGAGCTGGTTGCCAGGCGCCTTCGAGGCGAGGAAGGCCGCCAGCTGGCGCGGGTACTCGGGCCGGAAACGGGCGTAGGCGCGGCCGCCCTGGTCGAACCAGTTGCGCGCCTGTGGGTGATCAGTCGGCATGGGGATGCGCTCCTTTCTTCAGTTGTGCTTTGGCGGCGGTGACCCGGGCCGAGAAGTCTTCGCGCTCCAGCGCTTCGGCCGCGGCCACCAGCGCGCGCCGCAGCGGATAGCCGGTTTCTTCCTCGAGCGCGTCGATGGCGGCGAAGGTGGCGACCCAATGCCGTTCGAGCTTGGCCACCAGGCCGCGGCCGGCCGCCGTGAGCCGGATGCCGCTCTTGCGTCCATCGTCGACGGCGTGGCGCGACACCAGGCCATCGTCCTCCAGCAGGGCCACGGTCTGGCTGATGGCGCCCTGCGTCAGGCGGCTGCGTTCGGTGATGTCGGTGACGGTCCGGGCGCCGGCGTGCAGCGCGCGCAGGACCGGCGTATAGCGCACCCGGTAATTCACGCGCATCGCACGGTAGTGCTCCTCGGCGCCATGTTCGAGCAGTTCGGTGACGTAGCGCAGCAGTTCGCCGAGCCCGGGGTCTTGTTTGGGGTCCATGCGCCAGATAATACATTAGCGCTAATGTAAATTCAACGACGGATAGTCGGCAGGCTCGCCGCCACTGATTGATGCCGTTCAACCTGCCCCCCGCGCTGGAGCGCAAGAATGGGGCTTTCGCCCTTCAAATCCCCACGAATGAGATTTCATCTTGCCATCCTCGCGCTGGCCCTTGCCGCGTCCATGGCCACCGGCGCGAACCGGCGTCCGGCACGCGTCACCGGAAACCAGCTCATTGCCGGGTTGCGGGGCGGTCCGGATGTCCGGCATGACTTCGACAAGCCCTACGTTCAGGGCTACATGGCGGGAGTCGCGGACAGTACCCGAGGTGCCCAATGGTGTCCGCCCGCCGGCCTGGACGTCGTGCAGATGGACGAGCGGGTGCTCGATGTGCTGGCTGCTCGTCCCGCCGGGTCCATGCCGGATGCCGCCGCAGCAGTGCTGGTCGAACAGTTCCGCTCAGCCTTCCCGCTGAAGGATGGCGCATGCGCCGCACAGCCACGGATGACCGGTGATCGCTTCATGTCCTGGCTGTTGGGAGACGTGCCCGAACGTGAGCGCTATGCCGCAGGCTATGTCGGCGGCGTCGTGGATGCCACGCAAGGGATCAGTTGGTGTGCCCCTGGCCGCATCAAACCGCACGAACTCGAAGAGCGTGGCTGGGCGAATCTGGTAGATCGGCCCCGCGGCTCCATGCCCGGCAATGCGGCGGTTCTGCTGTACCGGCAGTTCGTTTCCAAATACCCGTGTACTCATCGATAGGAGCACTCATGTGGCAACTCTCGTACGCCGCCTTGCGGGCCAATTTCTCGTCAAATAAAGTACTCAAACAGCTGGACCTGCTCAGAACACTTGGGTGGGACGAGCTAATCGGTAACCCGGCTTACGACAACACTTGTGCGATCCGTATGAGCCTTGCACTCATCAAGTCCGGGAAAACCATTCCGGGACGCCTGAGGATCAAGAAAGGGCCGTATCAGGGCAAGCTGATCGAGATGGGGCAGCGCAACCTCTCGCTATTGCTCGCACACCAGTCACGGCTCGGTACGCCTGAAAAATTCAGCGGCAGGGACGTGCAGGATGCCATCGGAAACGGAAACGGGATCGTGTCGTTCTGGAAGCTGATTCCAGGCCTTTTCGAAAATGGGCACATCGATATCGTATCCGCGCCGGCTGGAGGCATACGGGTATGTGGGAGCGATTGCTATTGGACCAGCAAGGAAGTCTGGTTCTGGCCGCTGAAGTGAATCTGCTGGAAAAAGGAGATGGTCGGGGTGAGAGGATTCGAACCTCCGGCCTCTACGTCCCGAACGTAGCGCTCTACCGGGCTAAGCTACACCCCGACTGGTATGGAACGCCGGAGCCGGCGTTTCGAGAGGCATGACTATAGTTTTTCTCGGTGGTTCTGTCAACAGCGAAACGGCACAGCTGCGCCAAGCTTGACGTGCCGATGCCGTCCCCCAGGCCGGCCAATGCTCGGCATTCCGGACAACATATGGTATTTTCAAACTCACAACCACTCATCCGAATCCGGACATCCATGAAACCCATCCACCGATGCTTTGCGAACATGCTGTTCCTGCCGGCCCTGGGGCTGGCGCTCGTTGGTCCCGCCCTCGCCGGGATCGAACCGCTGAGCGTGTTCAAGGTCCGCGGCGGCACGTTCGAAGCGGGAACCTATGCCTGCCGCCAGCAATACAACCAGGCCGGCTATACCTACAAGGTGATCGAATTCAGCAGCGCCAGCCAGTATGCGTGGGTCAGCGGAGGCAAGAAGAGCGGCGCCATGGCCTACGACAGCGCCAGCGGGAAGATCGCCTTTACCAGCGGCGTATTGGGGAAGGGCTTCGAAGCCTATTTCGGCAAGCGCGCCGACAATGCCCCGGTCATCATCCTGGTCGACACCGACCTGGCGCCGAAGGCGGACGCTTACGACTACTGCACCCGTCGCGCAGGCAGCTGATGCGGCATGTCCTGATCCGCAAAGCAAAAAGCCCCTTCGACGAGGGGCTTTGCTGTCATGATTCGCCAGGAATCGGATGGTCGGGGTGAGAGGATTCGAACCTCCGGCCTCTACGTCCCGAACGTAGCGCTCTACCGGGCTAAGCTACACCCCGACTGGTTTGAGACCCGTTGCCGAATCTCGGGAAGGCATTACTATAGTTGCCTCAGTGGTTCCTGTCAACTGCGAAGCTGCACAGCTGCAGCAGGCTCTGCTTGAATTCGCTGTCCGGCAGGTCGGCGATCGCATCGGCGGCGCGCTTGGCCGCGGCTTCGGCGGCGCGGCGGGTGAAGTCGAGCGCACCGCTGCTGGTGACGGCCGCCAGCACGGCGTCGAAATGGGTTTCGTCGCCCTGTTCGATGCAGCTGCGGATCAGGGCGCGCTGTTCAATGCTGCCGTTTTCCATCACATAGATCAGGGGCAGGGTGGGCTTGCCTTCGCGCAGGTCGTCGCCGACGTTCTTGCCGATCTCGGCGGCGTCGCCGGCGTAGTCGAGCACGTCGTCGATCAGCTGGAACGCGGTGCCCAGCGAGCGGCCGTATTCGCCGGCGGCCTCGATCTGGGCGTCGTTCGCGCCGGCCACCAGGGCGCCGAGCTGGGCGGCGGCCTCGAACAGCTTGGCGGTCTTGGAGCGGATCACGGTCAGGTAGCTTTCCTGGGTCACGTCCGGATCGTGCATGTTCAGCAGCTGCAGGACTTCACCCTCGGCGATCACGGTGGTGGCGCGCGACAGGATCTCCATCACGCGCATGTTGTCCAGGCTCGTCATCATCTCGAACGCGCGCGAGTACAGGTAGTCGCCGACCAGCACCGAGGCAGCGTTGCCGAACATCGCGTTGGCGGTCTGGCGGCCGCGGCGCATCGAGGATTCGTCGACCACGTCGTCGTGCAGCAGGGTCGCGGTGTGGATGAATTCCACCACCGCCGCCAGTTCGTGGTGGCCCTTGCCCTGGTAGCCGTAGGCATTGGCCAGCAGCAGCACCAGCACGGGGCGGATCCGCTTGCCGCCGGCGCTGATGATGTATTCGGCGATCTGGTTCACCAGCGCGACGTCCGACTGCAGCCGCTGGCGGATCACGCCGTTGACGGCCTCCATGTCGGCTGCGATCGTGCGGGTGATGGGGTTCTGTTGGGCGTTGTTGGTGGCGGCGGACAAGGCGGACCTGCTGGACGTTGAGTGCGATGTGGATGTGTTAAGTGGCGCGATTATACGATAAGCAAGCCAATCCCGCGCTCTTTCGCATCAGTCGACCATCCGGCGGGATCGGCGGCCAGTTGCTCAGGCGTCACGTTCGTGCCGGGTCACCACAGCGGTTTTGACGCCCTGCACCAATTTATGTATAATCCTCTGTTCCCCGAATCCCGAGCATGCTGTACGCCCGATTCGCTGGAATTTCTTCAAACAATCAATGAGGTTTCAAATCATGTACGCGGTCATAAAAACCGGTGGCAAGCAATATAAAGTTGTCGCTGGCGAAAAACTCAAAGTAGAACAGATACCGGCAGACATTGGTTCCGAACTCACTATCGATCAGGTTCTCGCCGTCGGCGAGGGCGAGAGCATCAAATTTGGTGCTCCGCTGGTGGAAGGTGCTTCGGTTCGCGTGACTGTTGTTTCGCACGGTCGTCACGACAAAGTGCGTATCTTCAAGATGCGTCGTCGTAAGCACTACCAGAAGCGTCAGGGCCATCGCCAGAACTACACCGAAATCCAAGTGGTTGCGATCAACGGCTAATTGCCGCGCGTCCTCATCAGTCATCAAGGAGCATCTAAATGGCACACAAAAAAGGCGGCGGTACTACCCGCAACGGCCGTGACTCAGAAAGCAAACGCCTTGGCGTGAAGGTCTACGGCGGCCAGTCGATCAACGCAGGCGGCATCATCATGCGCCAGCGCGGCACCACGATCCGTCCGGGCACCAACGTTGGCCTGGGCAAGGACCACACCCTGTTCGCCCTGGTGAACGGCACTGTCAAGTTCGTCAAGCAAGGCGTCGGCTCGAAGCAGTACGTGACCGTCGTTGCTGCTGAAGCAGTCGCTGCCTAAATAGCGGCGCAGCGGAACCTTGCCCCGGCAGGTTCCGCGACGTGAGGCGCAAGCCTTGCAATCGATAGGCTCTGCCCACAGGTAGAGCCTTTTTAATTTCTGGCGCTGTCACCGTTAAGTGCGTATCCATGGGCCCATCTTGTGGCACATTTAACAGTGACATAGCCCTCAGTTTTGGTGGTTCATCATGAAGTTTATCGACGAAGCAAGAATCGAAGTCATCGGCGGCGACGGCGGCAATGGCTGCGCCTCGTTCCGACGCGAGAAATTCCGTCCGTTCGGCGGCCCTGACGGCGGCGACGGCGGCCGCGGCGGCTCGATCTGGGCGATCGCCGACCGCAACGTCAACACCCTGGTCGACTTCCGCTTCTCCAAGGTGCACACGGCGCGCAACGGCGAACCGGGCCGCGGCTCCGACTGCTACGGCAAGGGCGCCGAGGACGTCTACCTGCGCATGCCGGTCGGCACCCTGATCATCGACGATAACAATGGCGAAATCCTGGCCGACCTGACCGAACATGGCCAGGTCGAACTGCTGGCCAAGGGCGGCGAGGGCGGCTGGGGCAACATCCACTTCAAGACCTCGACCAACCGCGCGCCGCGCCAGAAGACCGAAGGCAAGGAAGGCGAGCGCCGCGCGCTGCGCCTCGAGCTGAAGGTGCTGGCCGACGTCGGCCTGCTGGGCATGCCGAACGCCGGCAAGTCGACCTTCATCACGGCGGTGTCCAACGCCAAGCCGAAAATCGCCGACTATCCGTTCACGACCCTGCATCCGAACCTCGGCGTGGTGCGCGTCTCGCACGAGAAGAGCTTCGTCATCGCCGACATCCCGGGCCTGATCGAAGGCGCGGCCGAAGGCGCCGGCCTGGGCCACCAGTTCCTGCGCCACCTGAGCCGCACCGGCCTGCTGCTGCACATCGTCGATTTTGCGCCGGCGGACGGCAAGACCGACCCGGTCAAGGACACCAAGGCCCTGGTCAAGGAACTCGAGAAGTACGACGAAGAGCTGGTCAACAAGCCGCGCTGGCTGGTGCTGAACAAGCTGGACGTGGTGCCGGAAGACGAGCGCAAGAAGGCTGTCAAGGACTTCGTCAAGAAGCTGGCCTGGAAGGGCCCGGTGTTCGAGATCTCGGCGCTGAGCCGCGAAGGCTGCGAAGACCTGGTCCACGCGATCTACAAGTACCTGGAAGAGAAGCGCCACGTCGAGCACCGTTCCGAAGAAAAGCAGATGACCGAGGAAGCGCGCGGCATCTCGTCGATCGATCCGGACGATCCCCGCTTCAAGATTCTCGAAGACTGATTTGGTCCTATCCCCGTCGCGCCGCTTTCTCCTGCGCAGCCGGCTGCTGCAGGCGACCGCCACGGCCAGCTCGCTGGCCGCGTTGTCGGCATTCCTCGATCCGGACCGGGTCGCGGAAGCGATGGGCCTGTTTCTCGTGGGCGTGAACGGCTACAGCCAGTTCTACGCCATCTATGTCGGAGTGCGCCTCGCCACCGCGGGGCTGGCGTTCCTGGCGGCCAGGCGGGGCGACCAGCCCATCCTCGGCGACCTCGCAGCATTATTCATCCTGGCGCAGCCGCTCGGCCGCCTCGCCGCGTCCTTCGCGATCGGCCTGCCCCAGGGCTCACTGTTCGTCGTTAGCGGAATCGAAGTGCTGCTCGGCCTGGCGCTGCTGCTGCTTCGCCCGCCAGGAAAGCCCTTTTCGCCACTCCCCGAATCATGAACTCCGACATGTCCGCCACCTCCGTCATCCAGTCCGCCTCGCGCATCATCGTCAAGGTCGGCTCCTCGCTCGTCACCAACGAAGGCCGCGGCCTCGATAACGCCGCGATCGCGCGCTGGGCCGCCCAGATCGCGTCCCTGCGCACCCTCGGCAAGGAAGTCGTGCTGGTGTCTTCCGGTGCGATCGCCGAAGGCATGCTGCGCCTCGGCTTCAGCGCGCGCCCGACCGACATCCACGAACTGCAGGCCTGCGCCGCCTGCGGCCAGATGGGCCTGGCCCAGATCTACGAAACCAGCTTCGCCACGCACGGCGTGAAGACCGCCCAGGTGCTGCTGACCCACGCCGACCTGGCCGATCGCGAACGCTACCTGAACGCACGCTCCACGCTCACCACCTTGTTGCGTCTGGGCGTGGTCCCGATCATCAACGAGAACGACACCGTGGTCACGGACGAGATCAAGTTCGGCGACAACGACACCCTCGGCGCGCTGGTCGCCAACCTGATCGAGGCCGACGCCCTGGTGATCCTGACCGACCAGAAGGGCCTGTACTCGGCCGACCCGCGCAAGGACCCTCAAGCGAAGCTGATCGCCGAAGCCCAGGCCGGCGACACCTCGCTCGAAGCGATGGCCGGCGGCGCCGGCAGCAGCATCGGCCGCGGCGGCATGCTGACCAAGGTGCTGGCCGCCAAGCGCGCCGCGCGTTCGGGCGCGCATACCGTGATCGCCTGGGGCAGGGAAGACAATGTGCTGGTGCGCTTAGGCAGAGGCGAAGCGATCGGCACCCAGCTGCTGGCGCCCACCGCGCGCCTCACCGCGCGGCGCCAGTGGATGGTCGACCACCTGCACACGGCGGGCGAACTGGTGCTGGACGCCGGCGCCGCGCACAAGCTGCAGAAAGAGGGCAAGTCGCTGCTGCCGATCGGCGTGACGGCCGTGCGCGGCGAATTCGGGCGCGGTGCACTGGTCACCTGCGTGACCGAGGACGGCGCCGAGATCGCGCGCGGGCTCGCCAACTACACCGCTTCCGAGACCAGGCGCATCATGCGCCACGCTTCCAGCGAGATCGAGTCCATCCTCGGCTACGTCGAGGCGCCCGAGCTGGTGCACCGGGATAACCTGGTCCTGCTCTGAGACTCTGAGGCTCAGCGGCGCAGCAGCGCCGCGTAATTGACGTCGATCTGGCCTGGCGCGTCGCGGAAAGTGAGGCGTAGGGCCCGCACCACCTGTTTCTGCGGCAGTTTCGGTTCGAAACACGCCACTTCCGAAAAGTTCGCTGCGGGCGCGGCAAGCCGTCCTTCCCAAGCCTTGCGCCAGCCTCCATCCGCATCCTGTATTTCGACCAGCGCCAGCGCGCGTGAGCCGGCTTCGTTCATGGCGACGTGGATGGTATCGGTGGCGACCGCCTCGTCGAAACTCACACTGATCCGGCGCACGTCGCCGCCTTCGACGGCGACGCCGCTCGCATCGACCCGTTTGCCCTGCGCGGGAGCGGCGCTCCCCACCATACAGTCCTGCGCCGGCGCGACGCCGTAACGGATGCCGGAGCCTTGCGCGGTGGCGCCGCACGACAGGCAGAGCAGAACCGCCGTGCAGGCGGCGCGCACCAGATTCATGACAGGTATGGGCATGGTTTTCCCCTCGATAAAGGACGCAGCGGTCCGGAACAATCCCTAGCCTAGCAGGCGGCGTACGGGGTTCGCCATGGTTTCTTATTGATGGCAAATAATATTTCCATGTTGTGGCAATTTGTATTGCTAATGCGTGGATATATTGTGTTAAATTAGCCGGAAATTAATAACATTAGCGAAAGGACCGCCATGCAGGAACTGAACCTCGCCTCCCAACTGCTCGAAGGCGGCACCGGCGTCGTCGTGATCGGCGCGCTGTCGGTGCTGGCGCTGGCCGTGGCGTTCGAACGGCTGGCGAACTTCCGCGCGCAAAAGGTGGCGCCGCAGGACCTGGCCGACGAGGCGCTCGGCCTGTGGCGGGCCGGCGACTACGCGGCGCTGGCGACGCGCGCCGGGGAAGACCGCAGCAGCCTGGCGCGCGTGCTCGAATTCATGGCCGGGCATCCGCGGCTGCCGGCCGAGACGCTTTCGGCGCGCGCGGCCGAGATCGCGTCGACGGAGCTGCGCCTGCAGCAGCAGAAGGCCTATGCCCTGAACGTGGTCGCCACCATCGCGCCGATCGTCGGCCTGCTGGGCACCGTGGTCGGCATGATCGAGGCCTTCCACGTGATCGCCTTCAACGGCATGGGCGATCCGACCCTGCTGGCCGGCGGCATCTCGAAGGCCCTGGTCAACACGGCGGCCGGGCTGTCGGTGGCGCTGCCGTCGCTGGCGCTGCACCACTTCTTTCGCAACCGCATGGTGAACATCGGCATCCTGCTGGAACGCCAGCTCGGACGCCTGCTGGACGAAGTGCGCGCCAGGGAGGCCGGCCATGCGCATTGAGCTCGGCGAGGACGACCAGCCCGAGATCGGCCTGATCGCACTGATCGATTGCATCTTCTTCCTGCTGATGTTCTTCATGGTCGCGACCTCGTTCAAGCAGAAGGAGCAGCAGCACAAGGACAAGGCCATCCCGATCACGCTGCCTCGCTCCTCCGCCACGCTCGACCTGGCCGACGCTGCGCCCGATCCGCTGGTGATCCGGGTTGACCGCGCGGGCCAGGTAGCGATCGGCGAGGACAGGCTGTCGATCGAGGCTCTGCACGAGCGCCTGTCGGGCGAGGCGCGTGCGCATCCGGGCCGGCCGGTGCGCATCGAGGGAGACGGCAACGCTTCTTACCAGTCCATCGTCCATGTGCTCGACCTGTGCCAGTTCGAAGGCCTGAGCAATATCGCGATGCGTGCACGCCGGCAGTAAATGAATGCCGACGCGACTTTCCGACTGGACGGTTCGAGCATGGTCGAGCCGTGGCGCCGTCATCCCTGGCTGATCGCATCGCTGGCGGCGCACGGCGTGCTCGCGGCCAGCCTGTACACGGCCGGGCCGGTGCACGTCGCCATCAAGCGCGACGACGGCTTGCGCGCGCAGGTCGCGCAGTCGCTGCAACACACCGGGCAGCGCCAGATGCGGCGCGAGCTGCGCACGATGGAGGAGATCCGCGATGCGCTGGCGGAAAGCGCAGGCGAAGCCGGTGGCGAGGGCAAGGGCAAAGGCGGCAAGGACGCCCCCCTGCCGCCCGATCCTGCCGAGCGGGCGCGTGAACTGGCCCGGCAGATCGGGCAGGTGCAGCAGAAGATCCGCGCCACCGAGTTGGCACGCGTGTTGCGCATCCCCGCGGCCGAGGCCCTCAGGCGCGTGCAGCTCGACGAGGCGCGCAAACCCAGGCCGGCATCGACCAAGCATGCATCGCCGGAAGTCCAGGTGGCCCAGCTGGCGCAACAGGCCAAGGCCGCCCTGGCGCAGCGCCGCGCGCAACTGCTGGCGCAGCAGCAGGGCGTCGCCATCAAGCCGGAGGCAGGAGAGCTGAAGCCAGGCCGGCCGCAAGGCGGTAAAGCCGGCCAGGGACCGGGCAGCGGCAAGGCGGCCGGCCAGGGTGGCCAGGGCCAAGGCAATGGCCAGATGAGCGGCCAGGGCGGCCAGGGTGGACGGCCAGGGGGCAATGGCATCGTGCAGAACTCGGCCTCGCGCGGCAGCAAGGTCGAGGCCCTGGTCAGCGGCCTGGCGCTGGGCGCGCCCGGCGCGATCACGGGCAGCAGCATCGACATGTCGAGCAATGCCTTCAGCGACTCCCGCAGCTTCGGCGCGTTCCTGGCACCCCCGCCGGTCGACGCCGTCACCATGCGCACCGGCCGCGGCCGCACGATCGGCGCCGGTGGCGCCTACGCCAACCGCATCTTCCTCGATACCTGGTATGTGATCGGCCCCTTCGAAGGCGCCGGCCATGACAGCCAGAACGCGATCTATCCGCCCGAGCGTGGCGTCGACCTCGACGCGGTCTATTACGGCAAGAACGACCTGCCGGTGCGCTGGACCTTCCAGCAGGACGGGCGCTACCCGTCGATCCCGCTGCCGCGCGCCGAGAACGCCGTGTATTACGCCTACACCGAGGTCGTGGTCGACCGCGACATGGACCTGTGGGTGTGGATCGGCGGCGACGACGATACCAAGATGTGGTTCAACGACCGCCTGGTCTGGCTCAGCGGCGATGGCGTCGACAAGCCCTGGTACCGCCAGCCTTTCATGACGCTGCCCGAGATGCACACCCTGAACCTGACCGAAGGCCAGCGCCGGCTGCACTTCAACAAGGGGCACAACACCATCCTGCTCAAGTTGTACAACGGGGTGGACCTGATGTTCTATTCGGTGGTGCTGTCGAAATGATCCACGTCCGGCGATACCCATTCCTGTCGCTGTCGCTCGTGGCGCATGCGGCGCTGCTCGGCGTGCTGTACGCAGTCGTCGTTCGCGTCGAGCTGGACCAGCAGCGCATCCGGCGCGACCGGGAGCAGCCAATGGTCGACGCCGGCAAGCAGCTCACGGAACGGGCGCGCCTCGAAAAACGCGTGCACGACATGGCGCGGATCAAGTCCCAGCTCGAATCGGGGGCGGCGGCTGACAACGATGACCACGTGCAGTTCAGCGCGCAGCCCAGGACGCCGGAAGAACTGCTCGAGGAAGCCAGGGAGCTGTCCCGCAGGATCGACAAGATCGAGCGTGACGCCCGCGCCGAGCGACTGGCGAAGCTGCTCCACATCCCGAAGCAAAAAGCGCTGGAAAAGGTCGCGCAGATGCCCAAGCCGGAAGAGCCGGCCGGCGCCGAAGCCGGCAAGCCCGTCGATGCGGCTTCGATGATCGAGCAGCTTGAAGCAAAGGCGCGTGACGCTTTGGCCCGGCGCGGCCGGCAACTGAAGCAGCAGCAGGACGGCATGCGCATGGCGGCAGGCGAATTACGCAGCAGCAGCGCTGTGCGGCAGGGCGGGCCAGGCGGGCAAGTTGGCGGCGGCCCCCCGGGCGCGAAAAGCCCCGCCGGCGCGTCCATGTCGTCCGTGTTTCGGGCGATCGATGCATTCATCAATTCCGACCGGGCGGGCCGGGGGATTGAGGGCAATGTCGTGGCGGGCAACCACGACGACATCGATCAAACCATCGTGCGCATTCCGGAGGTCCCCGCCGGCGCCAAGGTCAAGGGCACGGGTCGCATCATCGGACCCGGCGGCCCTTATGCCGACCGTGTCTACGTCAATCGCTGGTACCTGATCGGCCCCTTCGAGCGCAAGCATGGCGACGCGTGGCTTTCGCCCGATCCGCCCGAGCAGGCCGTGGTCCTGGACGCCGCCTATCGCGGCAAGGACGGCCGCCTGCTCAAGTGGGAATACGTCGACTCGGCAAACTATCCCCTGGTTCCGCCCCAGCCTGCCGAAGAGGCCGTGTATTACGGCTATACCGAGCTGATGGTCGACAAGGCTCGGGACCTGACGATCTGGGTCGGCGCCCACGACGACGCGCAGCTGTGGCTCAACGACAGGCTGGTCTGGCGCGGCAGGAATGTGGCCAAGGGGCCGTTCTACAGGGAGGTCCACGACGCGGACAACATCCATGGCCGCGATTACAACTTCAGCGAAGGCAAGCGCGTCGTGCATGTCAGGCAGGGCCGCAACAAGCTGTTCTTCAAGCTGTCGAACGGATTGGGCTCCGTGTTTTTTTCGCTGGTGCTGACGAAGTGATTCTTGTGCACCAGCCGGCGCCGCGGTCTTGTCCTTGCACTCGACAAGTCCTGGTACCGCGCACCTTTCTACAACCTGTATCCCCGGCCGGCCGGCAAGGAGGTCTTTTCGGCCGCCGAGAACCTGGCCTACACGCTGCGGGCATTGAAGCGCGCGGATTAAAAATAGTAGACTCCCAGCCCCATCCACCCTCTCACGACACCGCAATGCAAAACAGTTCGCCCTTCGCCGTTGTCCAGGCCCAGCTCGACGCCTTCAACGCCAGGGACATCGATGCGCTGATGCGCGCCTACGCGCCTGCTGTCGCGCACCGTGATGGGGAAGTTCGTGACCGACCTCGAACTCATCACCCGCAACTTCCCGGAAGGCGTGGGCACGCTCGAGATGCTGTGCATTGACGAAGTGGTCGACGGGCGCATCCGGCGCGCTTCGTTCGCACCCGGCGCGATGACGCTTCTCAATCCGTAAGCGCAGGCACGGACGGAGGCAGGACGCCGGCCGGCGCCGGGGTCTTGTCCTTGAATTCGCACAGGTCGTTGATGATGCAGTTCCAGCACTTCGGCTTGCGCGCCACGCAGGTGTAGCGGCCGTGCAGGATCAGCCAGTGGTGGGCGTCGTGCAGGAATTCCTTCGGCACGAACTTCAGCAGCTTGCGCTCGACCTCGTCGACGTTCTTGCCCGGCGCGATCTTCGTGCGGTTCGAGACGCGGAAGATATGGGTGTCGACCGCCATCGCAGGTTCGCCGAAGGCCGTGTTCAGCACCACGTTGGCGGTCTTGCGGCCCACGCCGGGCAGGGCTTCCAGCGCTTCGCGGTCGCGCGGCACTTCGCCGCCGTACTGGTTCACCAGGATCTCGCAGGTCGCGATGACGTTCTTCGCCTTGTTGTTGTACAGGCCGATGGTCGAGATATAGGTCTTCAGCTCGTCCAGGCCGAGGTCGAGGATGGCCTGCGGCGTGTTCGCCACCGGGTACAGCCTGCGCGTGGCCTTGTTGACGCCGACGTCGGTCGACTGGGCCGACAGCAGCACCGCGATCAGCAGTTCGAATGGCGTGCTGTATTCGAGTTCGGTGGTCGGATGGGGATTGGCGGCGCGAAAGCGCGTGAAGATCTCGTAGCGCTTAGTGGCGTTCATTTGCTTGCGTTCATGTGAGGGCGTTTATTCGGACTTCCCGGCAGCCTTCAGGCGCGCGCGCTCGATGGCGGCGGCGATGATGGCGCGCTTGCGCTCCTTCTCGGCCAGCTCTTCGGCGGTGTTGGTTTCTTCGGCCGTCACCGCGCGCATCTTTTCCAGGGCCTTGGCGGCCAGGCGCGCGTCGTTCTCTTCCTTCTCGCGCTGCAGGCGCTCGCTGCGGAAATCGTGGCGGGCGCGGGCGGCATCGGCCTGCTCCTGCGACCACGCATCCCAGCCGGTACGCTCTCCCGTCACCGGGATCATGCTGATGCAGTCGACCGGGCAGGGCGCCACGCACAGGTCGCAGCCGGTGCACAGGCTGGGCAGGATGGTGTGCATCTGCTTGGGCGCGCCGAGGATGGCGTCCACCGGGCAGGCCTGGATGCACAGGGTGCAGCCGATGCACAGGGCCTCGTCGATGAAGGCGACCGGACGCGGACGCTCGACGCCGTTGGCCGGATTGATCGGGATGACGGGCCGGCCCGTGACCCGCGCCAGGCGCGCGACGCCTTCCAGGCCGCCCGGCGGGCAGCGGTTGATGTCGGCCTCGCCGTTGGCGATCGCTTCGGCGTACGGACGGCAGGCAGGGTAGCCGCACTTCGTGCACTGAGTCTGCGGCAACAGGTCTTCGATCTGGTCGGCGAGGGATTTCGTCACGGTGCTCAAGCGGTTACTGAATAAAAGTCTGGCGTTTGCTAAACCGCCATTATCCGCTAAATGGGCGGCGCCGTCGAAAGCCGGCCCGCCATGGCCGCTCTGCTGTCAGGAACGCTGCCATTTGTCCTACAGCCTTGCGTGCTGCACCGTACGGAGTGCCGAGTTCGCTTGATGGTCTACTGAACCCAGGCAATGAACGAACAGGAGGGTCTTATGGAAAAGAAGCACCTCATCATTCCAGCACTGCTGACCGCACTGCTGAGCGCCAGCGCCTCGGGTTTTGCCCAGGATCGTTATCACGGCGACCGTGACCGCGACCGCGGCGACCGTTACAGCCAGCGCGACCGCGACGATGGCCGCAACCGCCAATACGACCGCCGGGACGAGCGCCGCGACGACCGCCGCGACGGCTACCAGGCCCGCGGCGGCGGCCGCTACGGCAACGAAGGCTGGGGTGGCGACGAACACCGCTGGAACGGCGCCGGACCGGAGCACAGCTTCCGCCGCGGCGACCGCCTGCCGAGCCGCTACCGCAACCACCAGTATGTGGTGAACAATTATCGCGAACACCATTTGCGGCCTCCGCCGAGGGGCTATCACTGGGTGCAGACAGGGAGCGACTACGTGTTGGCGGCCATCGCCACCGGCGTGATCGCAGACCTGATGATCAATCACTGATACCGCGGGCTGCCCATGGGGCGGCCCCGGCAGGTGACCTACCGGCCGCGCTGCCGCATCGGATGACCGATGTGGTAGTGTGGCATTTGCCTATGGAAATTGGACATTGGATATTGGAGGACGCATGCATCGCCGACGCACCCTGATTGCCTTATCCGCCGCCGTCGCCCTGAGCGCAGGCGCGCCCGCGTGGGCGCAGCAGGACGCGCGTGCGCGCCAGGAAATCGCCCACCTGCTCGACTACGTCGCCCAGTCCGGCTGCCAGTTCAACCGCAACGGCAGCTGGCACGACAGCAAGGCGGCCCGCGAGCATCTGCAGGAAAAATACGACTACCTGCAGCGCCGCGACCTGGTGCCGGACACGAAGGCCTTCATCGACCGCGCGGCGTCCCAGAGCAGCATGAGCGGCAAGTCTTACCTGATACGTTGCGGCGACGGACAGCCGACGACCAGCGCACAATGGCTCAACACCGAGCTGGAGCGGTATCGGGCGGCGCACAAATAAGCACACCCCGTCGTCCCCGCGAAGGCGGGGATCCAATTCTTGTAGGCGCTAACGAAACGCAAACAAACCTGGGTCCCCGCCTTCGCGGGGACGACGGTAAAAAAAATGCCGCGGAATTCCGCGGCATTTTTCATGGCCCCACTGCCAGGTCAGGCATTCTTGCGAATGAACTCCCCGATCATCGGGCAGATGATCTCGCGCCAGCGGCGGCCCGAGAAGATGCCGTAGTGGCCGCACTTGGGCGCCGTGAACTGCTCCTGCTTTTCGGCCGGGATGCCGGTGCACAGTTCGTGCGCGGCGTGGGTCTGGCCGGCGCCGGAGATGTCGTCCAGTTCGCCTTCGATGGTGAACAGGGCCACATCCTTGATGTCCTGCGGACGCACCAGCTGGCCGCCGACTTCCCAGGTGCCTTTCGGCAGGGCGAAGTCCTGGAACACGGTCTTGATCGTCTCCAGGTAGTACTCGGCCGGCATGTCCAGCACGGCGTTGTATTCGTCGTAGAACTTGCGGTGGGCTTCGGCCGAATCGTCGTCGCCGCGCACCAGGTGCTGGTAGAACTCGCGGTGGCTCTGGGCGTGGCGGCCCGGGTTCATCGCGATGAAGCCGGCGTGCTGCAGGAAGCCCGGATAGACCTTGCGGCCGAAGCCCGGGTAGTTGCCCGGCACCGCGTAGATCACGGTGTTCTCGAACCAGGAGAATGGCTTTTCCGTCGCCAGGTCGTTGACCGCGGTCGGCGATTTGCGCGGATCGATCGGGCCGCCCATCATGACCATCGATTTGGGCAGCTTCGGATCCTTGTTGGTCGCCATCAGCGAGATCGCGGCCAGCACCGGCACGGTCGGCTGGCAGACCGAGATCACGTGCACGTCCGGACCCAGGTGGCGGATGAAGTCCTGTACGTAATAAATATAGTCGTCGAGGTGGAACGGGCCATCCGACATCGGCACCATGCGGGCGTCGACCCAGTCGGTGATGTAGACGTCCTGGTTCGGCAGCAGGGCGCGCACGGTATCGCGCAGCAGGGTGGCGTGGTGCCCCGACAATGGAGCGACCACGAGCACGGTCGGCTGCTTGAGTTCCGCGAACGCCGCGTCCGGCAGGTCCTTCTTGAAATGCAGCAGCTTGCAGAACGGCTTGCTGACCACGGTGCGTTCCATGATGCCGACCGTCTGGCCGTCGATCGTGGTCGAGTTCAGGTCGAAGGCCGGTTTTTCGTAATCCTTGCCCAGTCGATACATCAGCTCATAGCCGGCGGCGATACGCTGGGAGAACGGGGTGTGGGCGAATGGCGAGACGGGATTCGAGAACAGTTTTGCAGAGGCATCGGCCCACTGCATCAGCGGGTTCAGGAAGGAGCGTTGCATCTCGTGCAGTTGATAAAGCATGTTATTTCCTTCTCATTGCTCTGCGTACATACATTTGCGCAGCAGATTCGATCAATTATAGGCCAATTGGTTTGGCGTGGGGCAACATGAGATGGTGTCCTGAATCTAAAAAATAGTGCAATGCAACATTAGTATCACAGTTCCTTATCCGCCTTCGGTTAAGTGCCCTACATAAGAAAAAAGCCCCGCAGAGGCGGGGCTTGTTCGTCGCGAGGCTGAAACGGAACGTTCAGTCGAATACCGGCGTCTCGACGCCGAGGATCTTGTGCAGTTTCGGCGAGGTCGTCGTGTACTGCATGTGGATCTTCTTGTCCGGGAAGATGTACGGTGCGGCGCCGAAGGCGGCCAGCGCGGCTTCGTGGAAGCCCGACAGGATCAGCTTCTTCTTGCCCGGGTAGGTGTTGATGTCACCCACGGCGAAGATGCCCGGCACGTTGGTTTCGAACTTCTCGGTGTCCACCACCTTCAGCTGCTTGCGTTCGATGTCCAGGCCCCATTCGGCGATCGGGCCCAGCTTCGGCGACAGGCCGAAGAACACCATCAGCATGTCCAGCGGGACGCGGCGGGTCACGCCGTCGGCGCCGGTGACCTTGACTTCGGACAGCGTGCCATCCTTTTCGTCGAAACCGGTGACCTGGCCGGTGATCAGCTGCATTTCGTATTCTTCGCACAGCTGCTTCATCTTGGCGACCGAAGCGGGGGCGGCGCGGAAGTCTTCGCGACGGTGCACCAGCACCACGGATTCGGCCTTGCCGACGAAGTTCAGGGCCCAGTCCAGGGCGGAGTCGCCGCCGCCGCAGATGACCAGGTTCTTGCCTTCGAACAGTGCCGGATCCTTGACGCGGTAGAACAGCTGGCTGTTCTCGAACTTCTCGATGCCGTCGACCTTGATCGTGCGCGCCTGGAAGGAACCGACGCCGGCGGCGATGAAGATGGTCTTGGTGATGAAGCGGGTGCCGGTCGAGGTTTCGACGTTGAAGCGGTGGTCTTCACGACGCTGGACGGTGGTGACTTCCTGGCCCAGGTGGAAGGTCGGGTCGAACGGCTCGATCTGCTTGAGCAGGTTGTCGGTCAGTTCCTGGCCGGTGCAGACGGGCACGGCCGGGATGTCGTAGATCGGCTTGTCCGGGTACAGTTCCACGCACTGGCCGCCGACGGCCGGCAGCGAATCGATCACGTGGGCTTTGATCTCGAGCAGGCCCAGTTCGAACACCTGGAACAGGCCGACCGGACCCGCGCCGATGATCACGGCGTCGGCTTCGATGGCGCCGGCAAAAGAGCTGTTGGGAGCGATGGTGCCCACTTCGGGGGTGGCACTGATTGTCATGCTGATCTTTCCTGTTGATGTATGTGGCAGGCTTCTTAGCGGGCCAGTTGGTCCAGCTTGTCCTTGACGTCTTTCCACTCTTCCGCGTCGGGCAGGGCAGGCTTGGTCTTGGTGATCGACGGCCAGTTGCGCGACAGGTCGGCGTTCAGCTTGATGAATTGCTGCTGGTCCGACGGCACGTCCTCTTCCGCGTAGATCGCGTTGACCGGGCATTCCGCCACGCACACGGCGCAGTCGATGCACTCGTCCGGATCAATGGCGAGGAAGTTCGGGCCTTCCCGGAAACAATCTACCGGGCATACATCCACGCAATCGGTATAGCGACAACGGATGCACGATTCGGTGACAACGTGGGTCATAACAGTCCTTAATCAGTGGAAGCGGCGGCGTGTTGGGTTCGGAGGGTTCGCCGGACGCGGCAAAGCACTGTATTTTAGGGCAATTCGGCCATTACGACAAATCAGGCTTATACACAATATACATAAGCAAATGTTCTTCTTGCGGGCGCTGCCAAGAGGAACAATTGCCGAATATTCAACGGCTGGCCCGGCGGCTTGCGCGCAGATGGCCGCTCAGGGCCTGCCGGCCGGGCGCCGATCTTCATCTCAGGCCGCGGGCATGCCGAGCACCTTGCCAGCGGCGGTCCCGGTGGCGGAGACCCGTGCCGTGGCCGCCGCCGCCGTCATGCCGTCCGCCCCGGCCTTGATCGCGGCGACCGTGGCCTCGGCTTCCGTTCCGGCTTTGGCCACCTCTTCGCCGGCCGGGCCGAAGCGGCCGTGATCAAGGCACCAGCGCGCCAGCGCCTGCGCTTCGGCGTCGAGGATGCGCTCCACGTTGTAGTACTCGGCCAGGTTCATGGTGCCGCAGCAGGCACGCCGGTCCTGTTTCGCGCCCGGCGCGTCGGTCACGCGCGGCGCCAGGCGCAGCCCGGGCGGGTGCGGGCCGGTGAAGGTGGCCGGCACCTCGACCACTTCGCGCTGGGCGAAGCGGTTGCGGATGAAGGTCGTGTATTCCGCCGGCTTGCCGTCTTCCAGGGTCAGTCGCAGCATCTCGTTGGCGACGTCGGCATAGGTGGCGGCGGCGTCGGGAGCGGCGATCAGGGCGCGCAGCAGCAGCCCGCGCAGCCACGCCGCGACCCGGTGCAGGACGCTGGCGCAATCCTCCAGTTCCGGGTTGCGCTCGAAGGCGAAGATGTCGGCCAGGATGTCGTACACGGCGCCGGTGAAGACCTGCGAGATCGCGTGCACCTCGGTGCCGGCTTCGCTGAGCGTCAGGTCGTTGTCGGCATTGCGCAGGCCGTTGGTGCTGCCCAGCGCCAGGCCGAACTGTTCGGCGATGTCTGCCAGGAAAGTTTTGTCGTGCAAGTGCGCCTTGGTCTGGGCCACCACCGCCTCGCACTGGTCGAGCTGGGACAGGGCCAGGAAGATCGCGGTCAGGTCGCCGAAGGATTCGTGCAGGCCGCCGGTCTGCGGCGGGTTGTCCGCCATCAGCCATTGCGGCTTGATGCCGTCCAGTACGGCGTGGCCGGTCTCGTGCGAGACGATGTCGAAGGAACGGCAGGTGTACACGCGCGCCGTCTCGCCGGGCGGGATGAAGTCGCCGAACTTCAGGCAGGCTTGCGTGCGGCTGTAATAGGCGTTCATCACGTTCGGCAGGCCGTAGGGATGGACCTGCAGCGGCGAGGTGTCGACGCTGCTGTTCCATTGCCAGGGCAGGGGCATGGTGCTGCCTGCGGTGGACAGGGCGCGCTGGTACATGGTGAGGGTCTGGCGCACCACGGCGAAGGTGTGGACGGCGTCGAACTGCGGCGTGTCCGGCATGGTCACGAAGTCGCCGAAGGCGTTCGGCTCCACCGCCGGGATGTCGGGATCGTCGCCGATGGCGATGCGGGCGTCGCGCGGGCCGGCCAGCACCACGCCCGGCAGGAACACCTTGCGGGTGCCGATTTCGGACACCGACGGGTCCTGCTTCCACATCAGCACCCGGGCGCCGAAGGCGTAGGGCAGGGGAACGTCGTCCTGCGAACTCTCTTCCTCGTTGCCGGCACGGCCCGGCGCACCGGCGCCAGGCCCGCCCGGGAGGCGCGGGCGGCCGGGCTGGTCGAGCAGCTGGGCGGCCTTGCGGTGCTGGCGATACGGCGCGGTTGGCATCGGCACGTAGCCGATCGGGGGCTGGGCGGGTTCGGGCAGGCTGGCGTCTCGTGACATGGTGGCTTCCTCCGTTGAGCAGGCTGCGGCAGGCGGACCGCAAGGGAAATGGTCACCCGCTACACCTTTTAAGCAATTGATGCTCATCAACAGGGCGCCGCTGCTGGCCTTTGCGCGACCCAGCTGGCATGATGGCGGACTTTGTCGTTGTCGATTCAGGAAGGAAGAGCCAGATGGCGGATATCAGCATCACCCAGCAGCACCAGCTCAGCCAGGATGCGGCGCGCGCGGCGGCCCAGAAAATGGCGGACAAGCTGGCGGGAGAATATGGCCTGCACTGCAGGTGGGAGGGCGACGTGCTGCGTTTCGAGCGCAGCGGCGTGGAAGGGACGCTCGCGCTGGGCGAGCGTCAGGCGGACTTGCGCATCAGGCTGGGCCTCCTGATGGGCGCTTTCCGCTGCACCATCGAGGCGAAGGTGGCGGAAAGCATGCGCAAGGTGTTTGCCGCCTGATCAGTCTTTCAGGTCTTCGATCAGGTCGACGTACTGCTGCATCGCGTCGTCCTGCGAGGTGCCTTTCAGGGCCGCCCAGGCGTCGTACTTGGCGCGGGCGACCATGTCGGTGAAGCCCGGACGCTCGCCGGTGACGTCGCCGCTGGAGCCCTGCTTGAACAGGGCGTAGATCTTCAGCAGCGTCATGTTGTCCGGACGTTCGGGCAGGTTCTTCGAATCGATCTGGGCCTGGGCGAACTGTTCTTGCAAACTCATGGGGCAACTCCTTGGATAAAATGCCAATACTTCGGGCATCTTAGCGCATCCCGGCAGGAATCACCCCTCAATTAGAAGAAACCCTCGGTCGATTCGGCGTGGGCACGTGGTGCCCACCCTACCGGATCACACGCATCGCCGTAGGGTGGGCACCACGTGCCCACGCAGGCATGAATCAGAGCGCCAGCAGCTCGACGTCGAAGATCAGCGTCGCGTTCGGCGGAATCACGCCGCCGGCGCCGCGTGCGCCATAGCCCAGGCTGGCCGGGATGATCAGGCGGCGCGCACCGCCCACCTTCATGCCCTGCACGCCTTCATCCCAGCCCTTGATCACGTGGCCGGCGCCCAGCGGGAACTGGAACGGGTCGTTGCGGTCTTTGCTGGAATCGAACTTGGCGCCCTGGCTGCCGTCGTCGTTCTGCAGCCAGCCGGTGTAGTGCACGGTCACGTACTGGCCGGCCTTGGCTTCCGGGCCGCTGCCTTCGACGGTGTCTTCGTATTGCAGGCCGGAATTCGTGGTGGTGATGGGCATGATATGGTCCTCTTGTTCAGGGTGAAATGGCGATTGTAGTCGATGGCCTGCCCGGTTGCTATGAAACTGCCAATCCCATGGTGTTCACATACTGTTGACGCCTTTTCCACTGTGTTGCGGGGGCGCGCCGAATTCTTGTCGAAACCTGTCAACCACCCTTCGAATACAGACGTTTCCCCGTAGAATAAGAACTTCCTCCACCTCCGGGCTGTCGTCCTCCCATGCTGCGTCGTTTTCGTAAGCTTTTCGTTTCTGGTCTTTGCCTGTTGAGCGCCGTGCAGGCCGCCCAGGCCAACGTCGTCGTCGTCCTGAATTCGCGTGATGCCACGGTCCAGCTGCTGGACCAGGCGACCGGCGCCGACAACGGCACCTTCGCCGTCGGCAAGGAGCCGCACCACCTGATGGCCACGCCGGACAACAAGTCCGTGATCGTCGCCAGCTCGGTCGGCAACGAGCTGATCTTCCTGGATCCGGTCACCGGCAAGGTCCAGCGCAAGGTGACCGACGTGCTCGATCCCTACCAGATCGGCTTTTCGCCCGACCAGAAATGGTTCGTCTCGACCGCGCTGCGCCTCGACCGCGTCGACATCTACCAGTACGTGAACGGTAACTTCGTGCTGAGCCGCCGCGTGCCGATGCCGCGCATGCCCAGCCACATCGCGTTCGACGCGGCCAGCACCACCGCCTTCATCACCCGCCAGGGCAGCGACCAGGTCAGCGCGATCGACCTGAAGACCGGCGCCATCAAGTGGACCATGGCGGTCGGCAAGCTCCCGGCCGGCATCACCATGACGCCGGACGACAAGTACCTGCTGGTCGGGATCATGGGCAGCGATTATGTCGAGGTGATCGACTGGCGCACCGCCAAGACCGTCAAGCGCATCAAGACCGGCAACGGCGCCCACAACTTCCGCGCGCTGGGCGACAAGCGCCACGTGTTCGTGTCGAACCGCGTGCAGAACTCGATCAACATCATCGACCAGGTCACGCTGGAGAACGTCGGCATGATCCCGGTGCCGGGCGGCCCGGACTGCATGGAACTCTCCAGCGACGGCAAGACCCTGTGGGTGACCCAGCGCTGGATCAAGAAGGTTGCCGTGATCGACGTCGCCAGCCGCAAGGTGCTCAAGATGATCCCGGTCGGCCGCTCGCCGCACGGGGTGTTCTTCGCCAACTCGGCGCCGAGGATGTGATGCGGCCGCGGCCAGCCCAGGCCGCGGCGGCGCTGCTGCTGGCGGCTACCGTAACTCTGCAAGCCTCGGCCGCCGATGTTTGCAAGGGCACCATCTACCTGACCTTCGACACCGGCAGCCAGTCGCAGGCCGAACTGATCGCGGATACGCTGCGCAGGCACCACATCAAGGCCACCTTCTTCCTGGCCAACGAAAAGACGGTGCGCGGCGACTGGTCGCTGGATCCGTCCTGGTCCGATTTCTGGAAGGCGCGCGTCGCGGAAGGCCACGCCTTCGGCTCCCACACCTTCGACCATGTCTACTGGAAGCGCGACGAGGCCGGCGGACGCATGCTGGTCAAGCCGCAGTTCGGCGCCCGCGCCGGGACGCTCCAGGGCTGGACTCCGCAGCAGTATTGCGACGAGCTGCGCCGCGTCGACACCCGTTTCAGGGAACTGACCGGACGCCACCTCGACCCGATCTTCCGCGCGCCGGGCGGACATACCTCGCCCAACGTGCTGGCCGCCGCGCAAGGCTGCGGCTACCGCCACGTGGGCTGGGCGCCGGCCGGCTTTTCCGGCGACGAGACGTCCAGCGAGGCATTCCCGAACGCGCTGCTGCTGAAGCGCGCCCTCGGCGGGCTCAAGGACGGCGACATCTTCATGGCCCACATGGGCATCTGGTCGCGCAAGGACCCGTGGGCGCCGGCCAACCTGGAACCCTTGATCGGTGGCCTCGAGCAGAAAGGCTTCTGTTTCGCTACACTGCGTGAGCATCCCGCGTACGCTTCTCAATTCAAACAATGATCCAGCATTTCCTCGATTGGTTCGCATTCCTCCAGGGCTGGCTGTTCGAGTCCGTGGTCGAACCCTTCCTGTTCTATACCGGCCTGGGCGAATACGCCGAGGACGCCTTCGAGGGCGTCGAGTGGTTCCTGGCCGGCGCCTGCGAGGTGGCGGCGCTGTACCTGATCCTGCGCCCGCTGGAGGCGATCATCCCGGCCCAGCAGATGAGCGACCGCCACGCGCGCTGGAACGACTTCGTCTACACCCTGATCCACCGCCTGGGCTTCTTCACGATGGCGGTATTCTTCACGCTCGACCCGGTGATGGACCACGTGGCCGGCATGCTGCGCATGGAAGGCGTGCACCCGTTTAACCTGGAGTCCCTGGTGTCCGGCATGAGCCCGCTGGCCAGCTTCCTGGTCTACCTGGTGGTGATCGATTTCTTCGACTACTGGTTCCACCGCGGCCAGCACAGATTCCGCTGGTGGTGGGCCCTGCACAGCCTGCACCACAGCCAGCAGAACATGAACCTGTGGAGCGACGACCGGAACCACCTGCTGGACGACCTGCTGCGCGACGTCTACCTGGCCCTGATCGCGCTGGCGATCGGCGTGGCGCCCTCGCAGTACGTGCTGCTGGTGTCGGTCTCGCGCGCGCTCCAGTCGCTGCAGCATGCGAACGTGCGCATCCACTTCGGCTGGCTGGGCGAGCGCCTGCTGGTCTCGCCGCGCTTCCACCGCACGCACCACGCGGTCGGGATCGGCCATGAATCGAAGGGCAGGGAGCTGGGCGGCTGCAATTTCGGCGTGCTGCTGCCGGTCTGGGACCTGCTGTTCAGGACCGCCAACTTCGCGCCGGGCTTCCACGGCACCGGCGTGCGCGACCAGTTCGAGCGCACCGCCCCGGACGGCACGGTGCGCGCGGCGCGCGACTATGGCCGCGGCTTCTGGCGCCAGCAGTGGCTGGGCCTGGTGCGCCTGGCCGAATCGCTCGGCCGCCGGCCGAGAGGCAGCGCCTGATGGTGCGCCCGATCGCGATCGCCTACGGCCGCGCGCTGCGCTCGCAATTCTCGAGCCGCATGCTGCTGTTGTCGGTCGTGCCGCTGCTGCTGTCGCTGGCGCTGTGGGGCAGCCTGCTGTACGCCGGCATGCAGCCGCTGTACGACTGGCTGCAGGATACGTTCCGGGAATACGGCCTGTTCGAGACCAGCGGCAGCATCCTCTCCACCCTGGGCCTGGGCTTCCTGAAGACCCTGGTCGTGCCGCTGGTGGCGATGCTGGCGCTGCTGCCGCTGATGATCATCACCTCGCTGCTGTTCATCGGCGTGGGCGCCATGCCGGCCATCGCGCGCCACGTCAGCCGGGTCCAGTTTCCGGCCCTGGAGCGCAAGGAGGGCGGCAGCTTCCTCGGCAGCCTGGGCGCCAACCTGTCCGGCATCGTGGTGTTCGCGCTGCTGTGGATCGTGACCCTGCCGCTGTACGCGCTGGCGCCGGTCGCGCTGGTGGTGCAGGCCGTGCTGTGGGGCTGGCTGACGGCGCGCGTGATGAGCTACGACGCGCTGGCGATCCACGCCAGCCTGGAGGAACGCCGCATCATCGTGCGCAGCCGGCGCCGCCAGCTGCTCCTGATCGGCACCATCTCCGGCCTGCTGGGCGCGCTGCCGGGCGTGGCCTGGATCGGCGGCGCGCTGCTGTCGGTGGTGCTGTTCCCGGTGCTGGCGGTACTGTCGATCTGGCTCTACCTGATCATCTTCATTTTCACCGGGCTGTGGTTCCAGTATTACTGCCTGCAGGCGCTGGAGGACCTGCGCGCGGGACAGGCAAACAAGGAACCGGCGCCCACCTGACCCAAGGAGGCAAGGATGGCATTCGGCCTGATCATCGTCGGCGACGAAATCCTGTCCGGCAAACGCAGCGACAAGCACCTGCCCAAGGTGATCGAGCTGCTCGGCGAGCGCGGGCTGCAGCTGGCCTGGGCCGAGATCGTCGGCGACGATCCGGCGCGCATCACCGCGCTGCTCGAGCGCAGCTTTGGCGGTGGCGACATCGTGTTCTCCACCGGTGGCATCGGCGCCACCCCGGACGATCACACGCGCCAGTGCGCCGCCGCGGCGCTCGGGCGGCCGCTCGCGCTGCATCCGGAAGGGAAGCTGCTGGTCCAGGAACGGATCCGCGAGACCGCGCGCGAAGCGGGCATCGAGCCGGATCTCGATTCGCCGGACAACCTGCACCGCCTCAGGATGGCCGAATTCCCCGCGGGCGCCACATTGATCCCGAATCCCTACAACCGCATCCCCGGCTTCAGCGTAGCCCGCCACGCCGGCGCGCCGCACCATTTCGTGCCCGGCTTTCCGGTCATGGCCTGGCCGATGATCGCCTGGGTGCTCGACACGCAGTACGGCCACCTGTTCCACCGCGAAGCGCGCGCCGAACGCGCGCTGCTGGTGTACGGCCAGGCCGAAGCGGTGCTGACCCCGCTGATGGAGCGCCTGGAGGCGAACTACCCCGGCGTCAACGTATTCAGCCTGCCCAGCGTTGGTGATATGAAGACGCGCCGCCACATCGAACTGGGCGTGAAAGGCGACCCCGTCCAGGTCGCTTCCGCCTTCGGCGACATGTGCGCGGAACTGGCGCGCATGGGGGCCGAGTACCAGCCGTTACCGCAGCCCTCGCAGCGGTAGTTGCGGCGCTGGTACGGTCGTGCAAACTGAGCCGTTGTTTTTTTGCGAAAATACTCGGGCGACGTCAAAAATCTGTGTGAGCGGCTCCTGTATGTCACATTGATGTGGTGGAATGATGTCTGTGAGCAGCGCAATCTGGAGTGAGGTTGCGCCTGACTTTGTGAACTTTTCGACGACCTGGATCACTCGCAGCGCCAGTAGTGGGCGCGCCGGTTGACGGGAATTGCAGAACATAGATTCAAACCGGTTAAACGATATGGAACGTATTCGCCGTCCTGGACGGCCCCGCCTCTCCCGCGCCCTGCGCCGCATCCGTAATTTCGTGCTGCCGGGCCAATCCGCCCTTGCCGGCGTGCCAGCGATGGCCGCCGTGCAGGAAGTCCCCCTGCACGACACGGCGACCCGCCTGGAACCCGTCCTCGAGCCCGCGGCCATTCCCGTGCCCGCGGATTCCGGCTCGGGCGTCGAGCAGCCGCCGGCGCCAGGCGCGCCGCCAAGGCGCCGCTGGCGCAGGGTCAAGCGCGCGCTGCTGGTGCTGATGCTGGTCCTGGTGGCCGGCGGCGCCGCGTTCGCCGTCTACGAAAGCCGCACCTCGGCGGTGCAGGCCCGCTTCTTCGCCGGGCTGGCCAAGAAGATCAGCTACCGCGTCGACACAGGCCCGAGCGATGCGATCCGCTTTCCCTCCGCCAGCCCGTACGACGAGCGGCTCGGCTATTCGAACCTGCCGAACTACCTGGCCAAGCTGAAGACGCGCGACTACGTGATCGTGTCGCAGGCGCGCATGTCGCCGAAGATGGTCGAACTGGCCGACATGGGCCTGTTCGCGACCTACCACGAGAAGACCCGCGCCGGCCTCGACATCCTCGACTACAGCGGCGAGCCGCTGTTCTCGGCGCGCTTCCCGGAACGCCTGTACGAAAAATTCGACGCCGCACCGAAGCTGCTGGTGCAGAGCCTGCTGTTCATCGAGAACCGCGAACTGCTCGACACCACCTACCCGAAGCGTAATCCGGCGGTGGAGTGGGACCGCTTCTCGAAGGCGGTGTTCGACAAGTCGCTGCACGCGGTCGGCCTGGGCAGCGGCGGCCGCGTGGCCGGCGGCTCGACGCTGGCGACCCAGATCGAAAAATACCGCCATTCGCCGGAAGGCCGCACCGCCTCGCTGTCCGACAAGCTGCGCCAGATGGCGTCGGCGATGCTGCGCTCCTACCAGGATGGCGAGGACACCAGCGCGACCCGGCGCCGCATCGTGCTCGAATACCTGAACACGGTGCCGCTGTCGGCCAAGCTGGGCTACGGCGAGGTGAACGGCATCGGCGACGGCATGTGGGTCTGGTACGGCCGCGACTTCGCCGAAGTCAACCGCATCCTGGGCAGCAATGCCGCGACGCCGGAATTCGCCTTGGTCTACAAGGAAGCGCTGTCGCTGATGATCGCCCAGCGCCGCCCGGCCTACTACCTGGGCGCCGGCGAGAAGGATCTCGAACAGCTCACCAACAGCCACCTGCGGGTGCTGGCCCAGGCCGGCGTGATCTCGCCAGCCCTGCGCGACGCCGCGCTGGCCGCGACCCTGCATCCGGCGCTCGGCTCCGGCGTGGCGCCGCCGCCGGCCAACACCTTCGTCACCCGCAAGGCCGCCAACGCGGTGCGCAACCACCTGGCCAACCTGCTGGGCGACTCGCGCCTGTACAACCTCGACCGCCTCGACCTGTCGGTGGTGACCACCCTGAACTCGGAAGCGCAGAAGGCCGTCACCGCGGCATTGCGCCGCCTGACCGACAACGAAGCCGCGGCCGCCGCGGGCCTGACCGGCAAGGGCATGCTCGGCAACGGCGACCCGTCCAAGGTCGTGTACAGCTTCACGCTGATGGAGCGCGGCGACCATGTGAACTACCTGCGCGTCCAGACCGACAACTACGACCAGCCGCTCGACATCAACGAGGGCGCCAAGCTGGACCTCGGCTCGACCGCCAAGCTGCGCACGCTGACCACCTACCTCGACATCGTCGACCAGCTGCACCAGCGCTACGAGCCGATGTCGAAGGCCGAGCTGGCCAAGGTGAAGATCGATCCGAAGGACCGCTTGAGCCAGTGGGCGGTCGAGTACTTCATGACCCTGCCGGAAGGCGCCGACCGCAGCCTGCCGCCGATGCTGAACGCGGCGATGGAGCGCAAGTACTCGGGCAACCCGGGCGAGGCCTTCTTCACCGGCGGCGGCCTGCACACCTTCGGCAACTTCAGCAAGCTGGACGACAGCCGCATCCTGACCGTGCAGCAGGCGCTGCAGAACTCGACCAACCTGGTGTTCGTGCGCCTGATGCGCGACGTGGTGCGCTACTACATGTTCCAGCTGCCGGGCTCCTCGGCCCAGCTGCTGGCCGACGCCGACGATCCGCGCCGCGCCGAGTACCTGTCGCGCTTCGCCGACCGCGAGGGCAAGGACTTCCTGGCGCGCTTCTGGAACAAGTACCGCGGCATGGAGTGGAACGAAGTCGAGGCCGCGCTGATGCAGGGCGTGCGCCCGGCCGCGTCGAAGGTGGCGGCGGTCCACCGCACCATCATGCCGGATGCGTCGCTGGCCGAATTCAGCAAGTTCATCCACACCCACCTGCCGGACGACAGGGAAGTGGACGAGGAACGCATCGCCAAGATGTACGAGCAGTACGCGCCGGCCAACATGTCGCTGGCCGACCGCGGCTACGTCGCCTCGGTCCATCCGCTCGAGCTGTGGCTGGCGGGCTACCTGCGCACCCACCCGAAGGCGGGCTGGGACGAGGTGACCAAGGCCTCGGTGAAGGAGCGCCAGGAAGTCTATTCCTGGCTGTTCAAGACCCACCGCAAGCATGCCCAGGACAAGCGCATCGCCGGCCTGATCGAGGTCGAGGCCTTCCTGAAGATCCACGCGCAGTGGAAGAAGATGGGCTATCCCTTCGATTCGCTGGTGCCGTCCTACGCGACGACCCTGGGCGCCTCGGCCGACCGGCCGATCGCGCTGGCGGAGCTGATGGGCATCATCATCAACGGCGGCGTGCGCAAGCCGACCCAGCGCATCGATTCGTTGCACTTCGCCAAGGACACGCCTTACGAGACCCTGGTCAAGCGCAGCGAGGACGGCAAGGGCGAGCAGGTGCTGAACCCGCAAGTCGCCCGTGCGGTGGCCGACGCCATCCGCGGCGTGGTGCAGGAGGGTACCGCCAAGCGCGTCAAGCAGGCCTTCTATAAACAGGACGGCAGCGTGATCGCCCTGGGCGGCAAGACCGGCACCGGCGACCAGCGCTTCGACGTCTACGGCGCCGGCCACCGCCTGATCGAATCGCGCTACGTGAACCGCTCGGCGACCTTCGTGTTCAACATCGGCGAGCGCTTCTTCGGCAGCATGACGGCCTATGTGCACGGTCCGGAGTCGGCCCACTACGACTTCACCAGCGCGCTGCCGGTGCAGCTGCTGGTGACGCTGGCGCCGAGCCTGATGCCGATGATCGAGAAGCAGGACACGGTGACGGTGCCGGGCCTGCACGTGGTGACGGCGGCCGAGAAGGCAGCCGCCGCCGCGGCCGCCGGCAACCAGCTGACCGACGATGTCGCCACCGTGAAGCCGGCGCCCGAAGACGCCCAGGCCGAAGAGGTGACGGCGCCAACCAAGTCGGCCGCCCAGGCGGCTGCCGTGCCGGCCAAGCCGACTGCCGCGGTAAAACCGGCCGCCAAGGCGGATGAGGCCGCGCCGGCGCAGCACAAGCCGGCTGCCGATGCCGGGTCGCCACAAGCAGCGGCCAAGCCTGCCGCCAAGACCGCGGCCAAGCCGGCCGCCGAACAGGCCCACGCCAAGCCGGCCAGGGAAGCTGCTGGGCACGCCAAGCCCGACGCCGGCGACACGCCGCACCACAAGCCGGCCGCCGACGCCGCCCGCGCCAAGGCGGCGGGCGAGGGCGCCCATCCGAAAGCGGTGGACGCCCTCCGCGCCAAGGCCGCCGCGGCCCCGCGCGCGAAACCGCGCAGCGAGGCGCCGGAACAGCCGAAGCCCGAGCCAGTGCGCCCGAAGCCGGCCGCGGTGGAAGAAGTGCTGCATTGAGCGGCGGGCCTGATCGACCGGGGGCCGCGTGAGGCGGCCCAAGTTCGGCAAGTTCAGCCTGGTGTCGCTGCGCGACCTGCTGCTCGCTTCCCTGCCGACCATCCTGCTGGTGCTGGCCGCCTGCGTGGTGGCCTACATCGTGGTCGACCCGGCGCCGCCGCGCCACGTGGTGCTCGCCACCGGCCAGGAAAACAGCGCCTACGAAGAGTTCGGCCGGAAGTACGCGGCCCTGCTCGCGCGCGATGGCATCAAGGTCGAGCTGCAGCGCTCGCTCGGTTCCGAGGACAACCTGCAGCGCCTGATCGCCGGCCGTGCCGACATCGCCTTCGTCCAGAGCGGCTCGACCAGCGAAGCCCAGGCCGAAGGAAAGGGCCTGATGTCGCTGGGCAGCCTGTTCACCGAGCCGGTGTGGCTGTTCCTGCGCGAGCGCACCCAGGGCCGGAACGGCCGCAAGCTCGATATCCGCAGCCTGACCCAGCTGAAAGGCCTGCGCATCAACCTCGGCCCGGAAGGGACGGGCGTGCCGCGCCTGTTCCGGCAGGTGCTGTCGGTGAACGGCGTCGAGCCGGGCCAGTTGACCATCTCCTCGCTGGAGAACACCCCGGCCACCGTCGAGCTGCTGGCCGGCCGCATCGACGGCCTGGTGTTCAGTTCGGCGCCCGAGGCGCCGCTGATCCAGATGCTGCTGCAGACCCCGGGCATCCGCTTATACGATTTCCGCCAGGCCGAGGCCTACACGCGGCGCCTGCCTTTCCTGACCCATGTGGTGCTGCCGAGGGGGATCGTCGATCTCGGACGCGATATTCCATCCCAGGACTTCCACCTGATCGCGCCCACCGCGACCCTGGTCGCGCGCGACGACCTGCATCCGGCCCTGGTCGACCTGTTCGTGAAATCCGCCACCGAGATCCATGGCGGCGCCGGCTGGTTCCAGCAGCAGGGCCAGTTCCCGTCGCCGAAGTACACCGAGATCCCGGTCTCGCGCGAAGCCGCCAAGTACTACCGCGACGGCCCGCCTTTCCTGCAGCGCTACCTGTCGTTCTGGCTGGCGAACCTGTTCGACCGCCTGTGGGTCGTGATGGTGGCGCTGGCGGCGCTGCTGATTCCCTTGTCCAAAATCGTGCCGCCGCTGTACGTGTGGCGCATCCGTTCGCGCGTGTACCGCTGGTACGGCCAGCTGCGCGCGGTCGAGCAGGCACTGGAGAACGCCGATCCGGCCCGTTGCGACGAGGTGCGCGCCGACCTGCTGCGGCGCCTCGACGAGATCGAGGCACGCGTGAACCACATCTCGATTCCGCTGGCCTATGCCGACGCGCTGTACGGCTTGCGCAGCCACATCAACTTCGTGCGCCAGCGCGTGCGCGCTTAAGCGCCTACCCAGGGCAGGCCGGCCTTGCACCAGCCGCCCACCGTCTTGCGATGGCCTTCGCCGTCGCGGTCGCCCTCGAAGCCCTCGAGGATGTCGAAAGCGTTCTTGTAGCCGAGCTCGGTCGCAGCGCGCGCCGCGTGGCGCGAGCGCACCCCGGAGCGGCACAGGAACAGCACCACGTCGTCCTTGTCGGCGGCCTGCTGGAGCTGGGCCGCGAAGTCGGGATTCGGCGTGCCGCCCGGGTACAGGGTCCACTGCACGGCGCCGTGCTGGGCTTCGGGGACGGCGGGACGGCCGATCCAGTCGCGCTCCGCATTCGTGCGGACGTCGACCAGCTTGACGCGGGGATCGTCCCGCAGCAGGGTGAACGCTTCCTGCGGCGTGACGGCGCCGGCATACGGCTGGCCGGGCGCGCGCTCCCTGGCGGCGGCCAGGATCTCGTCGGTGGTGGTCATGGGGTCCTCCCTGGTTGAGTGATGATGGCGCGGCGCTCGCACAAATGGTGCACCTTGCTTCAACTTGGTGCATACTGCCGCACTTGCACCAAGCTGGTGCGTATGGATGAGCTCGCACTAAAGCTGCATCGTTATTGTGCACCGCACCGGCTCATTGATTTTAAGGGGCAAAACGCAGGCGGTCCAAGGACAGATTGCTTATTTGCTCATGGTCAAGTGCTGGCACAATTTCTGCTTTAACTGAGATGCGCCTGTCGCACGCCCCGTTGGCGTCGCCGACACCCCTTTTTCAATCAGGAGAATACGAATGGCAAGGACCGCCGCAGATGTAATGCAGATGCTGAAGGAAAACGAAGTCAAGTTCGTCGATTTGCGTTTCGCCGATACCCGCGGCAAAGAGCAGCACGTGACCGTTCCCATCTCGCACTTTGACGAAGACAAGTTCGAATCCGGCCACGCGTTCGACGGTTCCTCGATCGCCGGCTGGAAAGGCATCGAAGCGTCGGACATGCTGCTGCTGCCGGACCCGAGCTCGGCCAACATCGACCC
Source organism: Telluria sp. Soil_C_11 (assembly GCF_057657395.1). Lineage (NCBI taxonomy): Bacteria > Pseudomonadati > Pseudomonadota > Betaproteobacteria > Burkholderiales > Oxalobacteraceae > Telluria > Telluria sp. Soil_C_11. Next base: position 119,814 of record NZ_JBDGIN010000003.1, on the reverse strand, counting down.
GTTCATGGAAGAGACCACCGTCTTCATGCAGTGCGACGTGATCGAACCGTCGGACGGCAAGGGCTACGACCGTGACCCGCGCTCGATCGCCAAGCGCGCCGAAGCCTACCTGAAGTCGACCGGCATCGGCGACACCGCCTTCTTCGGCCCGGAGCCGGAATTCTTCATCTTCGACTCGGTCCAGTGGAAAGTCGACATGTCGGGTTCGATGGTCAAGATCAACTCGGAAGAAGCTTCCTGGTCGACCGACAAGGACTTCGAAGGCGGCAACAGCGGCCACCGTCCGACCGTCAAGGGCGGCTATTTCCCGGTCCCGCCGGTCGACAGCTTCCAGGACATGCGTTCGGAAATGTGCCTGATCCTCGAAGCCCTGGGCATCCCGGTCGAAGTGCACCACCACGAAGTGGCCGGCGCCGGCCAGAACGAAATCGGCACCAAGTTCTCGACCCTGGTCGAGCGCGCCGACTGGACCCAGACCATGAAGTACGTGATCTGGAACGTCGCCCACAGCTATGGCAAGACCGCCACCTTCATGCCGAAGCCGATGAACGGCGACAACGGCTCGGGCATGCACGTGCACCAGTCGATCTGGAAGGACGGCAAGAACCTGTTCGCCGGCGACGGCTATGCCGGCCTGTCGGAAACCGCCCTGTACTACATCGGCGGCATCATCAAGCACGCACGCGCGCTGAACGCCATCACCAACCCGGGCACCAACTCGTACAAGCGCCTGGTGCCGGGCTACGAAGCCCCGGTCAAGCTGGCCTACTCGGCCCGCAACCGTTCGGCCTCGATCCGCATCCCGCACGTGGCGAACCCGAAGGGCCGCCGCATCGAGACCCGCTTCCCGGATCCGCTGGCCAACGTCTACCTGTGCTTCGCCGCGCTGCTGATGGCAGGCCTGGACGGCATCCAGAACAAGATCCACCCGGGCGAAGCCGCGACCAAGGACCTGTACCACCTGCCGCCGGAAGAAGACAAGCTGATCCCGACCGTGTGCGCATCGCTGGAAGAAGCCCTGGAAGCGCTGGACAAGGACCGCGAGTTCCTGACCCGCGGCGGCGTGTTCAGCGACAGCATGATCGACGCCTACCTCGAGCTGAAGATGCAGGAAGTGCAGCGTCTGCGCATGACCCCGCACCCGGCCGAGTTCGACATGTACTATTCGTCGTAATCGATCGTCAACGGATCCTTGTGAAAGTGTATCCGTGAAGTAACAAAAACGCGGGGAAAGCCGGCCGGCTGCCCCGCGTTTTTCTTTGGATGCGGTATATTCGGTGGATTCCCAACCAGGCACATCGTGCTGACTGAGCTGATGCGAATGACAAGCAGTGTTCGAATTCTGCGCACGTCCGTCTTCGCGGCGCTGCTGCTGGCGACCGCCGCCCATGCCCAATCCGTCGTCTACCGCTGCGTCGACAAGGAAGGCCGCGTGCTGTACACCGATACCAATACCGGCGGCTGCAAGGTGGTCGATTCGATCGTCTCCGGCGCCATCTCGTCGCCGGCGCCGACCCGTGCGCCGGCCGCGAATTCCGGCGCGACGATGCGCCAGGGCGCCAGCCGTCCCGCGGCGGCCAGCGCCCCGGCGGCCTTCCCGCGCGTCGACAACGCCACCCAGCGCGCGCGCGACGACGACCGCCGCGCGATCCTCGACGAGGAACTGCGCGCCGAGGAGAAGAAACTGTCCATTCTTCAGCGCGACTTCAACAACGGCGAGCCCGAACGCCAGGGCAACGAGCGCAACTACGCCAAGTACCAGGAACGCGTGGCCCAAATGCGCGACGACATCGGCCGCGCCGAGAAGAACATCGAAGCGCTGAAGCGCGAGATCGCCAACATCCGCTGACATGACGCCGGAGCGCACGCATCAGGACAGGTTCACCGGACTGGAGCTGCTGGCTTCCGCCGTGCTGGTGGCCGACGCCGGCGGCCTGGTGCGCTACGCGAATCCGGCCGCCGAGCACCTGCTCGAAGTCTCGGTGAAGTCGCTGTCGCGCCAGAAGCTGGCCGGGCTGTTCCTCAACGGCCAGGAACTCGATGCCCTGTGCCGGCAGGCGCTGGCGCACAAGTATGCCGACCTGCGCCAGGACCTGACCCTGCAGCGCAGCGGGCGCGAGCCGCTGCACGTGCACAGCATCGTCAGCGCGGCCGGGGAGGGCGAGGTAGCGGTCGAGCTGCGCGAGAACGTGCAGCAGCTCAAGCTCGACCGCGAGGAGCGCATCCTCGACCAGAGCCAGGCCAACAAGGAGCTGATCCGCAACCTGGCGCACGAGATCAAGAACCCGCTGGGCGGCATCCGCGGCGCGGCCCAGCTGCTCGAGCTCGAGCTGCCGGAGGCATCCCTGCGCGAGTACACCCAGGTGATCATCAAGGAAGCCGACCGGCTGCAGACCCTGGTCGACCGCCTGCTGGCCCCGCACCGCCGCCCGCACATCGTCGGCGACGTCAACATCCACGAAGTCTGCGAGCGCGTGCGCAGCCTGGTGCTGGCCGAGTTCCCGTCCGGCCTCGCGATCCGGCGCGACTACGATGCCTCGATCCCCGAGTTCCGCGGCGACAAGGAGCAACTGATCCAGGCCGTGCTGAACATCGTCCACAATGCCGCCCAGGCCCTGCGCGAGCGGATCGCCGCGGGCGACGCCGAGATCGTCCTGCGCACCCGCGTGGCGCGCCAGGTCACCCTGGCCAAGGTTCGTTACGGGCTGGCATTAGACTTGCATATCATCGACAATGGACCGGGCATCGCCCCTGAGATCCGCGACCGCATCTTCTATCCGCTCGTCTCCGGGCGGGAAGGCGGCAGCGGCCTCGGGCTGACGCTGGCGCAGACCTTCGTGCAGCAGCACCTGGGGCTGGTCGAGTGCGAAAGCCGGCCTGGACTGACGGATTTCCGCATCCTGATCCCGCTGCCATAAGCACCGGGACGGTGCGGCCGCGGTCTAATGATGGATGTATCTATGCGGGGAAGCACTGAACCAATGAAACCAATCTGGATTGTCGACGACGATGCATCGATCCGCTGGGTGCTGGAAAAGGCCCTGGCGCGCGAGAACCTCGCAACCCGGAGTTTTGCCAGTGGACGCGAGGCGCTGGCCGCATTCGAGCAGGAGACCCCGCAGGTGCTGGTCTCGGACATCCGCATGCCGGGCGAATCCGGGCTCGACCTGCTGGCCGCCGTCAAGGAAAAGCATCCCGGCCTGCCGGTGATCGTGATTACCGCCTTCTCCGACCTCGACTCGGCGGTCGCCTCGTTCCAGGGCGGCGCCTTCGAATACCTGGCCAAGCCGTTCGACATCGACAAGGCGGTGGCGCTGATCCGGCGTGCGCTGGAAGAGAGCCTGCGCGAGGCCAGCGTCGAGATCGCACCCACCGAGACCCCCGAGATCCTCGGCCAGGCGCCGGCGATGCAGGAAGTGTTCCGCGCCATCGGCCGCCTGTCGCAGTCGAACGTGACGGTGCTGATCACCGGGGAAAGCGGCACCGGCAAGGAACTGGTCGCGCGCGCCCTGCACAAGCACAGCCCGCGCGCTTCCCAGCCCTTCATTGCCCTGAACACGGCGGCGATCCCGAAGGACCTGCTGGAATCCGAACTGTTCGGCCACGAACGCGGCGCCTTCACCGGCGCCCAGGCCATGCGGCGCGGCCGCTTCGAGCAGGCCGAGAACGGCACCCTGTTCCTGGATGAAATCGGGGACATGCCATTTGACTTGCAAACCCGACTGCTGCGCGTGCTCTCCGACGGCCACTTCTACCGCGTCGGCGGCCACCAGCCGGTCAAGGCCAACGTGCGCGTGATCGCCGCCACCCACCAGAACCTGGAACAGCGCGTGCGCGACGGCCTGTTCCGCGAAGACCTGTACCACCGCCTGAACGTGATCCGGCTGCGCCTGCCCAGCCTGCGCGAGCGGCGCGACGACATCCCCATCCTGGTGCGCCATTTCCTGGTGCAGAGCGCACGCCAGTTGGGCGTCGAGCCCAAGCGCCTGAGCGAGGAGGCGCAGCGCTTCCTGTCGGCCCTCGACTTGCCGGGCAATGTGCGCCAGCTGGAAAACCTGTGCAACTGGATCACCGTGATGGCGCCCGGCCAGACCGTCGAGGTCAAGGACCTGCCGCGCGACCTGACCCAGGCCCAGCCGGCCAGCGCGGCCTCGGTGGCCGTACCGGCGGCTGCGGTGGCGATGCCGGCGCCGACCGCCGGTCCGCTGCACGGCGGCGCGGATGGCGGCAGCGTCCTGCCGTCGATGGCGGCGCCCACCGGCACCGACGGCTGGATCGGCCTGCTCGAACTGCAGGCCGCGCGCATGCTGTCCGACGGCCAGGTCGAGGTGATGGACGTGCTGGGCAAGCAGTTCGAAACGGCCCTGATCCGCACCGCGCTCAAGCACACGCACGGACGCAAGAACGATGCGGCGATCCGGCTCGGGATCGGGCGGAACACCATCACGCGCAAGATTGCGGAGTTGGGGATCGACGGGGCGAAAGACGAATAAGAAATACTGTCGTCCCCGCGCAGGCGGGGACCCAAGTCCTGCTTGAGCTACGTTGGCGCCGGCAAACTTGGATCCCCGCCTGCGCGGGGACGACGTGGTAGAAGAGCGCGGGGACGACGTGGTAGAAGAGCGCGGGGACGACGTGGTAGAAGAGTGTGGGAACACTGGTTCATGGTGTAAGCTCTGTCATCCGCGCAACATGCGCTGCTTTGATGATGTTCCATGCTGATCAACTGCGTCGCCTACCAGGAAGGTAAAAAACTCTCCGACATCCCCGTCGAGGACATCAGCGACTATCTCGAACGTCCCGGCTGCTTCGTCTGGGTCGCGCTGCGCGATGCCACCGATGCCGAGATGCGCCAGATGCAGGAAGAGTTCAACCTGCACGAACTGGCGGTCGAGGATGCCGCGCGTGGCCACCAGCGGCCCAAGATCGAAGAATACGGCGACTGCCTGTTCACCGTCGTGCACACGGTCGACCTCGAGGGCGACGCCCTGGCCACCGGAGAACTCGCCATCTTCGCCGGCCCCAACTACGTGCTGTCGGTGCGGCGCGACGCCGCCAAGGGCTTCCTCGGCGTGCGCGCCCGCGCCGAGCGCGAGCCGCACCTGCTGCGCATGGGCTCGTCCTTCGTGATGTACGCGCTGATGGACGCCGTGGTGGACCGGTATTTCCCGATCGTCGACATGCTCGAGTCCGAGCTGGAAACCATCGAGGACCGCATCTTCACCCACGGCGCCCAGCGCCAGAACGTCGAACGCCTGTACCAGCTCAAGCGCAAGGGCCTGGAACTGCGCCATGCCGTGATCCCGCTGCTGGATGCCGTCGGGTCGCTGCTGGGCGGGCGCGCGCCGGCGCTCGCGACCGGGGTCCAGGATTACTTCCGCGACGTGCAGGACCACCTGATCCGCATCGCCGGCCGCCTCGACACCATCCGCGACACGATCGCCACCGCGATCCAGGTCAACCTGTCGATGGTCTCGATCGACGAGAGCGAAGTGAACAAGCGCCTGGCCGCCTGGGCCGCCATCTTCGCCGTGTTCACCGCCTTTGCCGGCGTGTGGGGCATGAATTTCAAGTACATGCCGGAGCTGGAATGGAAGTGGGGCTATCCGATGGCCCTGGCGGCGATGATGACAGTATGTGTCTATTTGTATCGGCGCTTCCGCAAGGCAGGGTGGCTGTAGCGTGATGAAAGCGTGATGGAAATGTGATGAAAATGTGAAGAAAATCGGAAAGGCGCCTCTTGGCGCCTTTTTTTGTTGCTATGCAGCAAATTGATCAAAACGAACGTTGTTCAGCAACATTACATTTGTTACGAAATGTTATGTTGTACAAATGTAGTTTTCTCGTCGGACATATTGACCAAGGGGCAAGGTGGCGATCATTATTCTGTCCGCCGACTTGGGCGACCTCGATCTTCCCAAGCCAGCGACATCTCATCATCGTTCGGGAATCATCCATGTTCAAAGAAAAAACCCTGTCGCGCGCAGTGCGCGTCATGTTTGCCGGCGCCATTGGCGTGGGCATCGCCGGCCACGCGCTGGCGCAGGAAACGGCCAAACCGATCGCCCGCGTCGAAGTGACCGGTTCGTCGATCAAGCGCGCCGACGTCGAAGGCTCGCTGCCGGTGCAGATGGTCAGCGCCGCGGACATCAAGCGCAGCGGCGCCACCAACACCGCCGAACTGCTGACCACCCTGACCGCGAACGCCATGGCCGGCGCGACCAACCAGGCCGAAGGCGCGGGCCTGTCGACCTATGGCATGTCCAGCGCCAGCCTGCGCGGCCTCGGTTCGAGCAAGACCCTGGTGCTGGTCAACGGCCGCCGCCTCGGCAACTACGCCACCGACGGCACCGCCGTCGACGTCAACTCGATCCCGCTGGCCTCGATCGACCACGTGGAAGTGCTGAAGGACGGCGCCTCCGGCGTGTACGGCTCCGACGCGATCGGCGGCGTCATCAACTTCATCACCCGCCAGAACTACCAGGGCGTGGAAGCCACCGGCTACACCAGCGTCAGCCGTTACGGCGGCGGCCAGACCCACAAGGCCAGCCTCCTGGCCGGCTGGGGCGATTTCGACGAAGACCGCTACAACATCACCCTGTCGGCCGATGTGAGCAAGGACAAGGCCATCTTCGGCCGCCAGCGCAGCTATGCGAACAACGCCTGGAACAACAACGGCCTGCGCGACGCCAGCGCCACCCCGAGCGGCAACTACAGCACCTTCGACCCGGTCACCACGCCCAACGCCATGGGCGTGATCCCGAACAAGCTGAATTCGATCGGCTCGGGCATCGGCAATGCGCTGTCGCCGGACAACTGCACCGCCAACGGCAGCGCCTACGATGCCAACCTCGGCACCTGCCGCTTCGACAGCTCGCCGTACGTGAACCTGGTGCCGGAAGCCAAGCGCGCCAACTTGGGCGGCAGCTTCCGCTTCAAGCTGAACGACAGCGCCGAGCTCTTCATGGAAGGCTTCGTGTCGCGCAACGAGACCACGCAGCGCGCGCAACCCTCGCCGTACAGCGCCTCCTTCCTGTCGACCGATCCGGCCTTCGAAGCAGCGAACCTGTACCCGGCAATCGTCGTCTCGCCGAACAGCCCGTACTACCCGACCGCCCTCGCCACCAAGGCCGGCGTCAACGGCCAGCCGCTGACCGTCAGCTACCGCGCCTTCGACGGCGGCGACCGCATCGCCCGCGACACCGCGATCGCATCGCACCTGGCGCTGGGCTTCCGCGGCACCGTCAAGGGCTATGACTACGACGTCGCCTATACCCACAACTCGAGCGACGTCACCGAGCGCGCGCTCCAGGGCTACCAGACCCAGACCGCGCTGGTCAAGCTGCTGAGCAACAACGACGCTTTCAACCCGCTGGCCCAGTACCAGTCGGCCGACCTGGCACGCCAGATCTACGCGACCAACTACGTCGGTCCGGTGATGAACGCGGTGCTGCGCAACGACGCCATCAACGCACGCATCTCGGGCGACTTGTACCAGCTGCCGGCCGGCATGATGAAGTTCGCCGTCGGCGCCTCGATGAGCGACGAGAACCTGTCGGTCAATCCGAGCGCGGCTTACCAGAGCGGCGACGTGTCGGGCTACGGCGGGGCCCAGCTGCCGCTGTCGGCTTCGCGCAATTCGTCGGCGGTGTTCGCCGAAACGATCGTCCCGATCGTCAAGAACCTGGAAGCCGACCTGGCCGTCCGTCACGACCGCTACCCGAACGCCAGCGCCACCAACCCGAAGGTCAGCCTGCGCTGGCAGCCGGTCTCGCAGCTGCTGCTGCGCGGTTCCTACGGCAAGGGCTTCCGCGAGCCGTCGCTGCCTGAGCTGATGAACCAGCAGACCATCGGCACCAGCGCCAACCTGACCGACCCGGTCACCGGCCAGTTCGGCCAGTTCAACCAGACCTACGGCGGCAATCCGAAGCTGCAGCCGGAGAAGTCGGAACAGTCGTCGCTGGGCTTCGTGGCCGATCCGGTCAAGGGCCTGTCGATCGCCGTCGACTGGTGGAAGATCAACGTCAACAACCTGGTGACCACGCTGTCGCCGTCGTTCACGCTGGGCCAGGCAGCAGCCGGCAACCCGGCCTACGTCGGCCTTGTGACCCGTGATCCGGCGGGCAACATCACCAACATCGTCGGCACCAACATCAACGCCGGCAGCGTGAAGACCGAAGGCGTGGACGTGGACGTGCGCTGGGCCCTGCTGAAGAGCCCGACCTACGGCAACTTCAACCTGCGCCTGAACGGTACCTACACCTCGAAGTACGACCTGACCCTGGCGGACGGCACGGTGCAGCGCAGCGTCGCCGCGACCATCGACAAGGACGGCAACGTGCTGAGCGCGGTCTCCAACGGCGGCATCATCTTCCGTTGGCGCGACCAGCTGACCCTGGACTGGAAGTACAAGAAAGTCGGCCTGTCGCTGACCAATAACTTCCAGTCGGGCTACTGGGATGCCTACCGCGCGGATGCGGAAGAGCCGGTCGCCCAGCACGTCGGCGCCTTCTCGACCTGGGACCTGCAGGGCACCTACAGCGGCATCAAGAACCTGACCCTGACCGCAGGCGTCAAGAACCTGTTCAACCGCAAGCCGACCGAAGTCATCACCGGCGGTTCCTACTTCCAGACGGGCTACGATCCGACCTGGTACGATCCGCACGGCCAGACCGGCTACGTGAGCGCGACCTACCAGTTCTGATTCTGGTAGCCGTGTAAACGACAAAACCCGCCGCATGCAGATGCGGCGGGTTTTTTTTCGCCCGTGCCAGGCAGCTCAGCGCTTGGCGCTGAAGATCTTCTTCGGCAGCATCGCGTGCACGCCGACGTTGCCGTCCACGAGCTGGGTGATCTCCATGTCCACCGCCACGCTGGACAGCATGTAGGCATCGTCGCGCGACAGCTTTTTCTCTTCCATCAGGAACGCGATCATGTCGCGCAGCGCCAAGGTGGTCGCTTCCTTCAGGTCCTTCGAGAAGCCCATCGAGATGTAGTGGGTGGGCGTTTCGGCGCGCGGCCAGAGCAGGCGGCGGTTCTTGTGCACCACGAAGCGGAAGGTACCGGACAGATACGTCTCCAGCGCGGTGATGTCGACCTCGCCGTTGCCCTGGGCCGCGTGGCCGTCGCCGGCCTGGAACAGGGCGCCCTTCGCAGCGACCGGGATGTATAGCGTGGTGCCGGCCACCAGCTCCTTGTTGTCCAGGTTGCCGGCATGGACGAAGGGCGGCGCGGTATCGATCTTGCCGCCGGCCGGCGCCACGCCCATGCTGCCGAAGAAGGGGCGCAGCGGAATCTCGATGCCCGGCGCGAAATGGCCGATCATCTTCTGGCGGTCCAGCGGAACCACCTTGTAGCGGCCGTAGGGATACTCGGTCGGCAGGAAGCCGGAACCGACCCCGAACACGTTGCAGGCGAAATCCGCGTCCAGGTCCACCTTCAGGATCTGCACTTCGAGCACGTCGCCCGGCTCGGCCTCCGCGATCGCCACCGGGCCGGTCAGGATATGCCCGCCGGGACCTTTTTCCGTGACTTCCCTGTAGATCGCCGCGGTGTAGGGCGGGATCTGCTCCGCCTTCACGCCGTTGGCAAGCATGCGCTCGGGCGAACCGCAGGTCGACAGGGCCTGCATGCGCACCGTGTCGCCCGAGTGGACGGTCAATACGGGTTTGGACTGGCCCGAGTAGTAGCCCCAGGCCACCGTCTGGGGCGTGGCGGGCAGGGTGTATTCGGCTGCGGAGGCGGACGTGCAGATGGCGGCGGCGAGGCAGGCGGCGAAGAGGCGCATTCGGGGGCTTTCCTGGCGTTTGGACATCGTTCCAGTCTATCACCCGGGAGGGTCAAAAAAATGCCAGTCAGCGAACTGACTGGCATGGGTTCCGGAAGATGCGGCCTGCGAGGCCGTACTTAGAAGGTGTAGTTGACGCGGGCGTAGTAGGTGCGGCCGGTCGGATCGTAGTAACGCGGATCGTAGCCGGCCTGGAACAGGTTGTCCTGGAAGGACAGCGGCGGGTCGCGGTCGAACAGGTTGCGCACGCCGAGGGTCAGGCCCAGGCCCTTGCGCGGTGCGTATGCCGCGTAAAGGTCGAACGTGGTGTACGACGGCACGCGGTAGCCCGCCGGCTGGGTGTCGACCGAGTCGTTGACCTGGTCGATGTAACCGGTCTTGTAGTGCGCGGTCAGGCCGGCCGACAGGCGATCCTTGTTCCACACCAGGTTGGTCGTACTCTGCCAGCGGAATACCGGCCCGGTACCCGAGGGCGAGAAGATGCCGATGTTCTGGTTCCACTCGCCGCCGGCTTCGTTCTGGAACTGGTACTTGTGGATCCAGGTCGCGTTCGAGGTCAGCGTGAAGTTGCCGATGCCGCCTGCGCGCAGGCGGTAGTTCAGCGACAGGTCGACGCCATTGGTGATGGTGCCGCCCAGGTTCTGGGTACGGTCGTCGATGTAGCCGCAGGTGACTGGGTTCGGGCACTGCGAGCCGTCCACCGACAGGTCGCCGGCGGCGTTGCGGTGGTACAGGGGCGCATACTTCGCCGGGTTTTCGAAGATGAAGTCCTGGCTCAGGTTGCCGATCGTGTTCCTCAGGGTGATCGCCCACAGGTCGATGCCGAGGCTCAGGTCCTTCATCGGCTCGAGGATCACGCCGATCGTGGCGTTCTTCGATTTCTCCGGCTGCAGGTTGGGGTTACCGCCGAGCAGGGCCTGGAACTGCTGGTTGCACACGGCCGACGGCGACTTGCCGGGCAGCGCGGTGCCGCCCGGGCAGTTGATCGGGTCGTCGTAGTTGCCGCCGGTGTTGGTGATGGTCTGGGCGGAGTGGATCTCATACAGCGACGGCGCGCGGAAACCGGTCGAGTAGGAGCCGCGCAGCAGCACGCTTTCCGTCGGCTGGAAGCGGAACGATGCCTTCGGGTTGGTGCTGGTGCCGAAGTCGCTGTACTTGTCGTAGCGGGCCGAAATCGTCACGTCGAGGGCCTTGGTGAGCGGGACGTTCAGCTCGCCGTACGCCGCGTAGGTATGGCGGGTGCCGGAGTTGAAGGTGGCCGGGTCGATACCGGTCGAGGCGATGACCTTCTGCGCGAATTCCGGGTTGGCGGCTTGCGTGAACTTGTCGTAGCCCGCTTGCGCGCCCAGCGCCAGGCCGACGCTGCGGCCGGCGCCCAGCCAATCGCCGAATTCGCGGCTGGCGTGGAAGTCGAGTCCGGTCGACTGGCCGCGCGCGTGCATGACTTCGCCTTCCAGGCCGGCCGAGTTCAGCAGCGCGGTGCCGGCGGCCGTCTGGTCGCCGAACGGGTTGATGACGCCGTCCAGCACGCCCTGGGTGATGAGGTCGCCATTGCTGTAGCCGATCAGGCGTTCCTTCACGCGGTTCTCGTTCCAGGTGGCGGCGGTGTTGTAGTCCCAGCCGGCGACCTTGCCCTGCAGGGACACCACCAGGCGCTGCTGGTTGTTGGTGTTCTTGTCCTGGCGGACGCCGTTCGGCATGTCGCGCCAGCGTACGTGGATGAAGCCCGGCAGCACGCCGTCCGGCATGAAGTCCTCGGTGTAGGTCGGGTCCAGCGCCGGGTTGTTCGGGTAGAACGGGTTCGGCGCGCCGCCCGGGGTCAGGCGATTCATGTACAGGCCGCCGTACGGCACCGGCGCGATCTGGGTCGCGACCACGCTCTCGCTGGTCAGGTACTCGACGCCCAGTTCATGATCGCCCGGCAGCTTGAGGGTGCCGCGGATCAGGCCGGAGTCGCGGGTGCTGCGCGGGATATAGTCGACGAACGACGAGGTCGTCATGGTGCAGGCGCCGGCGCCGTTCGGGATCAGGGCCACGCCGCTTTTGCAGTCCGGAGCGGCCGGGTTGAAGCTGTCGCCGCCCTGGAAGTAGTTGGCCGGGAAGGTCGAGGCCGACAGGCCGCCGGCGAAGCGGGTGTTGAACGGACGCTCGGTACCGCCGATGTGGTTCTGTTCCTGGTGGTCGATCACGACCGAGACGTTCCAGCCGTTCGTATCCAGGTCGCCGAAGCCGTAGGCCACGTTGGCATTGTAGCCGCGACCGCCCGCGTGCTGCGGCTTGTCCAGGCCGGCCGTGATGACGCCGCCCTGGAAGTTCTTCTTGGTGATGAAGTTGATCACGCCGCCCACCGCGTCCGAGCCGTACAGCGCGGATGCGCCGTCGCGCAGCACCTCGACGCGCTCGAGCGCGGAGAACGGGATCATGTTCAGGTCCGGCGCCGAGCTGTCATAGGCGTTGTTCGCCAGGCGGCGGCCGTTCAGCAGCACCAGGGTCTTGTTGGCGCCGATGCCGCGCAGGTTGGCGAACGAGGCGCCGCCGGTGCTCGCGCCGACCGACTGGCTGGAGGTGGTCTGGGCCTGGGAGACGGAAAGGGTCGACATCACCTGTTCGATGGTGGTGATGCCTTCGCGCTTCAGATCCTCGGCGCGGATCACGGTGACAGGCACCGCGGTTTCGCCGTTGATGCGCTTGATTGCCGAGCCGGTGATCTCGACACGTGCGATCGGGGCCTGCTGGGCTTCCTGGGTCTGGGTTTGCGCCTGGGCGAAGGCCTGGCTCGTCAAGCCGATGCCGGCTGCAATGGCGGTACCCGAGAACACTACACGCAGCGTTCTTGCCATGAGTTTTTCGGTAAGCATTTCAATCCTAAAGAGTAGGTTATCGAAAAATACCTTTTTTGTAACATTTATACAGGGCTAAGATACACGTATAGAAATTCGCAAACCAAGCGAATTCGGGCGTAGCGATGCTTAATGCAGGCGTAGTGATGCCTAAATAAGACACAAGTTCTTGTCGAAAATATTTGTGGTCTTGAGGATTTTTGTAAAGGGCAACATTTGAACCATCCGGCGCGCCGGACCGCTGTTCAGTGTTGCCCGGCGCTGGCGGCGGTGGCGCCGCAGGCGAGGATCACCAGCGCGATGCCCAGCCACTGCATGGCGGCGAGCCTCTCGCCGAGCACCACGAAGCCGGCCAATGCCGCCACTGCCGGCGACGAGCTGACCAGGATGCCGAACACCCGCCGCGGCAGCCTGCGCAGCGCGATCATCTCCAGCGTGTACGGCGCGGCCGAGGACAGCACGGCGACCGCGAAGCCCGCCATTAACACGAACGGCGAGAGCAGGGCGGCGCCCGCGCTCGCCGCCCCGACCGGCACGATGAAGGCGCTGGCCGCCAGCATGCCCCACGCGACGGTGCCGGAGCCCTGTGATTGCGAGGCGCGCTTGCCGAACACGATGTACAGGGCCCAGCAGAACGCGGCGCCGGCCGCGTAGGCGATGCCGGCCGGGTCCAGCGCGGAAGTCGACCCGCGCAGCGGCAGCAGCAGCCACAGGCCGAAGGCCGCGCAGGCCACCCACAGGAAGTCGCGCGCGCGGCGCGAGGACAGCAGCACCACCGCGAGCGGACCCATCACCTCGATCGAAACCGCGATGCCGATCGGGATGCGCGAGAACGCGCGGTAGATCAGCAGGTTCATGCAGCCGAGCGTCAGGCCGTAGAGGAGGAGATTGGGGAGGTCGGCGCGCGAGGGCAGGGCGCGCCAGGGCCGGGTGAACGCCGCCAGCAGCAGGGCCGACAGGCCCACGCGCAGCGCGACCACGCCCTCGGCCCCGACCAGCGGGAACAGGTGCTTGGCGAAGGCCGCGCCGGCGTACTGCGACACCATGGCGGCGGCAATCGCCAGCGCCGGGACCACGGCGCCGTGGCCGGCCGGGACCGCGGCGCCGCCCTTGGCCTGGGCCGTCACGCTCAGGCGACCAGCGACAGTGCCACGGCTTCGGCGATCCTGATGCCGTCGATCGCCGCCGACATGATGCCGCCCGCGTAGCCGGCGCCTTCGCCGGCCGGATACAGGCCGCGCGTGTTCAGGCTTTGCAGGCTGTCGTCGTGGCGCTTGATGCGGATCGGCGACGAGGTCCGGGTCTCGACGCCGGTCAGCACCGCGTCCTCTTTATAGTAGCCCTTGATCTGCTTGTCGAAGGCGACGAAGGCTTCGCGCAGGGCGACGGTGGCGTAGTCGGGCAGGGCGGTGGCGAGGTCGGTCAGGTGCACGGCCGGCTTGAAGGACGGGATTACGGAACCGAACTCGGTCGACGCCACGCCGCGCACGAAATCGCCCATCAGCTGGCCCGGCGCGTCGTAGTTGCTGCCGCCGAGGACGAAGGCGCGCGACTCCAGTTCGCGCTGGAAGGCGATGCCGGCCAGCGGGTGGCCCGGGTAGTCTTCCGGCGTGATGCCGACCACGATCGCGCTGTTGGCGTTGCGCTCGGCGCGCGAATACTGGCTCATGCCGTTGGTGACCACGCGGCCTTCCTCGCTCGAAGCGGCGACCACGGTGCCGCCCGGGCACATGCAGAAGCTGTACACGCTGCGGCCGTTCGAGGCGTGGTGCACGATCTTGTAGTCGGCCGCGCCGAGGATCTTGTTGCCGGCGTTCGGGCCGAAGCGGCAGGCATCGATCAGCGACTGCGGGTGCTCGACCCGGAAGCCGATCGAGAACGGCTTCGCTTCGATGTACACGCCGCGGTCGTACAGCATCTGGAAGGTATCGCGCGCGCTGTGGCCGATCGCCATCACCAGGTGGCGGGTGGGGATCTCTTCGCCCGAGGCCAGGCGCACGCCGACCACCTGGCGGGCGTTGCCTTCGCCTTCCACCAGCACGTCTTCGACCCGGGTCTCGAAGCGGATTTCGCCGCCCAGCGACAGGATCTCGGCGCGCATCTGCTCGACCATCTTCACCAGGCGGAAGGTGCCGATGTGCGGCTTGCTGACGTACAGGATCTCTTCCGGCGCGCCCGACTTCACGAACTCGGACAGGACCTTGCGGCCGTAGTGCTTCGGATCCTTGACCTGGCTGTACAGCTTGCCGTCCGAGAAGGTGCCGGCGCCGCCTTCGCCGAACTGGACGTTCGACTCGGTGTTGAGCTTGCGCTTGCGCCAGAAGCCGAAGGTGTCGACGGTCCGCTCGCGCACGACCTTGCCGCGTTCCAGCACCAGTGGATTCAGGCCCATCTGGGCCAGGATCAGGGCGACGAACAGGCCGCACGGCCCCATGCCGACCACCACCGGGCGCGGAGTACCGGGCGCCGGTTTGGCGCTCGTCACGAACTTGTAGCCGGTGTCGGGGGAGGGCATGACCTGGCGGTCGTGCTGCAGTCGTTGCAATACCTGCGCCTCGTCCTTCACCTGCACGTCCAGTGCGTAGATCAGCACGATGGCGCTGCGCTTGCGCGCGTCGTAGCTGCGCTTGAACACGGTGAAGTCGATCAGCTCGTCTTCCCCGATCCCGAGGCGGGTGAGCACGGCCTGGCGCAACGCCGGTTCAGGATGGTCGAGGGGAAGTTTTAATTCGGCAATTCTTAGCATGGGTAGGGGCTTCGCTGGCAAACGCGTCAGAGGTTCAACCCTCTATTGTAAGCCGCCCTGCGCTTGCCGGGGAAATGTCCGGCCTCGGGTGTCCGGTGTCCGTACTGTCCGCCATGCGAGGGGCGTCGCTGTGGCGCACGGGTGTCCGCAACGTTGCATGGGTGTCCGGAACGTTGCACTTATCCAACATCTGACAAATTCAGGACAAATAGTTTCTATGCACCATAAGTGGGCGTTTTTCACGATCCTTGTACGCTTGCATATACATATGATGCAGTGCAATACATGCAATACGGGTGATCTTTACATGTATGTATATATATTTACTTGATTTTACTCACGTTTTTCAAACGGAAGATTCTTTCCAGTCTTGTGAAACATTCGTATTGCTGCGCTACACAATTGTGCATATTTGCCTGCCCCAACATGGTGCACCCGATTTCCGTTGCATTTGGGCTATGCGCATTGGGTGATTGCCAATTGACACTTGCAGAATCGCTATGTTTTTATGTGAATACATATCCTTAATGAAACAGGATAGGACTTCGCCTACTTGAAAAGAGGTTGGGAGTCAGTGGTTCTGGCAACAGAAGTGATTCAGCAAGCAGTTACCTGGCCGTAGAGAGAACGGCTGAAATACCAAAATAGGAAATCACATGCTCAAGAAAACCGTTTTAGTACACGCATTGACGCTGGCATTTGCCGGTGCGGCGTTGACCGTTGGCGTGATGGAGCCAGCGATGGCCCAGTCGAACGCCGCCGGTAACATTGTCGGCAGCGTCGCCTCGCCGGCTGGCGTCACGCTCAACCTGATCAATACCGAGACCGGCTATCGCCGCTCGGTGACGCCGGAACCCAGCGGCCGTTACTTCGCTACCGCAATGCCGCCGGGCCACTATCGTGTCGAGCTGGTGCGTAACGGTGCCGTTGCCAATACCATGGAAGTGGATGTCCTGGTCGGTCAGGGTGTCGACGCATCGTTCACGTCGGGCGCCGTCCAGACCGTGCAGGTGAGCGGCCGCCGTAACCGTATCGACGTGTCGAATACCAACAACGGCGCCGTCTTCACCGCCAAGGAGCTTGCCAAGCTGCCGACCACGCAGAACGTCGCGGCGATCATCCAGCTGGCACCGAATACCACCCGCGCCGACCCGCGCTACACGGGCGGTGCTTCGTTCGGCGGCGGTGCGCCGTCCGAAAACGCGTACTACATCAACGGTTTCCCGGTTACCAACCCTGTGACCCAGCTGGGCGCTTCCGAACTGCCGTTCGGCGCCATCTCCCAGGCCCAGGTGCTGACCGGCGGTTTCGGCGCCGAATTCGGCCGTTCCGTGGGTGGCGTGGTCAACATCACCACCAAGAGCGGTACCAATAACTGGGAAGTCAGCGCGAGCGCCCAGTTCACGCCAGACAGCCTGCGCGCGACCCCGAAGAACCGCTATTACGCGAATACGGGCGCCGAACGTAACGCGAAGACCGACGGGACCCTGTACCTGCAGCGCGACAATATCCAGCGTAACGAATACCTGTACTCGGCAACCCTGGGTGGCCCGATCATCAAGGACACCCTGTTCGCCTTCGTCGCCCTCGAGCAGCGTCGCGCCAACCAGGAGCGCGTGAACGGCATCCGTACCTCCTCCTCGCTGGCCGCGACCGGCTACGAGAAGACCCAGGACAAGACCGACCGCTACGTCGGCAAGTTCGACTGGAACATCACCGACAGCCACCGCCTCGAAGCGACCTTCATCGGCGACGTCGGCCGCGAAAACCGCCAGCTGTTCGGCTATACCTATCCGACCGCCAACAGCCCGGGAGTCGTCGGCCCGCAGACCGCGTCGCAGCACTACAAGAACAACGAGAACTTCTCGCCGTCCGTCGGCGCCGAAGTCTCGATCTTCCGCTACACCGGCAACCTGACCGACAACCTGACCCTGACCGCGCTGGCCGGCGAGAGCCGCATGCCGGTATCGTCGAGCTATGACCAGGTCGGCAGCGTCCCGGCAAACATCTTCCAGGTGCAGGCCGCAAGCAACGTTCAGGCGCCGGGGTTGAACTACTTCAGTCCGCAGGTGCTGTCGGGCAGCGTGGACAATGCTGAATCGCAGAGCAAGATCAAGTCCAAGCGTCTGGACCTGGAATACAAGCTGGGCGATCACACCATCCGTGCCGGCCTGGACAACAACGAGCTGGAATCGAGCAAGATCGGCCAGACCTACGGCGGCGGCGGTATCTGGGTGTACGCCAAGACCGCCAACCCGAACGCGCTGCTGTCCTTTGGCCCGACCAAGGCGTCCACCGCCAGCGGCGGCGGCCTGGGTACCCAGGGCTACTACGTGAGCAAGCGCCTGTTCGACTCGGTGACCGATGCCGGTTCGAAGCAGGATGCGCAGTACATCGAAGACCGCTGGCAGGCCACCAAGAACCTGCTGCTGACCCTGGGCCTGCGTAACGAAGGCTTCAAGAACATCAACGGTGACGGCCAGACCTTCCTGGAAGTCAAGAGCCTGATCTCGCCGCGCTTTGCTGCGAGCTGGGACGTGAATGGCGATTCGTCGCTGAAGGTCTACGGTACCGCAGGCCGCTACGCGCTGCAGATCCCGACCCACCTGGCAGTGCGCGGCGCCAGCCGTTCGACCCTGACCCGCCAGGCCTTCACCTATACCGGCACCGACCAGTACGGCCAGCCGACCGGCCTGAACCCGATCTCGGGCGTGTACTCGGTGAACAACGAACTGGGCCAGGCGAAGGATCCGAACGTCGTCACCGCGCGTGATATCAAGGCTACCTACCAGGACGAAGCCACCCTGGGCCTGGAGAAGGCCTGGACGCCGGACCTGACCGTCGGCGCCCGCGTCACCTACCGCACGCTGAAGGAGACCATCGACGACTACTGCGATCCGCGCCTGTTCGATGCGTATGCCGCCTCGCATAACATCAACACCGACAATTGGGATGGCTTCGGTTGCGCCACCTTCAACCCGGGCAAGGATGCGACCTTCCTGGTCGACTATGCCGGTACGCGTTCGAACTACACCAAGGTGACGTTCACCGCCAAGGAAATGGGTTTCGACAAGCCGAAGCGCACCTATGCTGCGATCGACCTGTTCGCCGAGCACCCGTACCGCAACGGCTGGTACGGCCGCTTGAACTACACCTGGTCGCGCAGCAAGGGCAACACCGAAGGCCAGACCAAGTCGGACAATGCGCAGACCGACGTCGCCGCCACCTCGACCTGGGATAATCCGGAGCTGATGGTGAACTCGTACGGCCTGCTGCCGAACGACCGTACCCACCAGATCAAGGCCTTCGGCTTCTACGACGTGACCCCGGAAATCACCGTGGGCGGCAACTTCCTGGCAGCATCGGGACGTCCGCGCAGCTGCTTCGGCTGGAACCCGGATGTGCCGCCGGAAGCTGACTATGGTTCGGTGTTCTTCTACTGCAATGGCAAGCCGGCTCCGCGCGGCAGCTACGGCAAGCTGCCGTGGGATATCCGCCTCGACCTGAACCTGGCCTATCGTCCGGCAGCGCTGAAGGACCTGGCATTCAAGGTTGACGTGTTCAACGCAACCAACCGCCAGACCGTGCAGGTGTACGACGAAACCTACAACATCAGCAGCACGACGGACGTCAGCTCGACCTACGGCCAGGTGATCAGCTACACCGCGCCGCGTTCGGTCCGCTTCTCGGTGGAGTACAACCACAAGTTCTGATCGAACCCCCGGTTCGGCAGTACGCAAAAACCCGCAGGCTCGCCTGCGGGTTTTTTTATTCGTGCAGATGTTGTTGCGTCACTCCAACATTTCGTTGGTATAAATCGTCTGGACAATTCAAGACATTTTTACGGCGGGACCGGCAGGCGCAGGCTGGCGTGGTCGTGGCCCGCACCAAATTGTTGCATCGCGAGCTAAAGCACGCGGAATAGCGATGCGCTGAAATTTTTGCTAACTCCCGCGATATGGCCGGGAAACCGGCAAAACTTTATTCGTTTAAACGCCGCTATGCAGTATGCATATTGCGACGCAGCATAAAACACAATGAAAACTGCGCCATCTTGGTGCGGGTCCTTCCTGGTTCGCCAGGCCGCCATTGATACATGTGCGAAATTGACACCCCAAGAATATGTGTGTTTTTATCGCAATAATTTATTTCCGACTCGTAAAGTCTCTCGGGCACCTCATGATGAAGGATATAAATACACCTGTCAATACAAGATGGGTTGGTTAAGTGATTTAAAACAGGACAGTCTACAAGGCTGTTGGAATCGAAAATAAGGGAATCACATGTTGAAGAAAACCGTATTAGTCCATGCTTTGGCGCTGGCATTTGGGGGAATGGCGCTGACCGTGGGCGTGGTCCAGCCGGCGATGGCGCAGTCGAATGCCGCCGGCACGATCAATGGACGTGTGGAAGGCGCGCCTGGCGCGACCATCGCACTACAGAACACCGAGACCGGCTACCGCCGTACCGCGACCATCGACGCCAACGGACGCTACCAGGTTACGGCGCTGCCGGTCGGCCACTACCGTGTCCAACTGCTCCAGAACGGCACCGTCGCGCGCACCGTCGAAGTCGACGTGCTGCTGGGCCAGGGCGTGGACGCGTCGTTCCTGAATACGCAGACGGTCCAGGTGACCGGCCGCCGCAGCCGCATCGACGTGTCGAACGCGACCAACGGCCAGGTCTTCACCGCGAAAGAACTGTCGAAGCTGCCGGTCGCGCAGAACCTGACCTCGATCGTGCTGCTGGCGCCGAGCACCACCAAGGGCGACTCGGCCTTCGGTAACACCACCTCGATCGGCGGCGGCGGCGCTTCCGAAAACTCCTTCTACCTGAACGGTTTCCCGATCACCAACCCGCTGAGCCAGCTAGGCTCGATGGAACTGCCGTTCGGCGCCATCCAGCAGGCTTCGGTCCTGACCGGCGGCTTCGGCGCCGAATTCGGCCGTTCGATCGGCGGCGTGCTGAACGTCACCTCGAAGAGCGGCACCAACAACTGGGAAGCCGGCGCGACCTACAGCCTGACCCCGGACAGCCTGCGCGCCAAGGCCAAGAACATCTACTACCCGAACACCGGCGACGTGAACAATGCGGAAACCGACGGCAAGATGGACCTGCGCCGCGACAACCGCCAGACCACCAGCCGCCAGTACGGCGCCTATGTCGGCGGTCCGATCATCAAGGACAAGCTGTTCATGTTCGTCGCCGCCGACCAGACGGTCAGCAACGACGCGTATGTCGCTTCGTACACCGTGACCAACCCGGCCACCATCAACCAGCAGGGCTGGAACTCGAACCGCTCGTGGGAAAACCGCTGGCTGGGCAAGCTGGACTGGAACATCACCGACAACCACCGCCTGGAATTCACCAGCGCCGGCGATGACTACAAGACCCGCTACCAGAAGTACGGCTACACGCTGAACCCGAACAACCCGAACGCCGCCGCGGTACTGGACGGCCAGCCGAACAACCAGCTGTACACGTCGGCGCTGGCGCACAACCTGGGCCCGACCGATCCGGCCTACCCGGGCACCCCGGGCGCCAAGGTCAACAGCCTGCGCTACACCGGCAACATCAACGACGACCTCACCGTCACCGCGCTGTACGGCGAGATGAAGACCGAGCGTGGCACCGTGTACGAAGCCCTGGGCGCGAACACCATCGGCGGCACCAACCTGCCGCCGACCATCGGCACCACGCTGCCGCAGAACCAGTGGGGCGCGATCCCGTCGTCGCTGTACCGCAACTACAACGTGTTCCCGGGCTCGCGCAGCAATCCGGGCGACGACACCGTCAAGGCAGGCCGCCTCGACATCGAGTACAAGATCGGCAGCCACACCCTGCGCGCTGGTATCGACCAGTCGAAGCTGAACAGCAGCACCGCCGGCTACGCCACCAGCGGCGGCAGCTCCTGGACCTACCGCTATGTCGGCGACGGCAAGGCCGGCGTGCCGACCCCGCTGTCGGTCAGCCGTCCGGCAATCGTCGCCAACTTCGGCGGTTCCGGCGTCGACGGCTACTATGCCCGCCAGGTCGTGTTCTCGTCGGTGACGGCAGCCTCGTCCAAGCAGTCGGCCCAGTACATCGAAGACCGCTGGCAAGCCACCAAGAACCTGCTGATCACCGCGGGCCTGCGTAACGACTCGTACAGCAACTCCAACGGCGACGGCGAGAAGTTCATCGACATGAAGCACCAGATCGCTCCGCGCCTGTCGGCCGCGTGGGACGTGAACGGCGACGCTTCGCTGAAGGTCTACGGTAGCCTCGGCCGCTACTACCTGCAGCTGCCGACCCAGGTAGCGGCACGCGCGGCCTCGCGTTCGACCTACACCCAGCAGGACTTCACCTATACCGGCATCGATCCGGCCACCGGCGCACCGCTGGGCCTGACCGCGATCAACGTGCCGTACTCGGCCAACGGCGAATACGGCCAGGCGAAGGACGTGCGCTCGGTCATCGACCGCGACCTGAAGCCGAACTACCAGGATGAATTCACCCTGGGCTTCGAGCGCGCATGGAGCCCGAACCTGAACTTCGGTGCACGCTTCACCTACCGCAAGCTGGGCGCCGGTATCGACGACAGCTGCGACTGGCGCCTGCTGTACGACTACGCGCAGAAGAACGGCATCAGTGTCGAGAATCCTGGCGCCCTGGGTTGCCAGATCTTCAACCCGGGCCGCGGCATGACGGTGTACATCAACGCCAACGACGCCGCCGGCAATGTGATCCCTGGCCAGGGCCAGTGGGCGCACTTCAGCGCTGCCGACATGGGTGAGCCGAGCGCGGAGCGCAAGTACGCCGCAATCGACACCTTCCTGGAGCACCCGCTGCGCAACGGCTGGTATGGCCGTATCAACTACACGCTGTCGCGCAGCAAGGGCAACATGGAAGGCCAGACCCGTTCGGATACCGGCCAGACCGACATCGGTACCTCGGCGGCATGGGACTTCCCGGAATTCGCCGTGGGTAGCAACGGCCTGCTGCCGAACGACCGCCTGCACTCGCTGAAGGCATTCGGCTTCTACCAGCTGACCCCGGAACTGACCGTGGGCGGCAACCTGCTGGTCCAGTCGGGCCGCCCGCGCCTGTGCTACGGCACCAACAACGCGGTCGACGCGGGTGAAGACCCGTCGTGGGCACTGGGCTACGAGTACGGCGGCCCGGGCTACGGCTACGAGTACTACTACTGCGGCGGCAAGGCCAGCCCGCGTGGCTCGAAGGGCCGCATGCCGTGGGAGAAGCGCCTGGACCTGAACGTGAGCTACGCACCGAACCTGGTCAAGGGCCTGGCCCTGAAGGTCGACGTGTTCAATGCCCTGAACTCGCAGACCGCGCTGGCCGAGGAATCGCAGTACGACACCGGCGACGAAACCGTGATCAACCCGACCTACCGCGAAGTGCGCTACTACCAGTCGCCGCGTTCGGTCCGCTTCACCGTCGAGTACAACCACAAGTTCTGATGAACTGCCATGCGGTGCTTGCGCCGCATGCGAAAACCGCAGCCTCGGCTGCGGTTTTTTTTCGCCCTCTATCTATTAGATGCCGCCCCAGTGCGACGCCAGCACCGCCAGCGCCGCCAATCCCGCGGTCTCGGTACGCAGCACCCGCGGTCCCATCGACAGCGCCAGCGCCCCGTGCGCCAGCGCCGTCTCTTCTTCCTGTGCGCTGAAGCCGCCTTCCGGCCCGATCATCAGCGTGACCGCGCGCGGCGCCGTGGTGCGCGCCCAGTCCGCCATCGATTGCGTCGCGCGCGGCGACAGCAGGATGCGCACGCTCTCGTCGGGCTGCGCGATCCAGCGCCCGAACTCCTGCAGCGGCGCCAGCCGCGCCAGGCGGTTGCGGCCGCACTGCTCGGACGCCGCCACGATCACGCCTTCCCAGTGCGCCCGGCGTTTGTCGAGACGATCGCCGGACAGCTTCACCACCGAGCGCACCGCCGCCAGCGGCTGGATCGCCGTGACGCCCAGTTCGACCGCCTTCTCGACGATCCAGTCCATTTTGTTACTGCCCTCGGGCAGGCCCTGGGCCAGCGTGATGGAGTAGGGCAGTTCGACGTCGACGGCGTCGAAGGCCACGACTTCCGCGCTGGCCCGCCGCTTGCCGATGTCGAGCAGGCGCGCCGTGGCCTGCCCGCCCTCGCCGTTGAACAGCACGACTTCGTCGCCGGCCTGCTGGCGCACGACGTGCAGGTGGTGGGCCACCGTTTCCGGCAGGTCGACGATGGCTCCGGGAAGGAGCGGCTGGGGGCAGTAAAAACGTGGCATGGATGGCAATGGCGATAAATGGCAGACCGGCATTTTAAGGCGTCGGGCGCCTGCTCTGGTAAAATACCCGGTTAAGACTCGCTTGTGCGTCACGCTTTCCAATCCTCAGACTCACCACATCCATGAAACCTCTGCAAACCACCACCCTGATGGCCAACGCGATCCGCGCGCTGGCGATGGACGCCGTCCAGAAAGCCAACTCCGGCCACCCCGGCATGCCGATGGGCATGGCCGAGATCGCCGTTGCGCTGTGGGATGGCCACTATCGCCACAACCCGGCCAATCCGGGCTGGATGAACCGCGACCGCTTCCTGCTGTCGAACGGCCACGGTTCGATGCTGCACTATGCGCTGCTGCACCTGTCGGGCTACGACCTGTCGATGGACGACCTGCGCAACTTCCGCCAGCTGCACTCGAAGACCCCGGGCCACCCGGAAGTCCACATCACCCCGGGCGTGGAAACCACCACCGGCCCGCTGGGCCAGGGCATCGCCAACTCGGTCGGCATGGCGCTCGCCGAATGGCTGCTGGCGAAGGAATTCAACCGCCCGGGCTTCGACATCGTCGACCACTACACCTACGCCTTCGTCGGCGACGGCTGCCTGATGGAAGGCATATCGCACGAAGTGGCCTCGCTGGCCGGCACCCTGCGCCTGAACAAGCTGGTCTGGCTGTATGACGACAATGGCATCTCGATCGACGGCAAGGTCGAAGGCTGGTTCACCGACGACACCCCGAAGCGTTTCGAAGCCTACGGCTGGAACGTGATCCCGGACGTGGACGGCCACAGCGTCGAAGCCGTGGATGCCGCCATCGCCAGGGCGAAGACTTCGGACCGTCCGACCCTGATCTGCTGCAAGACCATCATCGGCAAGGGTTCGCCGAACCTGCAGGGCGGCGACAAGGTGCACGGCGCCGCGCTGGGCGACAAGGAAGTCGCGGCGGTGCGCGAGCACCTGCTGTGGGACGCGATCCCGTTCGACATCCCGGCGCCGGTCTACGAAGCCTGGGACCAGAAGCAGAAGGGCGCCGAAGTGGAAGGCGCATGGAACAAGCTGTTCGACGGCTACCGCGCGCAGTTCCCGGAACTGGCCGCCGAATTCGAGCGCCGCATGAAGGGCGAGCTGCCGGGCAAGTTCGAAGAGACCCTGGCCGCCGCCATCGCCTCGACCATCGACAAGAAAGAAACCATCGCCACCCGCAAGGCCAGCCAGAACGCGATCCAGGCCCTGGCACCTAGCCTGCCGGAGTTCCTGGGCGGCAGTGCCGACCTGACCGGCTCGAACCTGACCAACTGGAAGGAATCGGTCGCGGTGCGCTCGGGCACCCCGGGTAACCACATCAACTACGGCGTGCGCGAATTCGGCATGGCCGCCATGATGAACGGCATCGCCCTGCACGGCGGCTACATCCCGTTCGGCGCGACCTTCCTCACCTTCTCGGACTACAGCCGCAATGCGCTGCGCATGGCCGCGCTGATGAAGATCCGTTCGCTGTTCGTGTTCACCCACGACTCGATCGGCCTGGGCGAAGACGGCCCGACCCACCAGTCGGTCGAGCACGTGTCCTC
Source organism: Telluria sp. Soil_C_11 (assembly GCF_057657395.1). Taxonomy (NCBI): domain Bacteria; kingdom Pseudomonadati; phylum Pseudomonadota; class Betaproteobacteria; order Burkholderiales; family Oxalobacteraceae; genus Telluria; species Telluria sp. Soil_C_11. The sequence goes on along the minus strand of NZ_JBDGIN010000003.1, from coordinate 94,607 downwards.
GCTGCGCCTGATCCCGAACCTGGACAACTGGCGTCCGTGCGACACCACCGAGTCGATGGTGGCGTGGGGCGCAGCGCTCAAGCGCAAGGACGGCCCGGCGACCCTGATCTTCTCGCGCCAGAACCTGCCGTACATGGAGCGTGACGCGGCCACCGTCGCCAACATCGCCAAAGGCGGCTACATCCTGCGCGACGCCGACCATCCGCGCGCCGTGCTGATCGCCACCGGTTCGGAAGTCGAGCTGGCCGTGAACGCCGCCGCGGCCCTGGCCGGCCAGGGCATCGCAGTGCGCGTGGTCTCGATGCCGTCGACCGACGTGTTCGAGCGCCAGGACGCCGCCTACAAGCAGGCAGTGCTGGGCAAGGGCATCCCGCGCGTCGCGATCGAAGCCGGCGTGACCGACTTCTGGTACAAGTACGTCGGCCTGGAAGGCGCCGTGGTCGGCATCGACACCTTCGGCGAATCGGCCCCGGCGCCGGTGCTGTTCAAGCACTTCGGCTTCACCGTCGAAAACGTCGTTGGCAAGGTCAAGTCGGTCATCTCCGCCTGACGATTGATTCAAGCCGCACGGACTGGAGACGATCCGTGCGGCATGCTTTTCGCGCTATGCTTCGAAGATAAGATTTTTTTCAATCAGGAGTAAACAATGACGATCAAAGTAGCAATCAACGGCTATGGCCGCATCGGCCGCAACGTACTGCGCGCTTTCTACGAAGGCGGCAAGAAGCAGGACATCCAGATCGTGGCGATCAACGATCTCGGCAACGCAGAGCACAACGCCCACCTGACCCGCTACGACACCACCCATGGCAAGTTCCCGGGTACCGTCGTGGTCGAAGGCGACACCATGATCGTCAATGGCGACAAGATCCGCGTGTTCGCGCAGCGTAACCCGGCCGAGATCCCGTGGGGCGAGATGAAAGTGGACGTGGTGCTGGAGTGCACCGGCTTCTTCACCACCAAGGAAAAGGCATCGGCCCACCTGAAGGGCGGCGCCAAGAAGGTCATCATCTCGGCACCGGGCGGCAAGGACGTCGACGCGACCATCGTATTCGGCGTGAACCAGGATGTGCTGAAGTCGAGCGACACCGTGATCTCGAACGCATCCTGCACCACCAACTGCCTGGCCCCGCTGGTCAAGCCGCTGCACGACGCGATCGGCCTGGAAACCGGCCTGATGACCACCGTGCACGCCTACACCAACGACCAGGTGCTGACCGACGTGATGCACGAAGACCTGCGCCGCGCCCGTTCGGCCACCCAGTCGATGATCCCGACCAAGACCGGCGCCGCCGCCGCGGTCGGCCTGGTGCTGCCGGAACTGAACGGCAAGCTGGACGGCTACGCGATCCGCGTCCCGACCATCAACGTCTCGATCGTCGACCTGTCCTTCATCGCCAAGCGCGACACGACTGTCGAAGAAATCAACAAGATCATGAAGGACGCTTCGGAAGGCGCGCTGAAAGGCATCCTGACCTACAACACCGAGCCGCTGGTGTCGGTCGACTTCAACCACAACCCGGCATCGTCGAACTTCGACGCGACCCTGACCAAGGTGTCGGGCCGCCTGGTGAAGGTGTCGTCGTGGTACGACAACGAGTGGGGCTTCAGCAACCGCATGCTGGACACCACCGTGGCGCTGATGAACGCGAAGTAATCCGCACTGCCGCAACAAAAAACGCTCCCTCGGGAGCGTTTTTTTTGGGCCGTGCGGATTACGTAGGGTGGGCTCTCCGAGCCCACGCGTGAAGTCAACAAATCGCATACGTCACGCGTGGACACGGGGGTGCCCACCCTACGGCCAGGGCGTCAGGATCTCGAACCCGTCCTTCGTGACGGCGATCATGTGTTCCCACTGCGCCGACAGGGAATTGTCGGCCGTGACCACGGTCCAGCCGTCGTCGAGCTGTTCGACGTCGGCGTCGCCGGCATTCAGCATCGGCTCGACCGTGAAGGTCATGCCTTCCTTCAGCAGCAGGCCGGTGTTCGGGCGGCCATAGTGCAGCACCTGCGGGTCTTCGTGGTAGACGCGGCCGATGCCGTGGCCGCAGTATTCGCGCACCACCGAGTAGCCGGCCTTCTCGGCCAGGGTCTGGATCGCGTGGCCGACGTCGCCCAGGCGCGCTCCGGGTTTCACCACGCGGATCCCGGCCATCATGGCGTCGAAGGTGGTGTCGACCAGGCCCTTCGCTTCGGCGGACGGCGTGCCGGCGAAGAACATGCGGCTGGTGTCGCCGTGCCAGCCGTCCTTGATCACGGTGACGTCAATGTTGATGATGTCGCCGTCCTTCAGGACTTCCTTCTCGCTCGGGATGCCGTGGCAGACCACGCCGTTCACCGAGGTGCACAGGGTTTTCGGGAAGCCGTGGTAGCCGACGTTGGCCGGGGTCGCCTTCTGCACCTTGCGGATGTATTCGTTGCAGCGCCTGTCGAGCTCCTCGGTGGAGACGCCGGGCGCGACGTGTTCGGAAATCATGTCCAGCACCTCGGCGGCCAGGCGGCCGGCGACGCGCATCTTTGCAATGTCTTTGTCGTTCTTGAGTTTGATGACCATGGTGTATTCGTTTCGCTTTGACCGCCCATGATACCCGGTCGAATGAAAAAATGCCCGCCGGGCGGACCCGGCGGGCATCTGGCAGGCGTCCATCGGAGGCCCCGAAGGGCCTGGCCGATTAGAACGCCTGGTTGTAGCGGACGTAGAAGAAGCGGTCGATCGGCATTTGTGCGTCAACAGCCGACGACGAGGTGATGCCCGAAGCTGCGTAGACGATACGCGGCTTCTTCTCGAAGACGTTGTTGATACCAAACATGATCTGGCCTTTCCACGAGGTCTTGTAGTTCACGTTCATGTCGTGATAGACCATGGCGCCGATACGGTTGTAGCCGTCGCCCCAGCTCTCGGTGAAGCCGGTCGGGTTCGAGCACTCGATACCCGCTTCAGCATCCCAGCACTGGTCCTTGGTCGGGCTGTAGTAACGCACGGTCCAGGTGGCGCCCCAGTTGCCCAGGCTCCAGTCCAGCGACGTGACCGACTTGAACTTGTTGTAGTAGTACTCGCCGGCGTAGTTTGCCCAGTTCGAATCATCCGAAGCCTTCACGGAGAAGGAACGGGTGTACGACGTTTCCGAACGCAGGCCGAAGCGGCCGTACTGGCTGGTCGGGAAGCGGTAGCTCAGCGACAGGTCGGCGCCGTCGGTCTTCAGGCTGCCCAGGTTGGCGTTGCCGTGTGCCAGGTCGGTGATCTCGCCGGCAGCGTTACGCACGATCGAGGTGCAGAACGACGGGATGCCCTGGATGTAGCACTGGTTCGCCACGTAGGTTGCCGACACGCCGGTGATGCGGTTGTCGATCTTCACGCGGTACACGTCCAGCGAAGCCGATGCGCCCGGCAGCCACGACGGGCTGTAGACGAAGCCCAGGGTATCGGTCACCGAAGTTTCCGGGCCCAGGAAGCGGTTGCCCGCGCCGTTCTGGAACGGGTAGGCGCCCTGTGCGCCAGCGGCGGCGATCGGGGTGCCGTTCTGGCCCAGCTGGCGGAAGCCTGCGCCTGCGCCTGCAGCCGCGCAACGTGCCGCCACTTCCGGATTGGTCGCAGCATTGCCGAACTTGGTGTCGCACGGGTCGAGGTAGGTGTCGAACGACTGCGAACCGCCGCCGAAGGTGTCACCCAGTGCCGGCGCACGGAAGCCCTGGCCCCAGTTGCCGCGCACCAGCAGGTCGGTGATCGGACGCCATTCGACGCTCACCTTGCTGTTGTGGGTGCTGCCGAAGTTGCTGTACTTCGAGTAGCGGCTGGCCAGGTCGACGGTCAGCGATTTGACCAGCGGGACGTCTTTCAGCAACGGGATACGCAGTTCGCCGTACGCTTCCTTGACGTTGTAGCGGCCGTAGGTCGGGCTGGCTGCCAGGTCGGTCGAATAACCCGACTGCTCGAACTGGCCCGGGGTGTCGTAGCCGCGCACTTCACGGTGCTCCAGGCCGGCTGCGAAGCCGAGTCCGCCTGCCGGCAGGTTCATGATTTCGCCGCCGATGTTGGCGGTGGCGCTGTTGGTGGTCGAACCGTAGCCGTGCTGGCTGACCGACATCACGTAGTCGAGCGCTGCGTCGGTCGAAGCCGTCGGGCCGCCCAGGATGTCGAACGGTACGCAGCTTGCCAGCGGAATCGGGGCGGTCGGGGTGCCGCACTGGACCTGGCCGGAGGCGTTCAGGAACGACGGGCCCAGGGCCTTCTTCAGGTTCAGCAGGTTCAGGTTGCCGGTGCCGACGATGGTGCCGCTGACCGAGCTGTGGTTGTAGCCCACGTCCCAGTTGAAGGTCTTGCCCAGCGCATTGAATTCACCGGCCAGCTGCGCGTCGATGTGGATCGTGCGGTTTTCGTTGTCGGTGGTGCGCGGACGCTCGATGGTACGACGGTAGAAGAACAGGTCCTGGCCGCCGGTGCCGCCCAGGGCCTGGTTGCCGTACGGATTGTAGTAGTTGTCCTTGTCGATGTAGACCGGGAACTTCGACTGGGTCATCGAGTTCAGCGGATAGCCGGCCACCTGGCTCAGCGACTGGCGCTGCGCGAACATCGCGGTGGTCGTGAAGTGCATGCCGTACGGCAGTTCGACGCTGCCCTTGGTGAACATGCTGTCCAGCTTGGTCGGCATCGCGAACATCATCTGCGAGGTCGAGTTGAACGTGTCTTCGGGGGCGTTCGCGAACTTGTGGTAGCTGCTCTGCAGGTTCGACGGGCTGCCGGTGCCGTCGCCGAAGAAGCCGCCGGTGTGGTTCAGGTACTGGTTGAAGCCGGTCGCGCCGCCGGTCGCGCTGACCTGGCGGATACGGCCCCACGGACCTGCGCCGCCGCTGTAGTGGTCCGGAGCGGGACCATAGCTGAATGCGGTGATGTCGCGGTCACGGGCCCAGACTGCGCCCTGCTCGGTGTGGGTCAGGCCGAAGATGATGGAAGCCTTGTCGGTGCCCGCGCCGTAGCTGATCGAGAAGTCCTTGCTCTTGCCGTCGCCCTTGTGCTGGTTGGCGCCTTCATACAGGCTGATCTGGCCACCTTCCATGTTCTTCTTCAGGATGATGTTGACCACGCCGGCGATTGCGTCCGAACCGTAGATCGCCGAAGCGCCGTCCTTCAGGACTTCCATGCGCTCGATGAAGATCGCCGGGATGGTCGACAGGTCGGTGTAGCCGCCCACGGACTGGGTCCAGCGCTTGCCGTCGACCAGAACCAGCAGGCGGTTCGAGCCGAGGTTGCGCAGGTTGGCGTACTGGCCACCGTTTTCCGGGTTCGACACCAGCGAGCCACCTTTGCTGAAGTCCGGCGAGCTGGCCGACGACAGGTTGTTGATGATGTCGCCAACAGTGACCAGGCCGGTCTTCTGGATCTGCTCCTGGGTCACCACCTGGATCGGTTGTGCCGTTTCCAGGTCGACCTGTCGGATGCGCGAACCGGTCACTTCGACGCGCTGCATCGAAGTGGCCTGCGCTGCCTCTTGTGCGTATGCCGCCTGCACACCGAGGGCAACGCCGCCCAGGCAGATCAAACGGATCGACCGGGATAAGACTTTTTCCATCATGATTGCAAAACTCCTAGGGTTAGGGCGCGGCAGGCTGGGGTACAACCCGGCCGCGGAAACGCTGTCGCTGATGCGACTTGTTTAGGAAAAATGTACTGCGTACATATCTTCCAAGATTGCAATAAAATCATCCGAAATGGATGGCTGTCAACGTTTTCTGAAGAATGTTTATGCATGTTGTTTATGTGCGTAATTACAAACATTCTTTTCGAAAAGTTCGCGTAAATACAATTTCCGTATTGCCTTTGTTAAATTGCTTTTTGAAATTGTTTCCGCCAGGGCGAAAAAGCGGCCTGAGCAGTTTGTCATTGGTGTTTGATTTTGCAAAGAAGACATAAGGAAAAACGACCAGGAAGCGTGTTCTTCTTAGCTTCTTGTTACTTTTTTGCAACGATCGACTGTAGGGAGAGGGACTTGGGCGCCGCAACCGGCGCGGTGCGGGGGCGGAGCAGGGCTATCGAAAAATAAAATGCCCGCCGGGCAAAAAGCCGGGCGGGCATCGCCAGCTGTGCGGGCCGAAGCCCGCACATGGCCGTCCTATCAGAATTGCTGGTTGTAGCGGACGTAGAAGAAGCGGTCGATTGGGCGTTCCGGATCCACCGACGACGACGACGAGTTGCCACCGTAAGCACTGCCGGCGTCATACACGACGATCGGCTTGCGGTTGAACACGTTGTTCGCGCCCACCAGCAGCTTGCCTTTCCACGGCAGCGAGTAACCGATCGACAGGTCGCTGTAGACCATGGCGCCCAGCTTGGTGTAGCCGGTGCCCCAGCTTGCCGGGTCGTTCGCGTTGCTGCACTCCAGGTTGGCGGCTGCGCTCCAGCAGTGCGCTTTCACGCCGCTGTAGTAGCGCGAGGCCAGGGTGGCGCTCCAGTTGCCCAGGCTCCAGTCGATCGCCAGGTTGGACTTGACGCGGTTGATGCCGAACTCGCCGGCGTAGTCCACGAAGTCCGAGGTCGCGCTGCTCTTGATGCGGTAGGAGTCGACATAGGTCGATTCCGAACGCACGTTGAACTGGCCATAGGCCGTGCGCGGCAGGCGGTAGGCGATGGCCAGGTCGAGGCCCTTGGTGCCCAGTTCGCCCAGGTTGGCGTTACCACGGGACAGGCTCGAGATCTGGCCGCTCGAGTCGCGCTTGATCTTGTCGCAGAACGACTGCACGCCGTTGACGTAGCACTGGTTGATCTCGTAGGCCGCCGACACCGCCGTGATGCGGTTCTTCACGCGGATGTCGAAGTAGTCCACCGACATCGACAGGCCGCTCACGAAGGATGGGCTGAAGACGAAGCCGAGGGTCTTGGTGGTGGCGGTTTCCGGCTCGAGCGAGTCGTTGCCGGCGCCGGTGTTGAACGGCACCGGGGTCTGGGCGCCGCCGGCCGGGACCGGGGTGCCGGCCTGGTTGACCTGGCGGAAGTTGGCAGGAACGCCGGCGGCGGTGCAGCGCGCCTTGACGGCCGGGTTCTTCGCCGCTTCGCCGTACAGGCTGTCGCAGGCGTCGAGGTAGGTGTCGAAGGATTGCGAGCCGCCGCCGAAGGTGTCGCCCACGGTCGGCGCGCGGAAGCCCTCGGCGTAGGTGCCGCGGACCAGCAGGTCCTTGATCGGCTTCCACATCAGGCTGGCTTTGCTGTTGGTGGTGTTGCCGAAGTTGCTGTAGTCGGAGTAGCGCGACGCGATGTCGGCGCTCAGGTGATGGACGAAGGGCAGGTCCTTCAGCAGCGGGATGTTGAATTCCAGGTAGGCTTCGCGCACGGTGAACTTGCCGACGGTCGCGTTGCCGGCCAGGTCGGTCGAGTAGCCCGACTGTTCGAACTGGCCCGGACGGTCATAGCCGCTGACGGTACGGTGCTCCAGGCCGGCTGCCATGCCCAGCGTGCCGGCCGGCAGCTTGAACAGTTCGCCGGTGATGTCGGCGGTGGCGCTGTTGATGGTGCTGCCGTAGCTGGCCTGGCCGGTCGACATCACGTACTTCAGCGCGGCGGCGGTGGAGGCCGACGGGCCGCCCAGCACGTCGAACGGCACGCATTCGGCGAGCGCGATCGGGGCGGCCGCGGTGCCGCACTGGACCTGGCCGGAGGCGTTGAGGAACGACGGGCCGAGGGCTTTTTTCAGGCTCAGCAGGTTCAGGTTGCCGGTGGACAGCACGGTGCCGCTGATGGCGCTGTGGTTGTAGCCCACATTCCAGTTCCACGCCATGTTGTGGACAGTGAAATCGCCTTCCAGGGCCGCGTCGATGTGCAGGGTGCGGTTTTCGTTCTCGGTCACGCGCGGCACTTCGATGGTACGGCGGTAGAAGAACAGGTCCTGGCCCTTGCCGGCGCCGGCCACCTGGTTGCCGTAGGGGTTGAAGTAGCTGTCCTTGTCGATGTACACCGGGAACTTGCTCTGCGTGAGGGAGTTCAGCGGGTAGCCGGCGATCTGGCGCGAGGACACGCGGTCCGCGTACATCGCGGTGCTGGTGAAGCGCATGTCGTACGGCAGGGCGATGCTGCCCTTGGTGAAGATGGACGTCAGCCGGGTCGGCGACGTGTACTGCATCTGCGAGCTCGAGTTGAAGGTGTCGGCGTCGGCGCCGGCGTAGGCATGGTAGTTGGCCGGATCGCGCGAGCTCGAACCCGTGCCGTCGCCCATGTAGGAGCCGGTGTGGTTCAGGATGTTATTGAAGCCGGTGGCCGAGCCGGAGGCGCTGACCTGGCGGATGCGGCCCCAGGGGCTGGCGCCGAAGCCGGCGTTGAGGTGGTTCGGGCCATAGGTGGTGGCGGTGATCTCGCGGTCCTTGGCCCAGACTTCGCCCTGGCTGCTGTGGGTCAGGCCGAACATCATGTTGGCCTTGTCGTCGCCGGCGCCGTAGCTGATCGCGTAGTCCTTGGTCTTGCCGTCGCCCTTTTCGTTCTGGCCGGCGTAGACGCTGGCCTGGCCGCCCTGCATGGTCTTCTTCAGGATGATGTTGACCACGCCGGCGATCGCGTCCGAGCCGTAGATCGAGGAAGCGCCGTCCTTCAGCACTTCGATGCGCTCGATCATCGACGACGGGATGGTCGACATGTCGGTGTAGCCGGCCACGGTCGCGGTCCAGCGCTTGCCGTTGACCAGCACCAGCAGGCGGTTCGAACCGAGGTTGCGCATGTTGATGTACTGGCCGCCCTGTTCGCGGTTCGAGGTCAGGGTCGAGCCCTTCGAGAAGGCCGGGGTGCCTGCTGCGGACAGGTTGTTGATGATGTCGCCCACCGTCACCAGGCCGGTCTTCTGGATCTGTTCCTGGGTCATCACCTGGATCGGTTGTGCCGTTTCCAGGTCGACCTGGCGGATGCGCGAGCCGGTGATCTCGACGCGTTGCAGCTGTTCCGCAGTCTGCGCTTGTGCAATGCTGGTCATCGCCTGGATGGCAACTGCCACCGCCATGGCGATCTTCGTACGTTGTTGCATGGATTCTCCGATGAGGACAGAGGTTCGGCAGTTCATGGCCGCCAACCTTCTTTGTTAAACACAAAATTACGCGATCCACATTCGCTTGCTCAGAGGAATGTGTGTACATACGCAGGGCTTATAAAATCATTCAGCTTGCGTAGCGTCAATACAATTGGAGAGAATTTTGCACAAAGGATCTAAAGGTGGAAAAAAAGCAACATGACGCAACGCAACATGTGCCAGGCATGAATCCCGGCACTTGCGGATGAGGATGGGGAGCTTGCCGGCGGCGTTCGCGCCGGCAGGAAGGATCAGGCGCCGAAGCAGGCGCGCCACAGGCGCACGACCACTTCGGCCTGGGAGGCTACCAGGGCCGGGTCGACGCGGGCATTTTCCTGGCCCTGCAGGCGGACCTGGTGCTGCAGCTTGCGCATGAGGCGGTAGGCGTCGGCTGCGCCTGCCGCCAGCGCGGGGTCGATCAGGCCGAGTTCGCCGCACATGCGCAGCAGGGCGATATTGCCCTTGTTGGCGGTGAGCTGCGGATGGGCGAAGGCATGCCGCAGGACCAGGTACTGGACGATGAATTCGATGTCGATCATGCCGCCATCGTCGTGCTTCAGGTCGAAACGGTCGCTAGAACTGGGGTGGGCGTCGTGCATGCGCCGGCGCATCCTGACGACTTCGTCGCGCAGTTCGGCCTCGCGCAGGCTGCGGTCCTGGCGCAGCACCTCTTCGCGGATGGCTTCGAAGCGCTCGCCGATGCCGGCATCGCCGGCGCAGAAGCGGGCCCGCGTGAGGGCCTGGTGCTCCCAGATCCAGGCCGAGCTGCGCTGGTAGCGCTCGAAGGCGGACACCGACGACACCAGCATGCCGCTGGCGCCGTCCGGGCGCAGGGCGGTGTCGATGTCGAACAGGATGCCGGCCGGGGTATGCGTCGTCATCCAGGTAATGAAGCGCTGGGCCAGCTTGGCGTAATTGCCCGGCGCATCCTGGTCGTCGTCATCGAACAGGAAAATCACGTCCAGGTCGGACACATAGCCCAGTTCCTTGCCGCCCAGCTTGCCATAGGCGATCACGGCGAAGCGCGGCACCTCCCGGTGGCGCCTGGGGATGGTGAGCCAGGCGCGTTTGACGACTTCGAGCACGATCAGGTCGGCCAGGGCCGACAGGTGGTCGGCCAGGCGCTCGACCGACAATTCTCCGGCCAGGTCCAGCGCCAGCAGGCGGAACAGCTGGGCGTGGTGGGCTTCGCGCAGGATGTCGAGCTGGCGCTCGGTGTCCCCCGGAGCGGCGTCGAGCTGGCCTGCCAGGCTGGCGGCGAAGGCCGGGAGCTCGTCGGCCCAGTCCGCGGCGCTGTTGCCGCGGTCGTCCAGCAGCTCGTCGAGCAGGATCGGGTGCTGGGTGAGGAAGGTCGCGGCCCAGCCGCTGGCGTTGATCATGCGGATCACGCGCTCCAGCGTGTGCGGATACTCCGTCAGCAGCGACAGGTAGGCCGAGCGGCGCGCGATCGCCTCGAAAAAGTCGAGCAGGCGCCCGAGGGTGGCGGCATGGCTGCCCAGGCCGGCTTCGCGCACCGCGGCGGCGATTCCAGCCAGGGCCGTGTTGACCAGCGCCGCCAGCCGGTTGCGGCTGGCCTCCGGCAGGGTCTGCAGGCGCGGCGCGTGCCAGGTCGCGAGCAGGCGCGCGCTAGCGCCCTGCGGATCGTCGAAGCCGAGGGCGGCCAACTGCTGGGCGATCGCATCGCCGTTCTCCGGGTCGCCCATGGATGCGTCCACGGAAATGGCCTGGTCGGACGGCTCGGCGCCCTTGTCCGCCGATTTTTCGGCAAAGATGGCGTCGAACTGCGCCGCCACGAAGGCGCGCTGTTCGTCGAGCCGCGCCAGCAGCGCGGCCTCGTCGGGCAGGCCCATCATGCGCGCCACCGCCAGCCGGTCGTCCGGCGAGGCGGGCAGGGTATGGGTCTGGGCATCCTCCAGGTATTGCAGCCGGTGTTCCAGGTTGCGCAGGAAGGTGTAGGCGTCCAGCAGCCGCTCGACCGCGTCGGCGGGCAGCAGCTCGCGCTCGGCCAGCAGGCGCAGGGTCTTCCGGGTCGAGCGTTCGCGCAGCGCCGGGTCGCGTCCGCCGCGGATCAGCTGGAACACCTGGGCCAGGAACTCGATCTCGCGGATCCCGCCGCGTCCCAGCTTGACGTTATGGCTGCGCTCCGGGTGCAGGCGCTCCTGGCGGTTGACCTCGGCGCGGATCTGGGCGTGCATGGTGCGGATCGCGTCGATCACGCCGAAGTCGAGGTAGCGCCGGAACACGAAGGGGCGCACGATGGCGTCCAGCGCGGCGATATCGAGCGGGTCGCCGGTCACGGCGCGGGCCTTGACCCAGGCATAGCGTTCCCACTCGCGGCCCTGGACGATCAGGTAGTCCTCGACCATGTTGAGGCTGGCCGCCAGCGGCCCCGACTTGCCGTTCGGGCGCAGCGCCATGTCGACCCGGAAGGTGAAGCCGTCTTCCGTGATCTCCGAGATCGCGGCGATCAGCTTCCTGCCGAGGCGGACGAAGAATTCATGGTTCGACAGCGGGCGCTGGCCGGGCCCGGCTTGGGTGTCGCCGTCTTCCGGGTACACGAAGATCAGGTCGATGTCGGACGAGACGTTCAGCTCGCCGCCGCCGTGCTTGCCCATCGCCAGCACCATCATCTGCTGCGGGCGGCCGGAATCGGCGCCGACCGGCACGCCGTGGGCGGCCGTCATTTCGGCCATCAGTTCGGCAAGGTGGGACTGCACGGCGAAGTCGGCGAAACGGCTCATCGCGGTGACGACTTCGTCGAGGTCGGCGCGGCCGTCGAGGTCGCGTTCGATAATGGCGCAGATCAAAAGATTGCGCAGCCGGCGCATGGCGCGTCCCAGCGGCAGCCTGGCGCCATTCGGGCCATGGCTTGCCTCAGCCTCCAGTGCGGCGCCGAAATCGAGGGAGGACAACGATAATGTGGACAGGGCGGCAAGCCGTCCGGCGCGGGCCGGATCGGCGCCGAGCCAGCGTTGGTAAAAGCGTGATGCGCTTGCAGGGGAATTCATAGGGCAAATCCAGACGAGTTTGTACGTTCCGGGAGGCGTGCTATGGGGTAAAATTGCCCGCCATGCTGCCCTGGGTCAGCATGATGGTAAGGTAGACGCCGCGATCGTTGCAAGCGCTTCACTTATTGACAAAAAAATCATTGACGAACAATTTTCGGCGAGCCTTCACTTATTAGCATCCTGATGCACAACCCGGAACAGCAGGCCGAACGAGGAGACGAAGACGCGCAGGCGACGCCGGCCGCGGACGCGCACGCGCACGCGTCCGCCGCCCATGAGCACCTGGCGCTGGCCGAGCGCTGGCGCCGGCTGCGTACGGCCTACCGCTATGCCAACCTGGCGTCGCACCATGTGCTCGGCTTTACGGTAAAAGCCGTCCTGCTCGTCTATTTCACCTTCATGCTGCTGTTCCTGGCGCTGCGCTGGGCGGTCCTGCCGAACATCGACCTGTACAAGCCCGACATCGAACGGGCCGCCAGCCGCGCGCTCGGCAACCAGGTCACGATCGCGCGCGTGTACGCCTCCTGGCGCGGCCTGCATCCGAACCTGTTCCTCGGCGACGTCCTCCTGCGCGACCGCGCGGGCCGCCAGGTGCTGGCCCTGCCGTCGGTCTCGGCGACCCTGTCCTGGTGGTCCGTGATCGCCGCCGAGCCGCGTTTCGACAGCCTCGAAATCAACCGTCCGGAACTCGACGTGCGCCGCACGCCGGACGGCGTGTTCTGGGTGGCCGGGGTGCGCATCGATCCGAACCGCAAGGAAGAGGGCAACGGCGGCGGCGCCGACTGGCTGCTGCGCCAGCGCGAGATCGTGATCCGCGAAGGCCGGCTGTCCTGGACCGACCAGCTGCGCGGCGCGCCGGTGCTGGAACTGTCGAACGTCACGATGGCGCTCGAGAACCGCTGGACCTCGCACCGCTTCGCCCTCAAGGCCAGCCCGCCGGCCGGCGTCTCGGCCCCGCTCGACGTCCGCGCCCGCTTCAGCCACCCGGCCTTCGGCGCCAGGGCCTCGGACCCGAGCCGCTGGAAAGGCGAGCTGTATGCCGACCTGCGGAATACCGACCTGGCCAGCTGGAAGCAGTACATCACCTATCCGTTCAACGTCGAGGCCGGCCGCGGCTCCGTGCGCGCCTGGATCAACTTCGACCAGGCCCGCCTGGCCGGCTTCACCGCCGACCTCGGCCTTGCCGGGGTCAGCGCCCGCCTGGCGCCGGACGCGCCGCCGCTGGCCCTGGCGCGCGTGTCCGGGCGACTGTCGGCGCGCGAAGAACTCAAGCCCGGGGCCGAGGACGGCAAGCCGACTTTCGGCGCGCTCGGCCACAGCATCGGCATCGAAAACTTTTCGGTCGTGACCCGCGACGGCGTGGTGCTGCCGCCCGCCACGCTGAGCGAAACCTGGCGCCCGGCCACGGCCGGCAAGCCGGAGCGCTTCAAGGTGCGCGCCGAGCAGGTCGACCTGGGCGCCCTGGCCACGCTGGCGGCCCAGATGCCGCTGGCGCCGGCGCACCGCGAACTGCTGGCCGGGCTGGCGCCGCGCGGCCGCCTGCTCGACGTCGACGCCGAATGGGAAGGGAGCTTCCCCAGGCCCGCCGCCTGGCGCCTGCGCGGCCAGGTCGAGGGTTTCGGCATCGATCCGCTGGCGGCCCAGGCGGGACGGGCGGCGACGCCGGGCGTGCGCAACCTGAGCGGCAGCATCGACGCCAGCGACCGCGGCGGCAGCCTGAACATCGCCTCGGAGCGCCTGGCGCTGGCGCTGCCGGCCTGGTTCGCCCAAGCCGACATGCCGTTCGACCAGCTGGGCCTGCGCGCGCGCTGGTCGTATCCGCAGGCCGACCAGCTGCTGGTCGAGGTCGACGGCCTCGACTTCACCCAGGGCAGCCTGAAAGGCACGCTGTCGGGCCGGCACCTGCTGCCGCTGAACGAGGATAAAAGCGGGGTGAAGGGGCCGGGCAACGCCGACTTCAGCGGCACCGTCGACGGCTTCGATATCGCCACCATCGGGCGCTGGCTGCCGCTGGTCACCCATGACGGCCTGCGCGAGTGGCTGACCGGGGCCCTGCAGGGCGGCATGCTGCGCGACGCCAGGGTGCGCCTGCGCGGCGAGCTGGCCCATTTCCCCTTCCACGCCGGGAATGCGGCGGAGCGCGCGCGCGGCGAATTCCGCGTCAGCGGGCGCATCGACAACGGCAAGCTCGACTATGCGCCCGCGCACCGCGCGCCCGACGGCAAGTCGCCGCTGTGGCCGCTGGCCGAGAACATCAACGGCACCATCCTGTTCGACCGCGCGCGCATGGAAATCCATGCCGACAGCGCCCGCACCCTCGGCCTGAGCCTGAACAACGTCACCGCCGTGATCCCGGAACTGGGCGCCCACGAATCGATGCTCGACATCGACGGCGCCGCCGCCGGCCAGTTGCAGGAATTCCTGCGCTACGTGGCGACCAGCCCGGTGCTGGAATGGATCGGCCACTTCACGGAAGAGACGAAAGCCACCGGCAATGCGCGCCTGGGGCTCAAGCTGCACCTGCCGCTGGCCGACCTGCACGCCACCCGCGTCCAGGGCGCGCTCCAGCTGCAGAACAACGACGTGACGCTGTTCCCCGAACTGCCGCCGATCCAGGCCGCGCTCGGCAAGGTCGAGTTTTCCGAACGCGGCGTGAACCTGAACGGCATCGGCGCCAGCTTCCTGGGCGGGCCGCTGCAGCTGTCGGGCGGCACCCAGCGCGACGGCGCCATCGTGATCCGCATGGCCGGCACCGCCACCGCCGACGGCATGCGCGCCACCGGCTCGCTGCCGGCGCTGCAGCGCCTGGCGGGCAAGCTGAGCGGCGGTGCGCGCTTCGGCGGTTCGGTGACGGTGAAGGACCGCCAGACCCAGATCGTGCTCGATTCGAACCTGGCCGGCCTCGGCGTCGAGCTGCCGGCGCCGCTGAACAAGCCCGCCGCCGAGGTGCTGCCGCTGCACTTCACCCTGACCGGCCAGCCGACCGCGGAGAATGGCGTGGCCCGCGACGAGATCCGCGTCGGCCTCGGCACCACCATGGCCGCGCGCTACGTGCGCGAACGCCAGCCGCACGGCCCCTGGATCGTCAAGCGCGGCGGCATCGGCGTGAACGTGCCGGCGCCGGAGCCGGACAGCGGCATGATGATCAACGTGGACATGAAGTCGGTGAACGTCGACCGCTGGATCGCGGCGGCGGCGGCGATCGCCGGGCCGGCCGAAGCCCAGGCGCCGTCCTCGGCCGAGGCGGGGCAGGGCGGCGGCATGGCCCAGTACGTGATGCCGGACCTGATCGGCGCGCGCACCGGCGAGCTGGTGATCGGCGAGCGTTCGCTGCACGACGTGGTGGTGGGCGTATCGCACCAGCCGGGCGTGTGGCAGGCCAGCGTCGATTCGCGCCAGATCACCGGCTGGGTGACCTGGAACGAGGCGCAGAATGGACAGGGCATGGGCAAGGTGACGGCGCGCCTGGCGTCGCTGGACATCCCGGAATCCTCGGCCAACGAAGTCAAGGACCTGCTGGAATCGAACAAGGCCGGCAGCGCCGGCATCCCCGGCCTGGACATCGTGGCCGAGCGCTTCGAGCTGTTCGACAAGCAGTTCGGGCGCCTGGAACTGGTGGCCAGCAATGCCCAGGCCCTGGCCGGGCGCGAATGGCGCATCGACCGCATCGCCATCACCAATCCGGACGGCCAGCTGAAGGCCAACGGGCGCTGGCTCACGCGCGACGGCAAGAGCAACACCGCCCTGAACTTCAACCTCGACATCAGCGACGCCGGCCGCCTGCTGGACCGCCTCGGCTTCCCGGGCACCCTGCGCCGCGGCAAGGGCTCGCTGTCGGGCGACATCTCCTGGGCCGGCCTGCCGTATTCGCTCGACATCCCGAGCCTGTCCGGCCAGGTGCAGATGAACGTCGAGGATGGCCAGTTCCTCAAGAAGGATCCGGGCGCGGCCAAGCTGCTCGGCGTGCTGAGCCTGCAGATGCTGCCGCGCATGCTCAAGCTCGACTTCCACGACGTGTTCTCGGAAGGCCTGGCCTTCGACGGCATCACCGCCAACGCCATGATCTCGCGCGGGGTGGTGCACACGGATAACCTTAAAATGCACGGGGTGGCGGCCACGGTGCTGATGGACGGCACCGCCGACATCGCCAACGAAACCACCAACCTGCACGTGGTGGTGATCCCCGAATTCAACCTGGGCACGGGGCCGCTGGTGTATGCGCTGGCGGTCAACCCGGTGATCGGCATCGGCAGCTTCCTGGCCCAGCTCTTCCTGCGGGCGCCGGTCATGAAAGCGCTGACCTACCACATGCAGGTGACCGGTCCGTGGAAGTCGCCGAACGTGACCAAGCTCGACAACCAGGCGGCGAACGCGGCGGCGGCCAACGCGGCCGCGCAGACAGCGAAAAAGAAAGGCCAATGATGAGCAAGACGACGGTTGCAGCAGTGCAGATGGTGTCCTCGCCGAACGTCGGGGAAAACCTGGAAACCGCGCGCCGCCTGCTGGCGGAAGCCGCCGCCAGGGGCGCGAAGCTGGTCACCCTGCCGGAATACTGGCCGATCATGGGCATGTCCGACACGGATAAAGTCGGCCATGCCGAACAGCCGGGCCACGGCCCGATCCAGGAATTCATGGCGGCGCAGGCGCGCGAGCACGGCTTCTGGCTGATCGGCGGCACCCTGCCGCTCATCTCCTTTGATGCCGGCCGGGTGCTGAACACCACCCTGGTCTACGATCCGGAAGGCAAGCCGGTCAGCCGCTACGACAAGATCCACCTGTTCGGTTTCACACGTGGCGAGGAAAGCTACGACGAGGCGCGCACCATCGTGCCCGGCGAGGCCGTCGGCAGCTTCGACGCGCCGTTCGGCAAGGTCGGCCTGTCGGTATGCTACGACCTGCGCTTCCCGGAACTGTACCGGGCGATGGGCGAGGTCGCGCTGATCGTGGTGCCGGCCGCCTTCACCCACACGACCGGCATGGCGCACTGGGAAGTGCTGCTGCGCGCGCGCGCGATCGAGAACCAGTGCTATGTGCTGGCCTCGGCCCAGGGCGGCACCCACCGCAACGGCCGCCGCACGTTCGGCCACAGCATGCTCATCAGTCCGTGGGGCGAGGTGAGCAGCCAGCTGGCCGAGGGCGAGGGCGTGGTCAGCGGCGAGATCGACACGGATTTCCTGGCCGAGGTGCGCCAGAGCCTGCCCGCATTAAAACATCGCAAGCTTTAACCGTAGGGTGGGCACCACGTGCCCACCCTACAAAATCGGATATGGCACAATGGCCTATCCTTACCAGAAAGACCTGACACATGAAGCCATTCGAACCGAATCTTTCCTCCCTCGCCGTCGCGCGCGACGTGCTGTTGACGCCGTTCGGGCTCGACGAAGGCAAGCTCATCACGACGCTCGGAACGATGTTCACGCACAAGGTCGACTACGCCGACCTGTATTTCCAGTTCACCAAGAGTGAAGGCTGGAGCCTGGAAGAAGGCATCGTCAAGAGCGGCAGCTTCTCGATCGACCAGGGCGTCGGCGTGCGCGCCGTGTCCGGCGACAAGACCGCCTTTTCCTATTCCGACGAGATCTCGCAGGCCGCGCTGCTCGACGCCGCCGCGGCCACCCGCACCATCGCGCGCGCCGGCGCCGGCCGCATCAAGGTCGCCTCCAGCATCCAGCCGAGCGGCGGCCGTTCGCTGTACCTGCCGCACGACCCGCTGAATTCGCTCGACGCCACCGCCAAGGTCAAGCTGCTCGAACGCGTCGAAAAGATCGCGCGCGCCAAGGACCCGCGGGTGGTGCAGGTGATGGCCGGCCTGGCCGGCGAATACGACGTGGTGCTGGTGGTGCGCAGCGACGGCGTGCTGGCGGCCGACATCCGCCCGCTGGTGCGCGTGTCCGTCACCGTCATCGCCGAGCAGAACGGACGGCGCGAGATGGGCTCGTCCGGCGGCGGCGGCCGCTACGATTACAACTACTTCAGCGACGAGCTGCTCGACCAGTACGCCAGCGAAGCGGTGCAGGCGGCCCTGGTCAACCTGGAAGCGCGTCCGGCCCCGGCCGGCCCGATGACCGTCGTGCTCGGCCCGGGCTGGCCCGGCGTGCTGCTGCACGAGGCGGTCGGCCACGGCCTGGAAGGCGACTTCAACCGCAAGGGTTCGTCTTCGTATTCCGGCATGATCGGCCAGCGCGTCGCCGCCAAGGGCGTGACCGTGGTCGACGACGGCACCCTGAAGGACCGCCGCGGCTCGCTCAACATGGACGACGAAGGCAACCCGACCCAGTGCACCACGCTGATCGAGGACGGCATCCTGAAGGGCTATATCCAGGACACGATGAACGCGCGCCTGATGAAGATGCCGGTGACCGGCAACGCGCGCCGCGAATCCTTCGCCCACCTGCCGATGCCGCGCATGACCAACACCTACATGCTGGCCGGCGACAAGGATCCGCAGGAGATCCTGGCTTCGGTGAAGAACGGCCTGTACGCGGTCAACTTCGGCGGCGGCCAGGTCGACATCACCAACGGCAAGTTCGTGTTCTCGGCCAGCGAGGCCTACATGATCGAAGACGGCAAGGTGACCTATCCGGTGAAGGGCGCGACCCTGATCGGCAACGGCCCGGACGTGATGAACCGCATCTCCATGATCGGCAACGACATGCGCCTGGATTCCGGCGTCGGCGTGTGCGGCAAGGAAGGCCAGAGCGTGCCGGTGGGCGTGGGCCAGCCGACTTTGCGCATCGATGGGGTGACGGTGGGTGGTACGGCTTAAGCCAGGTGGTTTTCGCGTAGCTGAAGTACCGAAGTTCGCAGCTTTTATACGTCGTCCCCGCCTTCGCGGGGACGACGTACTTAGGGCGCGGGGACGACGTTTTACGGCCGGCGTTTTTTAGAACGTGTACCGCGCCCCCAGCTGGTAAAACCGCCCACGCGCCCCTTCATAATCCAGCGGATTGTAGGCCTGCGCCCCATAGGTCAGCGGATCCAGCGGCGCCACCTTGTCGAACACGTTCTGGACCGAGCCGAAGAATTCCCAGCGCGGCAGCGGCTTCCAGCGCGCCACCAGGTCGAGCGTGGTGAACGAGGCCAGTTCGCAGCCGCCCGGCGCATCGGCGCCGTTGGCCAGGTGGCTGGCGCAGCCGTCGGGATCGTTCTTGAACAAGGTGTTGTCGATCTTGCCGCGGTAGTTCACGTTGGCGGAGATGCGCCAGTCGCTGCGTTCCCAGCCGAAGCGCAGGTTGGCGCGGTTGTCCGGCGTGCCGGTGCAGTTGGTGACGTCGCAGTTGCCGTGGGTGCCGGCGAAGTCGCGCGAACTGCCGTCCCGCTCGGTGCGGGTCCATTCGAACAGGTGGGTGTACTTGACGTCGAAGGTCGCCATGCCCCAGTCGTCCGGCAGGCGGTGGGCGTAGCGGGCATCGATGTCGAGTCCGCGCACCTTGGTCTGGGCCGAGTTGACGTAGCGCGTCAGCACCGCCGTGATGGCGCCGGGGTCGCCGGGGATGTTGCTGACGCTGGTCGGGTCGCGCACCACGCTGCCGGCGGCGATGGCGGCGTCCACCTGTTCCTGGTTGATCTCGTTCTTGCGCTTGATCGTCCAGTAGTCGACCGAGATGCTGGTGCGCGGCAGCGGATCCCAGATCATGCCCAGGTTGTAGCTGCGCGAGCGCTCCGGCGACAGGGACGGATTGGGCGAGGTGATCAGGGCGATGGCCGCCGGATTGCAGACGCTGGTCACGCCCAGCGCGCAGCGCAGCGGGTCGGACGCGGTCGAGAACGCGGCCAGGCCGCCGACCCCGTTCTCGGCCGCGCTGGGGGCGCGGAAGCCGCGCGCGAAGGTGCCGCGCAGGGCGAACTCGCGCACCGGCGTCCACTTCAGGCCGGCCTTCGGCGTGTACGAGTTGCCGACGTCGGTGAAGTGGTCCCAGCGCAGCGCCGCCGAGGCCTCGAGGTTGAAGGGCAGGGGCGCCAGCGCCTCGCCATACAGCGCGAACACGTTGCGCTGGCCCGCATACGCCGAGTAGCCCAGGCCGATGATGTTGCCGCGCTCGGTACCGGTGGTCGGCCGCAGTTCGGTCTTCTCGTGGCGCCATTCGCCGCCGACGGCCAGGCCCAGGTTGCCGGCCAGCCAGGGCATGCCGCCGAATTCGCGCGTGGCCTTGAAATCGATCTGGCCGACCTTGCTGTTGGCGCTGTTGCCGATGGACGGCGACAGGGCCGCGTACAGTTCCGGCGGGTTCAGTCCGGCGTTTTCGGCGATGCGCCACACGGTGCCCGGCGGCAGGGCCGCGTAGGCCGGGCTGTTGGCGAGCGCGGCGGCGACGTTGGCAGGGCTCGGATCGAGCAGCGCGAAGGCGACGTCGCGCTGCAGGAAGCCGGTCTGGTTGTTGTTCACGTGGTTGTGCGAGAACAGCAGGGCGCTGTCCCAGTCCCAGCCGAAGTTGCTGCCCTTGGCGCCGCCGATCCAGCGGATGAAATTCGATTCGATGCCGGACTGGCGCGGGCCGACGTCGGCGGCCAGGTAGCGCAGGCGCGCGGCGGCGCCGAAGTAGGGGTTGTCCGGATGGGTCGGGCCGAACTGGACGATCGCGTTGTTGACCGGCCCGCCCGGGAAGCCGACCGAGCCGCTGATTCCCGATGGCGTGGTCGAGGTGTCGCTCTGGCTGGTGTACCAGTTCAGTTCGCTGTAGACCTGGATGTCGGGTGTCAGCTGCCAGGTGCCGCGCGTGAAGAAGCTGATGTTTTCCTGCTTCGGCTCGACCTGGTTGTATTCGAGGGGCGCATCGATCAGGCAGCCGCCGCCGGGATCGCCCTGCGGGTGGGTGGTGAAGTTGCCGCAGGCTGCGCCGGGGAAGGTGCGGGTGAAGCCGGCCCCGGCCAGGTTGCCGCGGTTGGTGTAGTTGGCCGGGTCGGCCGGGTTGCGCACGTTGCCATTGATGGCATTGCCGGCCGCGCCGCTGTTCGGGATGATCGCGCCGGTGCCGCCCAGTCCCTCGTTGGCCGAATACCCCCAGCGCCGCAGGTCGATGCGGCCGATGTAGTCGCGGTCGCGGCGGTCGCGGTACCAGATCTCGTCGAACTTCTTGTACTCGAGGCTGAACAGGAAGTTGTAGCGGTCGGTGTCGAGGCTGCCGATGCCCTGGGTGTAGGCGATGTTGGTGCGCTTGCCGTCCCAGTCCTGGGTGGCGCCGCGCGAGAAGCGCACCGTGCGGCCCTGGAAGTCCTTGCGCAGGATGACGTTGACCACGCCGGCAATCGCGTCGGAACCGTAGATGGCCGAGGCGCCGTCCTTCAGCACCTCGATGCGGTCGACGGCATCGCTGGGAATCACGTTCAGGTCGGAGAACTGTTTCTGGCCGTCGTCGGCCAGGCCGTAGGGCGCCATGCGGCGGCCGTTCAGCAGTACGAGCGTCGAGGCCGCCCCCAGCCCGCGCAGCGAGATGCCGGAAGCGCCGGCGGCGAAGCCGTTGCCGAAGGTGGTCGGCACCGAGCCCTGGTTGTCGACCGCCAGGGTCTGCAGCAGCTCGGCCACGGTGTTCTTGCCGGACTTCTCGATGTCGGCGCGGTTCACGGTGATGACGGACGATGCGGTCTCGGCTTCGGAACGGCGGATGTTCGAGCCCGTGATTTCGACGCGCTGGATCGGCTTGGGTGCGGCTTCCTGCGCCAGTGCGGCCGGCGGCAGCGCGGCGGGCAGCGCCAGCAGCGCCAGGCCGGCGGCGCCGCCGCCCGCGAACAGGCGGCGGATCGATCGGGATATCGGGGTTTCGGTCATTTTCCAGACTCCATGTGGCATTGAGGGATTCCCTGCCCAGCTCGCACAAGGAGCAAGTCGGCCGGGGCTTGTCGCGACTTTTGCACTGGACTTCCCGGCGCAACTGACATCTCTCAACCGTGCACCGTTCACCCAGGCTGGGTGTCGGCTTCATGCAACCGATCGCCTGTCATGACGGCTGCACGCGACGGATAAAGAGCTTGCCAATGCAGATATATTGTTGTTATAGTCAATCGGACACCCCCCGGACGACCTATGCGCCACACTGCCTTCTTTACCTTTTATTTTTGGTTTAGCCATTCCAGCCCGACGGCGGTGGAGTAGCGGCAGGTTCACGCAACAGCAGAACGAAGTCCGACGCAAGATTCCAGAAAAACCGCCAGCGATGGCGGTTTTTTTTCATTGAAAGAACGGAGAACAGCAATGCCCCGCACCGACGATCTACGCATCCGCGAAATGAAGGAACTGACGCCGCCCGCCCACCTGATCCGCGAGTTTCCGGTCACGCCGGCGGCCGAACAGACCGCGGCCTCGGCGCGCGTGGCCCTGCACCGCATCCTGCACGGCCAGGACGACCGCCTGATGGTGGTGATCGGCCCGTGCTCGATCCACGATCCGAAGGCGGCGCTGGAGTACGCGCGCCGCCTGGCCGAACAGCGCGAGCGTTTCAAGGGCGAGCTGGAAATCGTGATGCGCGTGTACTTCGAAAAGCCGCGTACCACGGTAGGCTGGAAGGGCCTGATCAACGACCCGTACATGGACAACAGCTTCCGCATCAACGACGGCCTGCGCATGGCGCGCGAGCTGCTGCGCGACATTAATGAGCTGGGCCTGCCGGCCGGCACCGAGTTCCTCGACGTGATCAGCCCGCAGTACATCGCCGACCTGGTCAGCTGGGGCGCGATCGGCGCCCGCACCACCGAATCGCAGGTGCACCGCGAGCTGGCGTCGGGCCTGTCCTGCCCGGTCGGTTTCAAGAACGGGACCGACGGCAACATCAAGATCGCGGCCGACGCCATCAAGGCTTCCTCGCAGCCGCACCACTTCCTGTCCGTGACCAAGGGCGGGCACTCGGCGATCGTGTCGACCGCGGGCAACGAGGATTGCCACATCATCCTGCGTGGCGGCAAGGCCCCGAACTACGATGCCGCCAGCGTCGACGACGCCTGCCGCCAGCTGGCCGCGAACGGCCTGGCCAGCCGCCTGATGATCGACGCTTCGCACGCCAATTCCAGCAAGAATCCGCAGAACCAGGTGCCGGTGTGCGCCGACATCGCGGGCCAGGTGGCGCAGGGCGACACCCGCATCGTCGGCGTGATGATCGAATCCCACCTGGTGGGCGGGCGCCAGGACCTGGTGCCGGGCAAGGAGCTGGTCTACGGCCAGTCGGTCACCGACGGCTGCATCGACTGGGACACCAGCGTCGGGGTGCTGGAAGGGCTGGCGCAGGCGGTGCGCCAGCGCAGGCTGCGGCAGGAGTAAATCGGCCCCTGCGCGGGGCGAGGTCGTAAAAAAACGGCGAACCGGAGTTCGCCGTTCTGCTTTGTGCCGGCCGCGCGGAGCGGCCGGGAACACGCATTACATCGAGTAGCGCAGGCCGAGCTTGAAGTAGCGGCCGATGGCGCCGCTGGCGTCCATCGGGTTGTAGCTCAGGCCGCCGTAGGTCAGCGGATCGAGCGGCGCGATCTTGTCGAACAGGTTCGAGATCGAGCCGTAGACCTGCAGCTGCCTGGTCACGTTGTAGCGTGCCGACAGGTCGATCGTGGTGAACGAGGCCAGGCGGCAGTTGCCCGGGGCCGGCGAGCCGTTCGCGAAGGTGCTTGCACACTTGTCGCCGGCAAAGCCCACGTTCTGCATGTCGGCGCGGTAGTTGGCCGTCGCGGTCATGTTGAACTTCTGGCTGACGTCCCACGAAGCGGTTGCGCTAATCTTGTCCTTCGGCGTACCGGCGCAGTTCGAGGTGTCGCAGTTGCCGTGCGTGCCCGCGTACTGGTAGAGGGTGCCGCTCTTCTCGGCGCGTACCCACGAAGCGATGTGGGTCCAGGTCAGGCCCACCACTGCGCGGCCGTAGTCGCCCAGCTTGACGCGCTGCTTGATGTCCAGGTCCACACCCTTGACTTCGGTGTAGCTGGCGTTGCGGTACGGTGCGTTCGACAGCAGCAGGGTGCCGGAGTTCGGGATCACCACGCCGTTCACGACCAGGTTGTTATCGTTGCGGATCGCGGTCGGCAGGGCGGCGGCCTCGACGTAAGGCAGCGGGTTGATCTCGTTCTCGCGGCGGATCTTCCAGCCATCCAGCGAGAGGCTGGTGTTGGCCAGCGGATCCCAGACCATGCCCAGCGTGTAGCCCTTCGAGGTTTCCGGCTGCAGGTTCGGGTTGCCGACCTTGACTGCGCCGATCGAGATCGCGCAATCGGCCGCGGTGGCGCCGCCGGCCGCTGGCACGCCGCCCGGGCAGCGGATCGGATCGCGCACCGTGGAGTTGCCGGTGCTCTGCGACTGGGCGCTGGCTTCCGCCGGGCCCGGGGCGCGGAAGCCTTCCGAGTAGGTGCCGCGCAGGGCGAAGGTCTTCAGCGGGGTCCACTTGGCGCCGAACTTCGGCGTGGTCGAGGAGAAGTTCTTGTACTTGTCGTAGCGAACCGCTCCGGTCAGCTCGACGGTCGGGATGACCGGGGCCGCAACCTCGACGAAGACCGCCGAGACGTTGTTGTCACCCTTGGCTGCGACGTAGTTCGAGTTGATCGAACCGTCCTCGCTGCCCGACAGCGACGGGTTGTCCAGCTTCTCGCGGCGGTGTTCCGCGCCGAACGCCATGCCCAGGGCGCCGCCCGGCAGTTGCATCAGCTCGCGCGACGCCTTGAAGTCGACGATGTCGAGCTGGGTGGTCGAGTGCGAGGTCGCGTTGGTGACCATCGCCGCGTACAGCGAAGCCGGGTTCTTGCCGGCCTGGGTGCCGATGTAGTACGGGAAGTACTGGCTGGCCGGATTGCCCAGCGCAGCCTGCAGCACCTTCATGTTGAGCATGTTGTGGTAGTTCAGGTCCAGCTCGGACTTCGAATGCACCAGGGCGGTGTCGAAGTCCCAGCCGAACTGCTGGCCCTTGATGCCGACCACGAAACGGTTGAAGGAATTGCCGACGGCGCGGGTGACGGGGCCGACGTCGAACAGCGAGTAGCGCACGCGCACATCGGCGCCGTAGGGGTTTTGCGGATGCGCGGCCGACATCAGGATCGTGTTGCCGTAGTTGATCACGCCGGTCGGGTTGGCGGCATTCGGCGGGAAGGCCACGGTCGGGTTGGTCGACGACGGCGGCATGTCGAAGGCGGTTTTGCGGCTGGAGTAGCCGGCTTCCGCGTACAGCTGCAGGCCGCCGTCCAGGTTCTTGGTGCCGCGCGCGTACAGGTTGAAGCCGTCGATCTGCGGCTGCATCGAGCGGAACTGGTCCACGTACCACAGGCAGCCGCCGGCCGGGTCCTGCGCCGTCGTCACCGAGAACTGCGAGCAGCCCGGCAGCGAGACGTAGTTGCCGGTCTTCGGATCGCGCAGGGCGCCGGTCGGGGTTGCGCGCGACGCGCCAGGAGTGATGTAGCCTTCCGCGAACTGGGTGTTGGCGGCGTAGCCCCATGGACGGATGTCGCCGTGGCCGATCCATTCGCGGTCGGCGCGGGCCTTGTTCTGCAGCTTGTGGTTGGTGTACACCTCGACGTTGGTCATGACGTTGAAGCCGTCATTGTCGAGGTCGCCCTTGCCCCAGGTCATGGAAGCCTTGCCCATCTCGGCGTCGCGGTATTTCGATTCGCCGCCTTCCGCCTTCAGCACCATGCCGGTGAAATCCTTGCGCAGGATGATGTTGACCACGCCGGCGATCGCGTCCGCGCCATAGGTCGAGGAAGCGCCGTCCTTCAGGATCTCGATGCGCTCGACGGCTTCCATCGGCACGGTCGACAGGTCGGTGAAGCTCTTCTGGCCGTCGTCGGCGCGCGCGAACGGCGCCATGCGGCGGCCGTTCAGCAGCACCAGGGTCGAGGTCGCGCCCAGGCCGCGCAGCGAGATCGCGGTCGAACCGGCGGCGAAGCCGTTGCCGAAGCCGGTCGGCAGCGAACCGGCGCCGTCGGCGGTCAGAGTCTGCAGGTACTCGGCGACGGTGCCCTTGCCCGACTTGGCCAGGTCTTCGCGGCTGACCACTTGCACCGGCGAGGCGGTTTCGGCGGTGGCGCGCTTGATGCTCGAGCCCGTGATCTCCACGCGCTGCATCGGGGCGGAGGAAGTCTCCTGCGCCATGGCCGCGCCGCCGAACGCCACGTAGGCGACGGCGAACGACACGGCCTGGACGATTGCTTTTTTCTTATGCATTACAACTCCAAGAAATGATCTGAGGGTGACTATATGTATATGCGCTATTTTGTTGTCATCGCATACATATATGCCAGAAAATTGAATTGCTTGATCTAGCCATTCGTAATTTGGAAAAAATAGAGAATTTTTTTCCAAACTTGCCCATCAGACCACCAGTCTCTGCCGATAGTCAATATGCATACGTTTGTAACATTGCGTCAATACAACAGTTCAATGCTATTCAATGCAAAAATTCCCGGTTCATGGCATGAAGGCTATGGCCGGGATCGTAGATTTCATGAGGCAAGGGTGGAAAACTGGTCTATAGTTTCGTTTTGCCCCTGAGAATCACCAGGAATCCCGATGTTTGCTTATGTACTTCGCCGCCTCTGGCAAATGCTGCCCACCATGGCCGGTGTCGTGGTGCTGGTCTTCGTGCTGTTCAACTGGGTCGGCGGCGATCCGTCCTACCTGCTGGCGGGGAAGATGGCGGATGCGCAGGCGATCGCCAACATCCGCACCCAGCTCGGGCTGGACCAGCCCTGGTACGTGCAACTCGGAATCTTCGTCAGGCAGATCCTGACCTTCGACTTCGGCAACGCCTGGAGCACCGGCGAGCCGGTGTCGCACATCCTGTCGACCCGGCTCGGGCCCTCGCTGACGGTGCTGGTGCCGCTCACCGTGCTGGAGACGCTGATCGGGATCGCGCTGGCGCTGGCGATCGCCTTCGTGCGCGGCTCGCTGACCGACCGCCTGGTGATGGTCGCCTGCACGGTCGGCATGTCGATCTCGATCCTGGTCTACATCATCGTGTTCCAGTACGGCCTGGCTTATAAACTCGGGCTGTTCCCGGTGCAGGGCTGGGGCGACCATTTCCTGGAAAACCTGCTGCGCTACGCCACGCTGCCGATCCTGATCGGCCTGACGGTCTCGGTGGCGCCGACCCTGCGCCTGTTCCGCAGCTTCGTGCTGGACGAAGTGGGCCAGGACTATGTGCGCACGGCGCGCGCCAAAGGCCTGTCCGAGCGCCGCATCGTCTGGGTCCACGTGCTGCGCAATGCCGCCATCCCGATCATCACCTACGTCATGGGCAACCTGCCGGCCCTGCTGATCGGCGCTTTCCTGCTCGAGCGCTTCTTCGGCATCCCGGGCATCGGGCGCGAGGTGATCCTGGCGGTCGAGCGCAGCGACTTCCCGGTGATCAAGGCGATCACGGTGTACGTGGCCGCCGCCACCATGGTGTTCAACCTGCTGGCCGACCTGATGTACCAGGCAGTGGACCCGAGGGTCCAGCTGAAATAAGGCAACTCAAGCAAGACGAAGGACTTTTCCGAATGAACTCTGCTGTTTCTCCTGGCCTGTGGGCGCTCGCCTGGCGGCGCCTGCGCGCCGACCGCATCGCGATGGCCTCGCTGGCGGTGGTGCTGCTGTTCCTGCTGTCCGTGCTGCTCTCCGGTGCCGGCCTGGTCGCCGCCGACTGGGAGGACGAAGTGGCGGTGAACTATGCGCCGCCGACCTTCGTCGGGCCCGATCCTGCGCTGGCCGCCTTGTCGCGCCCGGCGCCGCCGGCGCCGCCGAATGCCTTCGATCCGCTGGCGGCCGACCTGGCGCAGCTGAAGACGGAGCTGGCCCGGCATGGCCATGCCGCGCAGGTGGCCAAGGCATCGACCTTGCCCTTCGGCGCCGACAAATGGGGCCATGACATCCTCAAGAAAACCATCAAGGGCGGCCAGACCTCGATCGTGGTCGGCCTGGTCGCGGCCCTGGTGGCGGTGGCGCTGGGCACGCTGTTCGGCGCGATTTCCGGCTTCTACGGCGGCAAGGTCGACGACCTGTTCAACTGGTTCTACAGCATCTTCACCTCGATCCCGTCGATCCTGATGATCCTGACGGTGGCGGCGGTGCTGCAGACCAAGGGCGTGCTGACCATCGTGCTGATCCTCGGCCTGACCGGCTGGACCGGGCCCTACCGCCTGATCCGCGCCGAGTACATCAAGCACAAGGCGCGCGAATACGTGATGGCTGCCGACGCCATCGGTGCGTCGAGCTGGCGCCGGATGTTCTCGCACATCCTGCCGAACGTCTCGCACGTGGCGCTGGTGCAGATGTCGATCCTGGTGGTCGGCTTCATCAAGGCCGAAGTGATCCTGTCCTTCCTCGGCTTCGGCGTGCCGGTGGGCGTGGTGTCCTGGGGCAGCATGCTGAACGAGGCGCAGAATGAACTCATCCTGGGCAAGTGGTGGCAGCTGGCCGCCGCCGCCAGCGCGATGGCCCTGCTGGTGACGGCGTTCTCGCTGTTCGCCGATGCGCTGCGCGATGCGCTCGATCCGAAACTGAAGTGAGCACTATATGACTTTCGATCAGCCATTGCTCGAGGTGCGCGACCTGCGCGTGTCCTTCCGCATCGACAAAAAGAACACCTTCGAAGCGGTGAAGGGCATTTCCTTCAGCCTGCCGAAGAACGCGACCGTGGCCCTGGTGGGCGAATCCGGCAGCGGCAAGTCGGTCAGCTCGCTGGCGGTGATGGGCCTGCTGCCGCAGGAGACCACCGTCATCCACGAAGGTTCGTCGATCCGTTTCGACGGCCGCGAACTGCTCGACCAGTCCATCGAGGCGCGCCGCAGGCTGTGCGGCAAGGACATCGCGATGATCTTCCAGGAGCCGATGTCCTCGCTGAACCCGGTGTTCACGGTCGGGTACCAGATCGGCGAGGTGCTGCGCCTGCACCTGGGCATGGACAAGCGCCAGGCGCGCGCACGCACGCTCGCGTTGCTCGAAGAAGTCGGCATCCCCGATCCGGCCAACAAGATCGACGCCTACCCGAGCCAGATGTCGGGCGGCCAGCAGCAGCGCGTGATGATCGCGATGGCGATCGCCTGCGAGCCGCGGCTCCTGATCGCCGACGAGCCGACCACCGCGCTCGACGTGACGATCCAGAAGCAGATCATGGAGCTGATCGCTCGCCTGCAAAAGAAGCACCAGATGTCGGTGCTGTTCATCACCCACGACCTCGGGCTGGTGGGAGAAATCGCCGATCGCGTGATCGTGATGCGCCACGGCGAGGTGAGGGAAGAGGGGCCGGCCGCCCAGGTCCTGCATGCGCCCGCCGATGCGTATACGCGGGCGCTGCTGCATTGCCGGCCGAAGCTGGACGAGCGGCCGGTGCGCCTGCCGGTGATCGACGATTACCTGAGCGGGCGGCATTCCGCGGAGATCGTGTTGCCGCAGCGTGCGCGCGGCTATGCTGCCGGCGACGACAACGTGCTGGTGGTGCAGGGCCTGCAGAAGAGTTTCTGGCTGCGCGAAGGCCTGTTCGGCAAGCGCGAGTTCAAGGCCGTGAAGGAGGTGTCGTTCACGCTCCCGCGCGGCAAGACGCTGGGAGTGGTGGGCGAATCGGGCTCCGGCAAGACCACGGTCGGCCTGACCCTGCTGCGCCTGCACCGCGCCACCGGCGGCAGCGCCATGTTCGACGGCCGCGACCTGCTGGCGATGAGCGACCGCGAGTACCAGGCCTATAAGCGGCGCATCCAGATCATCTTCCAGAACCCGTACGCCTCGCTGAATCCGCGCTTCACGGTTGGCCAGATCCTGCTGGAGCCGATGCGCATCCACCGCATCGGCGCCAACGATGCCGAGCGGGTCGAGCATGCGCACTATCTATTGAAGCGCGTCGGGCTGCCCGAGCACGCCTTCCACCGCTATCCGCACGAATTCTCCGGCGGCCAGCGCCAGCGCATCGCGATCGCGCGCTGCCTGACGATGAAGCCGGAAATCCTGGTGTGCGACGAGTCGGTATCGGCGCTGGACGTCTCGGTCCAGGCCCAGGTGCTGAACCTGCTGCAGGACCTGCAGGACGAGTACAAGATGAGCTACATCTTCATCTCGCACGACCTGTCGGTGGTGAAGTACATCTCCGACCGCGTGATGGTGATGCACCACGGCAGCGTGGTCGAGATGGCCGATTCGGACGAGCTGTACCGCAACCCCCGGCACCCCTACACCCAGGCGCTGCTGGCCGCCATCCCGCGCGGCGCCTGAACTTGATCCAGCTAAAACCGGGGTCAGACTCCCGATTTTGGAAATGTCCTGTTGGCTCTTTCCAAAATCGGGAGTCTGACCCCGGTTTGTTGTTTGTCAAGGCCGCGCGGGTCTATCATTTCCGATACCATATCGACATGGCCCAGCTTTCCCACCTGATACATACCTACGGCGCGCTGATCGTGTTCGGCGTCGTGCTGCTCGAGCAGATCGGTTTGCCGATTCCCGCCTTTCCGGTGTTGATCATCGCGGGCGCGCTGGCGGTCGACCAGCATGCCAACTGGCCCTTGTACCTGGCGGCCAGCATCGTGGCCTGCCTGATCAGCGATTATTTCTGGTTCCGCGCCGGCCGCTACTACGGCAAGCGCATCCTGCGGCTGCTGTGCCGGATTTCGCTGTCGCCGGATTCCTGCGTCAGCCAGACCGAAGACAACTTCAGCCGCTGGGGCGCCAAGTCGCTGGTGGTCGCCAAGTTCATTCCCGGCTTCAATACCATCGCGCCGCCGCTGGCCGGGGCGATGGGCACCACCACGCAACGCTTCATCTGGCTGTCGGTGGCCGGCGGGCTGCTGTGGAGCGGCGTCGGCATGGGACTGGGCGCCTGGTTCCACGGCAGCGTCGACGACGTGATCGGCTGGTTCGAGACCCTCGGCAGCACCGCGCTGATGGTGGTCGGTGCGCTGCTCGCCCTGTTCATCCTGCTCAAGTACATCGAACGCCGCCGCAACCTCGGCGCCGCCGACCTGCCGCGCATCACTCCCGAGGAACTCAAGGGCCTGCTCGAAGCCGGCCACGACCCGCTGATCGTCGATGCCCGCAGCGTGACCGCGCGCGGGATGGAGGAGGGCATTCCCGGCGCGCTGGTGTATGGCGAGCACACCCCGGAGCGCCTGATGGCGACCCTCGACCGCGAGCGCCACATCGTCGTCTATTGCTCCTGTCCGAACGACATCACCGCGGCCCAGGTGGCCAAGGCATTCCTCGACAACGGTTTCCACCGCGCGCGTCCGCTGCGCGGCGGCCTCGACGCCTGGAACGCGCATTGCGCGGACGGCATGGCGGACGCCGAACTCAGGTCCAAAACTGGCTGATTTGGTAGCTCGACTACTCGGAATTTGTGGCGATTTTTAACAGGATTCCTAGCTAAACAAGGTGGCGTGTACCTAAACTACAATAAACGCTTGCGCTGAAGCCAAGAAATCCTTAAGCTTTCGGAATCTGTTTCCGATTCCACGCCATGACCGCCGCACCCGCATCCTCCGCTCTCCAGCCGACCTCCGCCTCCCTGAACGCGACTGCGGGGCATGCCAGCCCGCGCCTGCTCGCGGACATCGGCGGCACCAACGCGCGCTTCGCGCTGGAACCCGGCCCGGGCCGCATCGCGCATATCGAGGTGCTGGCCTGTGCCGATTATCCGACCCTGGCGGACGCCCTGCGCGCCTACCTGGCCCTGCCGGAGGTCGCCGATGCGGTGGCAGGCTCCGGCGCGGTGCGCCACGCAGCGATCGCGATCGCCAATCCGGTGATGGGCGACATGGTGCGCATGACCAATCACCACTGGGAATTCTCGATCGAAGCCCTGCGCCGCGAGTGCGGTTTCGACACCTTTGTCGTGGTCAACGATTTCGAGGCGCTGGCAATGGCGCTGCCGTGGCTGCTGGATAGCGACAAGCGCCAGGTCGGCGGCGGTGCGGCCGGCGCGGGCGCGCCGATCGGCCTGCTGGGCGCGGGCACCGGGCTGGGCGTATCCGGCCTGATCCCGACGCCGGACGGCAAGAGCTGGACCGCGCTGCGCAGCGAAGGCGGCCACGTGACCTTTTCGCCGGCCAACGAGACCGAGGTTGCGATCCTGCAGTTCGCCTGGCGCGAATTCGAGCACGTATCGGCCGAGCGCCTGCTGTCCGGCGCCGGCGTCGAACTGATCTACCGCGCGCTGGCGCATCACCGCGGCGTCGCCGCCGAGCCGCTGGATGCGCCGGAGATCTCGCGCCGCGCCCTGGCCGGCGAATGCGCCCTGTGCGACGAAGTCGTCGAAGCCTTCTGCGGCATGCTGGGCACGGTAGCAGGCAACCTCGCCGTCACGCTCGGCGCCCAGGGCGGGGTCTACATCGGCGGCGGCATCGTGCCGCGCCTGGGCGAGCGCTTCGAGCGTTCCTGCTTCCGCCGCCGCTTCGAGCAGAAGGGGCGCTTCGCCGGCTACCTGTCGGCGGTCCCGACCTATGTGATCACGGCCGACTACCCGGCCTTCCTGGGCGTTTCCGCGATCCTGGCCGAACGGCTCGGCGTTTGAGCGGGCGCAGCCCGGCGCCGCGCCGGGCGGGGGTGCGCGTGTTCGCCTGTGCACAGCCTCTCCCTTTCCGGGTTTTATCGGGTACAATGGCCGCCAATTGGTAGAAACGATGTCGTTCGCTTGCCTGGCACGCCCGGAGCCTTGCCTCCACAGCCTGGTTTCCTTCCTGCGCCAGCAGCCCCGTTTCTCCTGAAAGTCAACCATTGCAGTCTGCTTGACCGGCGGACTGCCGCGTGGCGGGGCCGGGAGCTCCCCACGGTATTCCGCCCGGTGCCCCCACCGGGCCACGGAACCCAGTTTCAACGTGTGCTGTCTCATCCGGGGCGCAAGCCTGCGTGTCGCTGCAACGGCGCGCCGCGATCGCGCTGTGTGGCCGCTGAACTGGTTTGTGTTTGATATTTTCTTTGCGCGACTTGCAAGATCCGCTGACGACATCGTTATGAACACTGATGAGGCCAAGAAGGTCCTCGAGACCGCCTTGCTGTGCGCGCGCGAGCCGATGACGATCCACGGCATGAAGAAACTGTTCGCCGACGTCGACGCGAACGGCAGGCAGATCGGCGCGGGCGTGGGCGCCGACACGATCAAGATCCTGCTGGAAGAACTGCGCCAGGACTGGCAGGACCGCGGCATCGAGATCGTCAGCCTGGCATCCGGCTGGCGCTTCCAGAGCCGGCCCGAGATGAAGCCCTATCTCGACCGGATCGCGCCGGAAAAGCCGCCGAAGTATTCGCGCGCGACGCTGGAGACGCTGGCGATCATCGCCTACCGCCAGCCGGTCACGCGCGGCGACATCGAAGAGATCCGCGGCGTCGCCGTGAACTCGCAGACGATCAAGATGCTGGAAGACCGCGGCTGGATCGACGTGGTCGGCCACCGCGAGGTGCCGGGACGGCCGGCGCTGCTGGGCACGACCCGGCAGTTCCTCGACGACCTGGGCCTGGCCTCGCTGTCGCAGCTGCCGCCGCTGCAGCAGGTGGCCGACGGGGCCGACGGGCGCAGCCTGGAGGCGCTGGAAGCGGCTTTGCAACAATTTGACGACACTTCACCTGTTGAAGTCCCCGTGCACGACACCGCGCACGAACCCGAGCAAGACCCTGCGCCCGCAACCGGCGGTTGATCTCGCGCCAGGTCAGCAAAAAACAACGAAACGAATGATGAATCCAACCGACACCACCGAGACGACCCCTGCCGAGGCAGGGCTGGAGACGGCAGCCAAGCCGAAGCGCAAGCCGCGCACCCAGGCGGCGGCCGACGGCGCGCAGCCGAACCTCGAAGCCAAACCGAAACGCACCCGCAAGGCCGTGGCCAAGCCGGCCGACGAGCCTGCCGCATCGGCAACCGCAGCCGCCGCGCCGGTAAGTGAGGCCCCGGCAGCGCAAGCCGCGAAACCGGTCCGCAAGCCGCGCGCGAAGAAAGCCGCCGATGTGGCGGAGCAGGCCGCGCCGGCCCCGGCGCCCGCCGCCGAAGCCGCCCAGCCGGCGCAGCCGGTCCAGCAGGCAGCGCAGCCGGCGGCAAGCGCCGCGGAGTCGGCCGTGTACGCCACGGACGACGGCCAGCGCAAGCCGCGCGGCCCGCGCCAGATGCGCGAACAGCGCCAGCAGCGCGAAGTGGCCGGCGCAACGGCGGCAGCGCCGCGCGTCCAGGCCGATGACGCCGGCACCGGCGCCGCCCAGTCGGCCCAGCCGGGCGCCGAGCAGCAGCCCGGGCAGGGCGGCGAGCAGCGCCGCGACGCGCGCGGCGGCAGGCAGGATGGCCAGAAGCGGGGCAAGAAAGGCCAGCCGGGCCAGCAAGCCCGCCAGCAGGGACAGCAGGCCCAGCCGGGCCAGCAGGGACAGCAAGCCCAGCCGGGTAAGCAGCAGGGCAAGCAGCAGGCCAAGGGCAAGAACGCGCGCGGCGGCAAGGACAGCCGCGGCGGCAAGGCGAACGACGCCGACGCCGTGTTCTCCTTCGTCACCTCGGACGCCTTCGACGCGAGCGAGGGCGGCCGTGGCCAGCCCCAGCCGTCCAAGGTGCGCCGCGACCTGACCGCCGAGGACGACGCGCCCAAGCTGCACAAGGTGCTGGCCGAGGCCGGCCTCGGTTCGCGCCGCGACATGGAAGAGCTGATCATCGCCGGCCGCGTGTCGGTGAACGGCGAGCCGGCCCACATCGGCCAGCGCATCCTGCCGACCGATGCCGTGCGCATCAACGGCAAGCTGCTGCAGCGCCGCGTGAACAACAACAAGCCGCCGCGCGTGCTGGTGTACCACAAGCCGGCCGGTGAAATCGTCAGCGCGGACGATCCGGAAGGCCGTCCGTCGGTGTTCGACCGCCTGCCGACCATGAAAACCGGCAAATGGCTGGCCGTCGGCCGCCTCGACTTCAACACCGAGGGCCTGCTGCTGTTCACGAATTCCGGCGACCTCGCGAACCGCCTGATGCACCCGCGCTACAACATCGACCGCGAGTACGCCGTGCGTACCCTGGGCGAGCTGGAAGAGGGCATGCGCCAGAAGCTGCTGGCCGGCGTCGAGCTGGAAGACGGCCTGGCGTCCTTCACCAAGATCGTCGACGGTGGCGGCGAAGGCGTGAACCGCTGGTACCGCGTGGTGATCGGCGAAGGCCGCAACCGCGAGGTGCGCCGCATGTTCGAGGCGGTCGGCCTGACCGTCTCGCGCCTGATCCGTACCCGCTATGGCGCGATGACCCTGCCGACCGGCCTGAAGCGCGGCCGCTGGGAAGAGCTGGAAGAAAACGACGTCCGCAACTTCATGACCGCCTTCGGCATCGAGAAGAAGGGCGGCGCCGGCCAGGGCCAGGGTGGCCAGAAGCAGAAGCCGGGCGGCGGCAAGGAGCGCGGCGGCGTCAGTCAGGACCGCGCCAATGGCAACCGCATCGACCGCGCCGACGCCAACCGCAACGTCGATCCGTTCGGCCCGCCGGTGGTGCGTGTGGGCGCCCAGCAGGGCGGCCGCGGCCAGTCCGGCATCCTCGGCGGTGCGCAGGGACGTGGCGGCAGCGGCTTCGGCGGCGGCAAGGGAGGCAGCGGTGGCCAGGGGCGCAATGGCGGCCAGGGCCGTAGTGGTGGCGGCGGTGGCGGCAAGGGGCCGCGCCAGCCGGATCCGCTGCAGACCACCTTCGGCTTCGCCGGCGCCGGCCAGAACCGCCGTCCGCAGGGGCCGCGCGTGAGCGACCACGGCTTGCCGCGCCGCGGCCGCAGGGGTTAATCCGGGCAAGGCCGTCCCGCGCGGGAGGACTGGTGCCCCGGCACTATTCAGACTGCGCAGGGACGAGGCATTGGTGCGCTGCGGGACCGACGTAAAACGGGATGTCCTGCGCCCCGGCCGCCAAAGGTGTAAACTGTTGCATACCTGTTCATTTTGCAGGGCAGCGATTGCGAGCTGCCCCGTATCGGGTTATAATTCGAAACCAATCCAAGCTCTGCCCGGTGTTTTGTCTGGTGTGAGGGCATGGAATCTGGTGAGGAATATAAGAAGATGGGCAGTTGCCCATTTTTTTTTTGTTGAATCGTTTTACGAGGTCCGGCACTAGCCGGTGATCTGGAGAAGTCAGTGCAGCTGTTTGATTTGATCGCCACGACAGTCGGAGGACTGGGCTACGAACTCGTCGATATCGAGCGGGCCGAGCGAGGCATCCTGCGCGTGTTCATCGACTTCCCGGCGGCGGTGGCGGACGAAAAGGGACCGATCTCGGTCGAAGATTGCGCCACGGTGAGCCACCAGCTGTCGCACGTGTTGATGGTCGAAAACGTCGACTACGAGCGCCTGGAAGTGTCGTCGCCCGGACTGGACCGTCCGGTGCGCACCCTGGCCGACTTCGAGCGCTTTGCCGGTGAAGAATGCACGGTCAAGCTGCGCGTCGCGATGCCCGGCACCGCGAACCGCAAGACCTATACGGGCATCCTGCATGCACCGCAAGGCGACAAGGTCGGATTGGAATTTGAAAGCAAGGATGGCCCGGCGTTATTGGAATTTACGCTGGCCGAACTGGACAAGGCACGCCTGGTGCCGAAGGTGGATTTTAGGAGTCGCAAAGCATGAGTCGCGAAATTTTGTTACTGGTTGATGCGCTCGCGCGCGAAAAAAACGTCGATAAAGAGGTCGTCTTCGGCGCGCTCGAGTTCGCGCTGGCGCAGGCCACGAAAAAACGCTACGAGGGCGATGTCGACATCCGCGTGAGCATCGATCGCGACAGCGGCGAATTCGAAACCTTCCAGCGCTGGCACGTCGTGCCGGACGAGGCCGGCCTGCAGCTGCCGGACCAGGAAATCCTGCATTTCGAAGCCAAGGAGCAGATCCCCGACATCGAAGTCGGCGAATACATCGAAGAGCCGATCGAGTCGGTCGAGTTCGGCCGCCGCTTCGCCCAGGACACCAAGCAGGTCGTGCTGCAGCGCGTGCGCGATGCCGAGCGCGAGCAGATCCTGCAGGACTTCCTGGAGCGCGGCGACGCCCTCGTCACCGGCACCATCAAGCGCATGGAGCGCGGCGATGCGATCGTCGAGTCGGGCAAGATCGAAGCGCGCCTGCCGCGCGACCAGATGATCCCGAAGGAAAACCTGCGCATCGGCGACCGCGTCCGTGCCTACATCCTGCGCGTGGACCGCAATATGCGCGGCCCGCAGGTGATCCTGTCGCGCACCGCGCCGGAATTCATCATGAAGCTGTTCGAGCTGGAAGTGCCGGAAATCGAGCAGGGCCTCCTGCAGATCAAGTCGGCCGCCCGCGACCCGGGCGTGCGCGCCAAGATCGCCGTGTTCACGGCCGACAAGCGCATCGACCCGATCGGCACCTGCGTCGGCATGCGCGGTTCGCGCGTGCAGGCCGTGACCGGCGAGCTGGGCGGCGAGCGCGTGGACATCGTCCTGTGGTCGGAAGATCCGGCCCAGTTCGTGATCGGCGCGCTGGCCCCGGCCAACGTGTCGTCGATCATGGTCGACGAAGAGAAGCACGCGATGGACGTCGTGGTCGACGAGGAAAACCTGGCGATCGCGATCGGCCGTTCGGGCCAGAACGTGCGCCTGGCGTCCGACCTGACCGGCTGGAAGATCAACATCATGACGGCCGAGGAATCGGCCAACAAGGCTGAACAGGAAACGGCCGCCGTGCGCGCGCTGTTCATGGAAAAGCTGGATGTGGACGAGGAAGTGGCGAATATCCTGGTCGAGGAAGGTTTCTCGAGCCTTGAAGAAATCGCCTACGTTCCCATTTCGGAAATGCTCGAAATCGAATCGTTCGACGAAGACACCGTCAACGAACTGCGCACCCGTGCCCGTGACGCACTGGTGACCGAAGCGATCGCTTCCGAAGAAGGCCTCGAGGGAATGGAAGAGGCACTGGTCAACCTGGAAGGGATGGACCGCACGACCGCCGGCAAGCTTGGCCTGGCCGGCATCAAGACCCTCGAGCAATTCGCAGGCCTGGCCTACGACGAGTTCAGCGCCATCCTGGCGTTGCCGACCGACCGTGCCCGTGAACTGATCAAGAACGCATTTAATGATGTGACCGACGATGAGATGAAACTGGTCGACGCGAAATACGACGACCGGGCCAAGGCCCTGCAGGCGAAAGCCTGGAGCCAGGTCGAAACGGCCAAGGCATAAGGGTTTGCACATTATTCTTTATCATCGCGCGACACATAGAAAAGAGGACTGAATGGCGAGTAACAACGTAGCCCAATTTGCCACCGAACTGAAGATGCCTGCAGACTTGCTGCTGACGCAGCTGCGTTCTGCTGGCGTCGAGAAAAGTTCGACGTCAGATCCCTTGTCCAAGGATGATAAGGATAAGCTGCTGAACCATCTGCGCCGTACCCATGGCGCTGCCGAATCGGGCGAAAAGAAGAAGATCACGGTGACCCGCAAGGAAACCTCCGAGATCAAGCAGGCTGACGCGAGCGGCAAATCGCGCACGATCCAGGTCGAAGTACGCAAGAAGCGCACCTTCGTGCAGCGCGACGACCTGGTCACCACCAAGGCCGCCACGGCCCCGGTGATCGACGCCGCCGAACAGGCGCGTCGTGACGAGGAAGCGCGCCGCCAGTCGGAACTGCTGGCGCGCCAGGAAGCGGAACTGCGTGAAAAGCAGGAACGCCTGGCCAAGCTCGAATCCGAGAAGGCCGCACAGGCCAAGGCGGCCGAAGAGCAGGCCAAGCGCGACGCCGAGGAGCGTGCCCAGCGTGAAACCGCGGCTGCAGCGCAAGCTCAAGCCTCGGCCCAGGCCGACGCCGCGGCCGGCGCCGCCGATGCGGCCGCCGAAGCCAAGCGCGCTGCCGCCGACGAAGCCAAGAAGGCCGCTGCCGAAGAAGCCAAGCGCAAATCCGACGAAGCCGCCAAGGAAGCCGCCGAACGCGCTGCCGCCACCGAGCGCGCACGCAAGGCCGTGGCCGACGAAGTGGCCCAGATCAAGGCCATGATGGCCCAGCCGCGCCGCGTGATCAAGGCGCCGGAAGTGCCGGCGCCGAAGCCGAAGGCAGCCGAGCCGGCCACCCTGCACAAGCCGGCGACGACGGCCAAGCCGGGCGAAGCCAAGCCGGGCGAATCGACCGGCAATGGCGCGCGTCCGAAGCCGGGCGACAAGAAATCGATCAAGTCGGCCAACGTGGCCTCGACCTGGTCGGACGACAAGAAACGCGGCGCTCCGGGCGGCGGCATGAAGGGGCGTGGCGCCCCCTCGACCGGCGGCCGTGACGGCTGGCGCGCGGGCGGCGGCCGTGGTGGCCGTCGTGGCGGCCACGACGATCGCGAATCGAATTTCCAGGCCCCGACCGAAGCCATCGTGCGCGACGTCTACGTGCCGGAAACCATCACCGTGGCCGAACTGGCGCACAAGATGGCCGTGAAGGCATCGGAGGTCATCAAGCAGCTGATGAAGCTGGGCCAGATGTGCACCATCAACCAGGTGCTGGACCAGGAAACCGCGATGATCGTGGTGGAAGAGATGGGCCACAAGGCCTTCGCCGCCGCCGAGGACGATCCGGAAGCGCTGCTGGCCGACCACGGCGAGCACGCCGAGTTCGAGGCCAAGCCGCGCGCGCCGGTCGTGACCGTGATGGGCCACGTCGACCACGGCAAGACCTCGCTGCTGGACTACATCCGCCGCGCGAAAGTGGCTGCTGGCGAAGCCGGCGGCATTACCCAGCACATCGGTGCATACCACGTGGATACCCCGCGCGGCATGGTCACCTTCCTGGATACCCCGGGTCACGAAGCCTTCACGGCCATGCGTGCCCGCGGCGCCAAGGCGACCGACATCGTGATCCTGGTGGTGGCGGCCGACGACGGCGTGATGCCGCAGACCAAGGAAGCGATCGCCCACGCGAAAGCCGCCGGCGTGCCGCTGGTGGTGGCGATCAACAAGATCGACAAGCAGGGTGCGAACACCGACCGCGTGACCCAGGAACTGGTTGCCGAAGGCGTGGTGCCGGAAGAATACGGCGGCGAGTCGCCGTTCGTGCCGGTGTCGGCCAAGACCGGCCAGGGCATCGACGACCTGCTGGAAAACGTGCTGCTGCAGGCCGAAGTGCTGGAACTGAAAGCACCGGTGGAATCGCTGGCGCGCGGCCTGGTGGTCGAAGCCCGCCTGGACAAGGGCCGCGGCCCGGTCGCCACCATCCTGGTGCAGTCGGGTACCCTGAAGCGCGGCGACGTCGTGCTGGCGGGTTCGTCCTTCGGCCGCGTCCGTGCGATGCTGGACGAGAACGGCAAGGCGGTGACCGAAGCCGGTCCTTCCTTCCCGGTCGAGATCCAGGGCCTGACCGAAGTGCCGAGCGCCGGCGAGGAAGTCATGGTCATGGCGGACGAGCGCAAGGCGCGCGAGATCGCACTGTTCCGTCAAGGTAAGTTCCGCGACGTGAAGCTGGCCAAGCAGCAGGCGGCGAAGCTGGAAAACATGTTCGACCAGATGGCCGAGGGCGAGGTCAAGAACCTGCCGCTCATCATCAAGACGGACGTGCAGGGTTCGCAGGAAGCGCTGGTCGGTTCGCTGCAGAAGCTGTCGACCTCGGAAGTGCGTGTGCAGATCGTGCACGCGGCCGTGGGCGGCATCACGGAATCGGACGTCAACCTGGCGACCGCGTCGAAGGCAGTCATCATCGGCTTCAACGCCCGTGCCGACGCCCAGGCGCGCAAGCTCGCGGAAGCCAACGGCGTCGACATCCGTTACTACAGCATCATTTACGATGCGATCGACGAGATCAAGACCGCACTGTCGGGCATGCTGGCGCCGGAGAAGCGCGAGCACATCACCGGCCAGGTCGAAATCCGCCAGGTCATCCTGGTGTCGAAGGTCGGCGCGATCGCGGGCTGCCTGGTCACCGATGGCGTCGTCAAGCGCACCTCGTCGGTACGCCTGCTGCGCAACAACATCGTGGTCTGGACCGGCGAGATCGATTCGCTCAAGCGCTTCAAGGACGACGTGAAAGAAGTCCGCGCCGGTCTGGAGTGCGGCCTGTCGCTGAAGAACTACAACGAAATCCAGGTCGGCGACGTTCTGGAGGTGTTCGAAGTGCAGGAAGTGGCGCGTACGCTGTAATACGGTCGTTCCATCGATTGGAGTAGCATTGGGGCTAGTAGGCCTGCGCCGCGTGGCGTGGGCCACTGGCCCCAAGTTTTTTTAAGAATACAATGCCAAAACACAGTAAAAGCATCCCCTCGCGCGGCTTGCGCGTCGCCGACCAGATCCAGAAGGACCTGTCGGAACTCATCGCGTTCGAACTGAAGGATCCGCGCGTCGGCATGGTCACCATCAGCGAGGTCAAGCTGACCCCGGACTACGCGCACGCGAAGGTCTACTTCACCCTGCTGAAAGACAGCCCGGAAGAGATCAAGCAGACCCTCGAAGGCCTGAGCAAGGCGGCCGGCTACCTGCGCAACCTGCTCGGCAAGCGCCTGCACATCCACACGCTGCCGCAGCTGCATTTCGTGCACGACACCTCGACCAGCCGCGGCCTCGCAATGTCGGCCCTGATCGACCAGGCCAACGCGACCCGTGCCGCGGACTATGTGGACGAGTCTGCCCCCGCAGACACTGACGAAGATTCGGATAGCGAGTGAACGCACGGCCCCCGAAGAAGCCCCGCGACCTGGTCGACGGGGTGCTCCTGATCGACAAGCCGGTCGGCCTGTCCTCGAACGACGCGCTGACCAAAGTGAAGCGCATCGTCAACGCCAGGAAGGCCGGCCACACCGGCACCCTCGACCCGTTCGCCACCGGCCTGCTGCCGCTGTGCTTCGGCGAGGCGACCAAGTTTTCGCAAGACCTGCTGGAAGCGGACAAGACCTATCTCGCCACCATCCACCTCGGCATCACCACCACCACCGGCGATACCGAAGGCGAAGTGCTGGAAACGCGTGACGTCGACGTCGGCACGGAGCAGGTCGAAGCCGCGCTGGCGCGCTTCCGCGGCCCGATCCTGCAGGTGCCGCCGATGTACTCGGCCCTGAAGCGCGACGGCAAGGCCTTGTACGAATATGCGCGCGAAGGCATCGTGCTGGAGCGCGAAGCACGCCCGGTCACGATCCACGCGCTGGAACTGGTCGCCATCGCGGCGCCTTTCCTGAGCATCCGCGTCACCTGCAGCAAGGGCACCTACGTGCGCGTGCTCGGCGAGGACATCGGCGCGGCGCTCGGCTGCGGCGCCCACCTGAGCGCACTGCGCCGGGTGCAGGTCGGTGCGCTCACCACCGCCGACATGGTCACGCTGGAAGAGCTGCAGGCGCACGCGGACCCGCTGTCGCTGCTGGCGCCGGTCGATGCGCTGCTGTCGAGCTTCCCGCGCGTCGACCTGACGCCCGAGCTGGAGAAGCGCTTCCTGAACGGCCAGCGCCTGGCGCTCGGCAAGGAACCGGTGCAGGTGCCGCAGGAGCAGGGCAGGGTGCGTGTCTATGCCGGCGATAAACTGCTGGGCACCGCCATCCTGCAGGAATACGCGATCCTGGCGCCGGAACGGCTGATTTCGCGGCCACAGGGCTGAGGTTCGCGGCGTTGATCCTGCGGATCGGCGCCGCGTGCGCGCTGCGGCGGCCTTGAAATCGGCCGGCGGCCCTCCACATGGGGCCGCATAAACCCGAAAACGTGCGCGGAAACGGCAAATCGTTGAAAATTCAGGGCTTTTCTCATCGCTGCATCGCAGCAAGCCAAATCCGCATGCTATACTAGCGGGTTCTG
The DNA here is from genome assembly GCF_057657395.1 of Telluria sp. Soil_C_11. Taxonomy (NCBI): domain Bacteria; kingdom Pseudomonadati; phylum Pseudomonadota; class Betaproteobacteria; order Burkholderiales; family Oxalobacteraceae; genus Telluria; species Telluria sp. Soil_C_11. The sequence goes on along the minus strand of NZ_JBDGIN010000003.1, from coordinate 51,963 downwards.
GAAATCGGCAAGCGCAACGCATCTGGCCGACCGCCACCTTCCATCACGCAACATTCACTGTTGAATAACGCATATGTCAGACACCAAACGCGCGATTCGTAATATCGCAATCATCGCCCACGTTGACCACGGCAAGACCACTCTCGTGGACCAGCTGCTGCGCCAATCGGGCACTTTCCGTGAAAACCAGGCGGTCGACACCCGCGTGATGGACTCGAACGACCTCGAAAAAGAACGCGGCATCACGATTCTGTCGAAGAACTGCGCGGTCGAGTACGAAGGCACCCACATCAACATCGTCGACACCCCGGGCCACGCCGACTTCGGCGGCGAGGTCGAGCGCGTGCTGTCGATGGTCGACTCGGTGCTGCTGCTGGTCGACGCCCAGGAAGGCCCGATGCCGCAGACCCGTTTCGTGACCCGCAAGGCGCTGGCCCTGGGCCTGAAGCCGATCGTGGTCGTCAACAAGATCGACCGTCCGGGCGCGCGCGCCGACTGGGCGATCAACCAGACCTTCGAACTGTTCGACAAGCTCGGCGCCACCGACGAGCAGCTGGACTTCCCGATCGTCTACGCTTCGGGCCTGAACGGCTATGCCGGCATGGACGAAAGCGTGCGCGGCGGCGACATGAAGCCGCTGTTCGACGCCATCCTGAAATACGTGCCGGTGCGTGACGACAACCCGGACGGCCCGCTGCAGATGCAGATCACCTCGCTGGACTACTCGTCCTACGTGGGCAAGATCGGTATCGGCCGCATCAACCGCGGCCGCATCAAGCCGGGCATGGACGTGCTGGTCGTGAACGGCCAGGACGACAAGAACCCGATCAAGGGCCGCATCAACCAGGTGCTGAACTTCAAGGGCCTGGAGCGCGTGCAGGTCGAAGAAGCCGTCGCCGGCGACATCGTGCTGATCAACGGTATCGAGGACATCGGCATCGGCGTGACCGTGACCGCCGTGGATACCCCGGAAGCGCTGCCGATGCTGACCGTCGACGAGCCGACCCTGACCATGAACTTCATGGTCAACACCTCGCCGCTGGCCGGCCGCGAAGGCAAGTTCGTCACCAGCCGCCAGCTGCGCGACCGCCTCGACCGCGAACTGAAGTCGAACGTCGCGCTGCGCGTGCTGCCGACCGACGACGACACCATCTTCGAAGTGTCGGGCCGCGGCGAACTGCACCTGACCATCCTGCTGGAAAACATGCGCCGCGAAGGCTTCGAGCTGGCCGTGTCGCGTCCGCGCGTGGTGTTCAAGGAAATCGACGGCGTCAAGTGCGAGCCGTACGAGAACCTGACCGTCGACGTGGAAGAAGTGAACCAGGGCGGCGTGATGGAAGAACTGGGCCGCCGCCGTGGCGACCTGCAGAACATGGAATCGGACGGCAAGGGCCGCGTCCGTCTGGAATACCGCATCCCGGCCCGCGGCCTGATCGGCTTCCAGGGCGACTTCATGACCCTGACCCGCGGCACCGGCCTGATGAGCCACGTGTTCGACGCCTACTCGCCGGTCGACACCGGCAAGGGCGAGCTGGCCGGCCGCCGCAACGGCGTGCTGATCTCGCAGGATGACGGCCAGGCCGTCGCCTACGCACTGTGGAAGCTGCAGGACCGCGGCCGCATGTTCGTCGAGCACAACACGCCGGTGTACGAAGGCATGATCATCGGTATCCACTCGCGCGACAACGACCTGGTCGTCAACCCGATCAAGGGCAAGCAGCTGACCAACGTGCGCGCGTCGGGTACCGACGAAGCCGTGCGCCTGGTGCCGCCGATCCAGATGTCGCTGGAATACGCGGTCGAGTTCATCGAGGACGACGAACTGGTCGAGATCACCCCGAAGAGCATCCGCCTGCGCAAGCGCTTCCTGAAAGAGCACGAGCGCAAGAAGGCCAGCCGCGAAGCCGCATAAGCACGCGCTTCCCGCCGCCACGAAAACCCGCTGCCCGCAGCGGGTTTTTTTATGCCCGCGTCAAACGACTGGCTCGGGAATCCATCGATTTGGCTCCCGCAACATCCGCGTGGGCAGTGCGCCGGGCCCGGCTTCGGGAGCGTGGAGATCCGCGATATCGATTTGCGGGGGGGGGGACGATCAGCGTGAAGCTGCGCTAGGAGCGTGCAGCGTGGAGCGTTAGCTTGTCAACGTCGTCCCCGCGAGGGCGGGGACCCAAGTTTGTCAGCGCTGAAGTAACGCATGCAGAACTTGGGTCCCCGCCTGCGCGGGGACGACAGTTTCCATGGTGTTGGTTTAGCGCAGGCCCAGCAACGCCAGCACGCGCTCGCGGCTCACTCCCACCAGCGCCGAGGTCAGCGACAGCAGCGACTCGTAGTCGGGATTCGCGGCGGTGGTCGCGAATTCCTGGGCCGCTTCCTCGGCTTCCGGCGGCGGGGTGGTGGCCTCGGTCATCTGCACCGTGGCGGCCGACAGTGCGTTGCTGGCGGCGTCGCGCGAGCGGCGCACGCGTTCCAGCGCCTGCACCACTTCGCGCAGGCTGGCGCGCAGGCTGTCGCCGTTGCCGTTTCCGCTGCCCGCATTCCACTGCTGCGGCGCCAGCTCGGCCGGGACTTCCTCGGTGGCCACGCGGCCGCGGCCGCTGATGGCGATGCTGTCCTTGACCCCGGGCCAGTTCGTTTCCGGCGTCGAGAACACCAGGCCGCGCTGGTCGTCGAGGCCGGCGCGCACGCCCATCGGCGCCATCGCGCGGTCGATCGCGGCGGCGATCTCTTCGTCACTCATGCCGGGGCCGATCTCGACCGACAGCTGCGGACCGCCGTTGCCGCCGACCGAGAAGGCCAGGCTTTGCGCGCCATTGCTGCGCAGGGCATCGAGGTCCAGGCCGCGGATGCGGAAACGCTGGGTGGCCGGCTTGCCGGTGAAATGCAGATTGCTGTCGATGCCGCCGCCGGCGTTCTTCCTGCGCGAGGCCAGGGTCGAGGCCAGCTGGCGCACCAGGGTGTTGAGCCTGGCGCTGGCCTGGCTATCGGCCTGCTGGCGCGCCGCGCCGCGGGCGCCGGCCAGCCTGGATGTCAGTTCCCCTTTCAGCGATTCGAGCTGTCCCTGCACCTGGTCGAGATAATCGAGCGCCTGTTGGGCGCGCGCGACCTGGTCCTGCAGCGCGCTGCCGATGCTGGCGGCATTGCTGCGCAGCGGCGCGGGGGCGGAAACGCCGGCCGCCGCGGATTGTGCGGCGCTGCCGGCTTCCGTCGTCGGCTCGGCCGCGCGTGGCTGGACCAGGCGCGCCGAAGCCCCGGCACGCGTGCCGGGGGGGCTGCCGGTGCCGCCGGCAGTCGTTGGTCGTAGTGTGGTTTCCATTGCCATTAAAGCGCCGAGAACAGGGAGAGGTTACCGATCTTGCTGTATGCCTTGTAGCTTGCCTGCAGGGCGGTCGAATAGCCGCCCAGCTCGATCGCCGCGGCGCCCACGTCGAGCTGGCCGATCTCGGTGATCGCCATCTGGTTCGACAGGCTGACGTTGCCGTGGTTGGCGTCGATCGTGTTGAGGATGTTCTGCTGCCCGCCCAGCACGGCGACCTTGCCCGACAACAGATCCATGCCGTCGTCGAAGCCTTTGAGGTTGGCCGCGATGGTGGCGTGCACGGCCGGGTCGTTCGGGTTCACGCCGGGCGCCGACAGCGTGGCGATGGTCTGGTCGAGCTGGTTGAGCAGCTTTTCCAGGCCCCTCACGTTCTGGTTCGCGACCTGGGTGATGCCGTTGCCGACCACTACGCTCTGGTCGTTGGTGTTGCCGGCATAGCTGTAGCGCGAACCCAGCGGCGCGTTGGCGTCGTAGGCAATCGGCGCGGTGCCGGTGGCGGTGCCGGAAAAGATGTGGCGGCCTTCCTGGTCGATCGTGTTCGAGGTGTACATCAGGCTGTCGCGCAGGGAGGTCAGCGAGGTCACCATCGCGTTCAGGTCGTCCGGCGCATTGCTGCCGTCCGCAGCCCAGACCAGCAGGTCGCGGCCGGAGTTCATGTCGTTGACCATATTCGACAGGTAGCCTTCGTTCTTCGACATGCGCTGCTTCACCGCGGCGATGTTGTCGCGGTACTGGCCGATGGCGGCTTCTTCGCGCTTCAGGCGCGAGATGCGCACGCTGTCGACCGGATCGTCCGACGGCACCTGGATGCGGTTGCCGTTGGCCATCTGCTCGGTCAGCTCGGTGATGCGGCTCTGGTTCTTCTGCAGCGACTGGTTCATCATCGCCTGGTACTGGGCGGTTGCGATACGCATGATCTTCTCCTTAACGCACCAACTAAGCCATCATCGCCAGGGTGGCGTCGAACAGGGCGTTCGCGACCGACATCACCTTCATGTTGGCCTGGTACATATTCTGGTATTCGACGAGGTTCACCGCTTCCTCGTCCTGGTTGACGCCGCTGGTCGACTGCCAGTCCGACTCGGCCTGGTCGCGCATGCTCTGGTAGGTGTCGAGCGCGCCCTTGTTCTGCTGGCTGTCGACCGCCAGCTTGCCGACCAGCTGGGTGTCGGCGTCGCCGAGCAGCACCGCGCCGAGGCCGGTGAGGTCGACGGTCTGGTTCTTGATCGCGGCCAGCTTCTGCAGGTTGCCGGTGTCGCCGGGCGTGCCGTCGCTGGAGAAGGCCAGGTCGGCGGTCTGGAAGCCGCTCGCCACTTGCAGCATGTTCGAGGTGCTGCCGGTGTTGTAGACGAACAGCGGCTTGCCCTTGCTGCCGTCCATGGTGTAGCCGGCCGCCAGCTGGGTGTTGACCTTGTCGGCGACCTGCTGGGCCATCTCGGCCACGTTGTTCTGCAGCGGCAGCAGCACGTCCTTTTCGTACGCCGACAGGCCGCCCAGCTGGCCGCCGGCGCGGGTGACGTCGAGGTCGAAGGAGGTGCCGGCAAAGGTCAGGCTGAAGGCCTGGTCGGCGCCGCCGCCGACCGACAGCTTGCCGGCCACGCCGCCCAGCACCAGCGACTGGCCGGACTTCAGCGAGACGTTGCGGGTGCCGTCCGGCTGGTCGCTGACTTCGAGTCCCATCTGGCTGGCCAGGCCGTCGATCGCCTGGTCGCGCTGGTCGATCAGGGACGAGGCATTGCTGCCGGTGGCGTTCGCGGTGGCGATGCGGGCGTTCAGCGAGGCGATAGCGGCGATCGCAGTGTTGGCCGAATCGACGATCGCGACGCGCTGCTGGCGCACCGACTGCAGCTGCGAGTTGTAGACGTTGTTCAGGCTGTTGAAGCGCTGGGCCAGCAGGCCGGCCGCGGTCACGACCTGCTGGCGCAGCGGGGTCGAGGTCGGGTCGACGCCGGCCACCGCGTTCAGGGCCGCGAAGAATTTGTCGATTCCGCCCGACAGGCTGGCGTCGTCGTTGCCCATGACGCTTTCCAGCTGGGTCATGTAGGGCTGGGTCTGGGAATGCGCGCCCAGGTCGGACGCGGTGCGCCACAGCTGCTGGGTCTTGTAGTTGTCCGAAAAACGCAGCAAGGAGGTGACGCGCACGCCATTGCCGGCCTGGTTCGAACCGGCCGCGGGACCGACGGCGTTCAGCAGCGCCGCCTGGCGCGTATAACCCTTGGTCTGCAGGTTGGCGATGTTCTGGCTGCTCGAAGACAGGGCCAGTTGCGAGGCCAGCGCGCCGGAGAGTGCGTTGTTCAGGATGCTCATTGCGTGTCTTTCTTGTGCGGAATCATTACCGTTCAGGAACTAAAGGCGACCGTTTAACCCGCTTTATTAAGTCCTGGCGGCAACAATTGCTTCAGAATCGCGTCGGCCACGCCGAAAGCGCGCTGGCCCGCCATGTGGCCGGCCAGCATCTTGTCGGCCATGTCCAGCATGTCGCTGTTGACCGGGTCCTTCAGCGAGCTGTCCTCGGGCGCCAGGGTACGCGCGCTCTCGCGCATCTGCTGCAGCATGTGCGAGATGAAGAAGCTCTCGAATTCGACGGCAGCCTTGGTGGCTTTCTTTACATACGCCGGATCGGGCTGGTCGGCCGCGGCGGCGACCGGGGCCTTCTCGAGGTCGGCGGATTCCGGGCCCTGGGCCTGGGCGTTCAGCGGGTTCAGTTTATCGAGCATCAGATCACCACCAGTTCGCCTTCGATCGCGCCGGCCTGGTCGAGCGCCTGCAGGATCGCCATGATGTCGTCCGGCGACGCGCCCAGGCTGTTGACCACGTCGATGATGGTCTGCAGCCTGGCGCCGGCCGGCCAATGGAACATCTGGCCCGAGCCCTGGTCCACCGAGACCTTCGATTGCGGGGTGACCGCGGTCTGGCCCTTCGAGAACGGGCCGGGCTGGCTGACCGCCGAGCTTTCCGAGATCACGACCTTCAGCGCGCCATGGGTGATGGCGGCCGACTTCACGCGCAGGCCGTCCGAGATGACCACGGTGCCGGTGCGCGAGTTGAACACCACCTTCGGCACTTCGACGCCGGCTTCGACCGGCATGTTTTCCAGCTTGGCCACGAACGCCACGCGCTCGGTCGGGTTGGTGGGTGCGACCACTTCGACGCTGGTGCCGTCGGCGGTGGTGGCGACCGGCCCGAAACGGCGGTTGATCGCGTCGACGACGTTGGTGGCGGTGTCGAAGTTCGGATGACGCAGGCGCAGCACGACCTGCTGGCGGGTCGCGAAATCGGTCGGGATCTCGCGCTCGATCTGGGCGCCGTTCGGGATCCGGCCGCCGGTCGGGGTGTTCACCGTCACCGAGGAGCCGCTCTTGCCGGACGCCGACAGGCCGCCGACCACCAGGTTGCCCTGGGCCAGCGCGTAGACTTCGTTGTCGGCCGCGCGCAACTGCGTCAGGAGCAGGGTGCCGCCGCGCAGGCTCTTGGCATCGCCGAGCGAGGACACGGTGACGTCGATCGCCTGGCCGCGGCGGTAACCCGGCGGGAACACGGCCGACACCATGACCGCGGCGACGTTCTTGTTCTTCGCTTCTTCTCCCTCCGGCAGCTTGACGCCGAACTGCTTGAGCATGTTCACCACCGACTGGCTCGAATACTTCACCTGGGTCGAGTCGCCGCTGCCGTTCAGGCCGACCACCAGGCCGTAGCCGACCAGCGGGTTGTCGCGCACGCCTTCGACGCTGGCCAGGTTGCGCAGCGGCTGGACGCGCGACTGCGGCATCGCTTCGGCGTTCGGCGAGCGCACGGAAGCAGCCGGCGCGGCCAGCGCAGGCAAGGCGAGGGACGCCGCCAGCAGTGCGGAAGCGATACGGAAAATCGGGCCGGCAGCAGGAATTCGAATCATGATTTGCCTTGAAAGGGCGGTCAGAACGGCATCAGCGGACCGGTGAAGAACCGGGTCAGCCAGCCGGGCGTGTTGGCGTCGGCCAGCGAACCCTGGCCGGAGTAGGCGATGCGGGCATTCGCCACGCGCAGCGAGGACACCTGGTTGTCGTTGTCGATGTCGGCGGCGCGCAGGTAGCCGGCCAGGCGCAGGTATTCCTCGCCCTGGTTCAGCTGCAGGCGCTTTTCGCCGGCCACGCGCAGCAGGCCGTTCGGCAGCACTTCCTGCACGATCACGGTGACGGCGCCGGACAGCGCGTTCTGCTGGGTGCTGGTGGCGTCGCCCTGGAAGCTGCGGTCGGCGCTGACGTCGATGCCGGTGCGGCCGAAGCTCTTGCCCAGCGCGCCGATCGGGTTCACGCCCACGCTCGAACCTTTCGAGAAGCTGGTGCCGGCCTTCTTGCTGGCCTGGGTGGTTTCCTGCAGCAGCACGGTGACGACGTCGCCGACGCGGAAAGCGCGCGCATCGGAGGTCAGGGACACGGTATCGGCCGAGAACACGCCGCCGGAGACGCCGGCGCGGGCCGGCCCCGCTTTCGGCAGGGCCAGCGCATCGTCGACCGGCTTCGGGTTGTTCAGGGGGACGCGCGAAGCGCAGCCGGCAAGCGAGCCCGCGAGCAGTAGTGCGGCGACTGCCGCGGTGGTCGGGCGAATCATGATCAGCGGGATGCGGAAGCCAGGTATTGCAGCATGTTGTCGGCAGCCGACAGCACCTTGGTGTTCATCTCGTAGGTGCGCTGGGCGGCGATCATGTCGACCATCTCTTCGACCACCTGCACGTTCGAGCCTTCCAGCGCACCCTGCTTGATCTTGCCGAAGGCGCCGTCGCCGGCCTTGCCTTCGTTCGGGGTGCCGCTGGCGGCGGTTTCCTGGAACAGGTTCTCGCCGAGGGCCTGCAGGCCGGCCGGGTTGACGAAGGACGTCAGGGTCAGCTGGCCCAATTCGGTCGGCGCGATCGAACCGGGGACGGTCGCGCTGACCATGCCGTTTTCGCCGATCGTGATGGCGGTCGCGTTGTTCGGCACCGTGATCTGCGGCACCAGGGGCAGGCCCTGGGCATTGGTCAGCACGCCGTTGGCGTCGACCTGCAGCTGGCCGGCGCGGGTGTAGGCCGGCTGGCCGTCCGGGCGGCGCACCTGCAGGAAGCCGTTGCCCGAGATCGCCACGTCGAGCGACTGGCCGGTGGTCTGGATGCTGCCGTTGGTGAAAACCTTCTGGGTGCCGACGATGTGCGTGCCGTTGCCCAGCTGGACGCCGTTGGAGACCGTGTTGTCGGCGGTCTGGGCGCCCGGCTGCTTGTCGACCTGGTAGAACAGGTCTTCGAACACCACGCGGTCGCGCTTGAAGCCGACCGTGTTCACGTTCGCCAGGTTGTTGGCGATGGCCTGCAGTTTTGCGTCCTGCGCCTGCACGCCGGTCTTGCTGATCCACATTGCTGGGTTCATGGTTCTCTCCGTATTCTTTATTAAGCGCCGATGAGACGGTTGCCCGCCTCGTTCATGCTGTCGCTGGCCTTGAACAGGCGCATCTGGATTTCGAAGCTGCGGTTCAGGCTCATGGTCGCGACCATCTCCTCGACCGCCGACACGTTCGAGCCTTCGAGGGCGCGCGGCTTCACGCTGACCGCCGGATCGGCCGGCAGCGGCGCGCCGTCGCGCGAGACGATCAGGCCGGCCTCGTTCTTGGTCAGCTCGGCGCCTTCGGCATTCACCAGGCGCAGCTTGTCGACCACCTGCATCTGCGTCGCGCCTTCGGTCAGCACCGAGATGGTGCCGTCGGTCCCGATCTCCACCGCGACGTGGGGCGGCAGGGTGATCGGCCCGCCTTCGCCGAGCAGCGCACGGCCGTGCACCGACAGCGCGCCGTTGGCGTCGATGTCGATCTCGCCCGAGCGGGTATAGGCTTCGTTGTCGCCGTACTGCACGGCGAGGTAGCCCTGGCCGCCGATCGCGACATCCAGCGGACGCCCGGTTTCGCGCACGCTGCCGGCGCGGGTCGAGACGGTGTCGGACTGCATGGTCGACAGGTGGCGGTCGTCGTAGCCGAAGCCGCCGAGTTCCGTGTTGCCCGCCACTTCCATGCTGGCGCGGAAGCCCGAGGTGTCCATGTTCGCCAGGTTGTTGGCGTGGACCTGCTGCGAGCGCAGCAGGCGCTCGGCGCCGGAGACGGCAGTGAAGATCAGTTTATCCATGGTTCAGGGCCGTCCGCTTACAGGGCCTGCATCAGGGCCTGCATCATCTGGCTCTCGGTGGTCAGCACCTTTGAGTTGGCCTGGTAGTTGCGCTGCGAGGTCATCAGGCCGACCAGTTCCGACGTGATGTCGACGTTCGAGCCTTCCAGCGCGCCGGTGGTCAGCTTGCCCGACAGGCCGACGCCCGGCGTGTTGTACAGGGCGGCGCCGGAATCGGCGTTGGCGGTCCAGCTGGTGTCGCTGATGGACCGCAGCGCGCCTTCGTTGGCGAAGGTCGCGATGGCGACCGTGCCGACCACCTGCGACTGGTCGTTGCTGTACTTGGCGACCAGCGAGCCGTCCGCGGCCAGTTCGAGGCCGATGTAGGCGCCCGAGGCATAGCCGTCGCTGCGGTTGGTGGTGGTGGTGGCTTCGCCCGCGAAGCGGGTGGTGCCGGTGTAGTCGATGCTGAGGGTGCCGCCGGCCGCGCCGGCCGTTGCCGGCATCGCCAGGGTCGCGGGAGCGGTGGTGGTCAGCATGCCGTCGGCGCCGAAGCTCAAGGTGGTGTTCGGGGTGGTGGTCGAGGCCGGGGCGGCGCCGTCCAGCGCGTAGAACACGTTGACGGTGTTGTCGTCCTTCTTCACGAAGTACTGCGACACGGTGTGCTGGGTGCCCAGCGAGTCGTAGGCGATCGACTGCTTGACCATGTTGTAGGTGGTCGACTTGGACGGGTCGAAGGCGGCTGCCGGCACTTTCCAGTCGGCCGACAGGTTGCCGATGAAGGCGATGTTCTTGGTGGCGACGGCCGGGATCTGGCCGGTCGGGACCTGGATGTCACCCATCGGACCGAGCGCGCCGCCATTGGCCGGGCCATAGCCCTGCACCTTCTTGCCGTTGCTGTCGATCAGGTAGCCCTTGGTGTCGGTCGAGAAGATGCCGACGCGGGTATAGGTCAGGCCGCCCTGCGGATCGCGGCTGACGAAGAAGCCGCGGCCGTCGATGGCGGCATCCAGGCCGCGCCCGGTGGTCTGGGTCGAGCCGTTCTGGCCGATGGTCTGGGTCAGCGAACCGACTTCCACGCCGTTGGCGGAGGTGCCGGCGTAGACCGAGGCGAAGTTCGCGCGGCTGCTCTTGAAGCCGTAGGTGGCGGCGTTGGCGATATTGTTCGAAGTGGTTTCCAGCGATTCGTTGATGGCCTGGATGCCGGACAGTGCGATGTCGAAGCTCATGTCGATTCCTTGTTCTTAAGATTCGGTTTTACCGTTGAAGCCGGTGATGGACGAGGGATCGACCTCGCCGATGTTCGCCACCTGCAGCATCACGCCGCCGTTCGCGACGCGCACGCTGTTCAGGCGCGCCGCGACTTCGATCTGCGGGGAAGTGCCGTCCGACGGCTTGGCCTGGATCGCATACGTCCCCGGCGGCAGGCCAAGCGCGTCCGGGTCGATCGTGAACGATTGCGGACCGGAGCCGTGGGCGCCCAGGTCGATCGTGTGCTGCTGGCCATCGAGGCCGGTCAGCACCAGCGTGGTGGCGCTGCTGGCGCCGTTCAGCTGGATGGTGCCGTTGACCTTGCCGCCGTCCAGCTTGAGCGTATTGGTCGCCACCGTGACGTCGGAGCCGACCTGGCTGCCCATCGCCAGCGTCTGCATGCTTTGCAGGATGCTGGCGTTCGCGGTGGTCATCTGCGACAGGTTCTGCAGCGCCTCGGTCTGCGACAGCTGCGACAGCTGGTTGACGTAGGCGGTCGGGTCCTGCGGCGCCAGCGGATCCTGGTTCTGGATCTGCGCGACCAGCAGCTTGGTGAACATGTCGCGGTTTTCGTTGGTCGCGGCCTGGGTGGCGACCTTGGCGGAAGCCTGGGCGCCGGTGTTGTTGGCCAGGCTGTTCGAGGTGGATGCGGCGGCGACCATCAGCCTTCTCCCAGCTTCAGCAGCGACTGTTGCATCGACTTGATGCGGCCCAGCACCTCGACGTTGGTCTCGAAGGCGCGCGAGGCCGACATCATGTCCGCCATCTCGGCCACTTCGTTGACGTTGGTGTAATAGACCATGCCCTCGGCGTCGGCCTTCGGATTGTCCGGCTCGTGCACGCGGCGCAGCGGCTCGGCGCTTTGCACCACGTCCAGCACGCGCACGCCGCCGCCGGCGGCATTGTCCATCACGGCCGCGAACACCGGCTTGCGCGCGCGGTAGGCTTCGGCTTCCGAGCCGGCCGCCACGTCGGCATTGGCCAGGTTGCTGGCGATCGTGTTCAGGCGCACCGATTGCGCCGCCATCGCCGAACCGGCGATCTGGGAGATGTCCTTGAAGCCCATGTTCGTTTTCCGCCTTATTGACCGTTGATCGCTTTTGCCAGACCGCGCAGCTGCATGTTGATGAAGGTGAGGCTGGTGTTGAAATCGGAGGCGTTCTGCGAGAACGCGGCCTGCTCGACACCGATTTCGACGGTATTGCCGTCGGCGCTGGGGTGGTAGGGCACGCGGTACAGCGGGGAATCCTCGCCGAGGCTGAGCTGGCCGCTCATCTGGCCGGCTTCGGCATCCTGGCGTTCCTGCAGCATGGCGCCGAAGTCGAGGTCGCGAGCGGTATAGCCTGGCGTGCTCTCGTTCGCGATGTTGGCGGCCAACACCTTGGTGCGCTCGGCGCGCAGCGCGAGCGCGTCGGCATGCACCCCGATCGCGTCCTTGAAGTTAATTGTCATGTGCAGGAACCTCCGTGATGGGTACTTCAGTGTGATTGGTTAGAATCAGGTTTTTCGCTGACGCTATTTTCTAATGATTGCTTTCCACAAGGCAACCCTTGTTGCTTCGTTATTTGCGCTGGTTTGTGCGGCCGCGCAAGCCGCTCCCCCGTCGATTCCAGTGCAAATCGAACAGGCCGCACGCGCCGAACTCGAACGGCAGATGGCGGCCGCCGGCTTGACGGAACCACAATTCGAGGTTTCCGTCGTGACCGCGCGCGCCACGCCGCCGTGTGTCCAGAATGTGGCCATCGAGGCCCTCGATACCCGTTCTCCCCAGCGAATGCGCTTCGTGGCGCGCTGTAACGACACCCCCGGGTGGCGGTACGAGTACATCGTCCGGGCCCGCGTGACGGCGATGGTGGCGATCGCCGCGGCGCCGGTGGCGGCCAACGAAGCCTTGACCGATGCACAAGTAACGATCGAGCGCCGTGATATTTCAAACATCGCAGATCCGATCAGTTCGCCTGATGAAGCTGTCGGACAAATGTCACGCCGCATGTTGCGTCCAGGAGACATTTTGCGCAGCGGGCAGCTCAGTGCGCCGATCCTGGTCAAGCGCGGCGATGCGGTCCTCATGGTCGCGCGCCGCGAAGGCATCGAAGTCAGCACGGCCGGCGAAGCGCTGGATGCGGGCGCGCGTGGCGCCATGATCCGGGTACGCAACGCCGGCAGCGGCCAGGTGGTGCGCATGCGCGTGGCCGGGCCGGGAACCGTCGAACCCATCGACAGCGGCCTCAGCCGCTGATCCCTTGTAGCCGGCCTGCCAGGCGCGACAGCTTCGCCGCGTAGGCCGGATCGGTCGCATAGCCGCCCTTGGCCAGCCCGGAGGCGAAGGCATGGGCGTCGCTGCCGGCACCGAGGGCGCCGCGGAAACGCGGGTTATCGATCAACATCTGCGCATAATCGCGGAAGGCGCTGGCCTGGTCCGGATAGGCGCGGAAGCGGGCGCTGGTCTTGAGCGCGGCGCCGCCGACGTATTCGGTGGTGGCGGATTCGGCAACGTCGCCATGCCAGCTGTTGCCGGCCTTGATGCCGAACAGGTTATGGGTCGAGCTGCCGTCGGCATTGCGCAACGGGCGCTGGCCCCAGCCCGATTCCAGCGCTGCATGCGCCGACACCAGTTCGGGCGCCACGCCCAGCTTGTCGGCCGCTTCCCTGGCCCAGGGCGCGATGCTTTCCAGGAAAGCCTGCCGGTCGGGCGACGCCTCGCCATCGCCGGCGCCGACGATCGCATTCGCGGCCTGGCTGGCGCGCGCCTGCCAGACGCTGCCTTCCGGGCTCAGGGAAGCGCTGCCGCCGCTGCTGAAGCTGTCGCCGCCGCCGTTCTGGATGAAGGAAGCGACTTCCTCCTGAACGGAACCGAAGATGCTGTCGAAGCCGCCGCCGCCGCCGCCGCCGATGCCGGCGGTCGGGCGGGTCGGCGCGGTCGGTGCCGTCGCCGGGGTGAAAGCCGTGTTCAGGTCAGCGTGGCGCATACAGTTGATCCTCGCCGTGCAGCACGCGCTGCATCACCGTGTATTGGTCGGCCATCAGGTTGCCGTTGCGGGTGGTGGCCTGTTTGCAGTCGCGCACCAGCTGTTCCAGGCGCTCCCAGTCGCTCGCTGCGCGGCTGCGCTGCGCGGCCGGCAGGGCGTTCAGCAGATCGTCCATGCCTGCCGCGGCCCCATGCAGGGCGCGCACCAGCTGCACGCGCTGCTGGCGGCGCTGCTCCATGGCGTCGAGCTGGGGCATGAGTTCCTCGGCCAGCACGCCGAGTTCGGCGCCGCGGTGACGCAGCGCGGCCTCGAACTGGCGCTCCAGCAGGTCGCGGATCACGGCGCAGGCTTGCAGGTCGGCCTGGATGCCGTCCAGCAGGCGGGCGACGGCCTGGTCGCGGGTAAGCCGGCCCATCGCTCAGCCCTGGCTGCCGTGGAAGCGCTGGATCAGGCCCGCCAGGCGGCCGGCGTCGAACGGCAGCTCGCCCTTTTGCAGGGCGTCGCGCAGTTCGGCGACCTTGGCGGCGTCGAAGTCGGGCAGGGCTTTGAGCGCGGCTTGCGCCGGCTGCAGCACTGCCGATTCGAGGGTTTCGGCGGCAGTCGACGGCGCGACGGCCGGCGCGGCCGCGGGGCCGCCGGCTTGCGGCGCGATCGTGATGGAAGGAGTGGAGGCGCCTGTGATCTTCATGCGTTGTCCTCGGGTTTTGGATTGAATCGTCATGGTTTCTTCGGCAATTGGCTGCGCAGTTCCTTGAGCGCGTCCTCGCCCGGCTTGGTGATCGATACGTCCTTGCCCAGATCTTCGACCTGGGAGGGCACGCCGAACATCGCGGTGACGGCGGCGGCCTGTCTGGTTGTCAGGATCAACAGTTCGATGCGGCGGTTGACGGAGGCGTCGGGTTTGGCGGCATCGAGCGGTGCGCGGTCGGCCATGCCGACCACCTGGAGGATGCTTTCCTTGCGCATGCCGCCGATGAGGAGCTGGGAGCGCGCAGCCAGCGCGCGGTGAGCCGACAGGCTCCAGTTGGAGTAGCTGTTCGGATCGCTGCTAGTGTACTGCAAGGAGTCCGTGTGGCCTACGATGAGCATCTGGTTTTCCATTTTTTCGAACAGCGGCGCCATCGCGCGCAACAGTTTCGAAAAACGGTCGGTCGGAATCGGGCTGCCGCGCACGAACATGCCCTGGCGGTCGGTATCGTGCAGCATCACGCGCAGGCCGTCCGGCGTGACCACCGTGGCCAGGTTCGATGCCAGTCCGGCATCGGCGCTCATCTGCTGCAAGGCGTGGGCCAGCGCCGCCAGCTCGGACGGCGATTCGTATTTGGTATGGACGGCGGTGGATTTCCCGCCGCTGTCCGGCCCTTGCGCGCCGCCGTTCGCCTTCGGCATCGGGAAGCGTTCGATCAGGCTGCCGGCCGGGTTGCCGGCGATGTCCGGCTTGCGGCCGCTGCCTTCGATCAGGCCGGCGGAGGTGTTGTCGCGCACGATGTTCTTGAGCGCCGACGCCTCGCGCGCGGCGATCAGCCACAGCACCAGGAACAGCGCCATCAGCGCCATGCAGAAGTCGGCGAACGCCACCTTCCACGCGCCGCCGTGCTCGTCGTCGTGCTGCTTGCCGCCGCCACGCTTGACGATGGTCTCTTCGTGGAGCTTGTCGCCTTTTTTAGCTGCTTGCATGCTGGTCAGTCCAATCCTTACGCGCGCTTCCGGGACGCGCCGGCGTCTTCGCCGTCGGCCATGGCCGTGATCCAGGTTTCCAGCTGGGCGAAGCTGGGCTTGGTGTTCAGCTGGATCAGGCGGCGCCCGGCGTCGATCGCCAGCAGCGGCGGCTTGCCGGCCACGTGGGTGCACAGCACGACCTTGACCGTCTCCATGGTCGAGGCTTCCGAATTCACCAGCTGCTTCATCATGTTGGAGATCGGGTCCAGCACGCCGTAGCAGAAGAAGATACCGATGAAGGTGCCGACCATCGCGGCGCCGATGTGCTCCGCGATCTCGGCGGTGTCGGCGCCGCCGCCGACCGAGTTCATGGTCATCACGATGCCCAGCACTGCGGCCAGGATGCCGAAGCCCGGCATCGCCTCGGCGATCTTGTGCAGCGACTTCGAGGGCTGGGTCAGTTCTTCGTGGATGGCGTCCAGTTCCTGTTCCAGCACGCCTTCCAGTTCGTGGGCGTTGATCTTACCCATCGCCATCAGGCGGAAGTTGTCGACGATGAAGGCCAGCAGCTTCGGCTCTTCCAGGATCAGCGGGTAGCGCTGGAACATCGGGCTTTCCTTGGGCGCCTCGACGTGGGCGTCGAGCGCCTTCAGGCCGCCGGCGGCGGTCTGCAGCAGCTCGTACATCAACAGCAGCAGCTGGCGCTGGAAATCCGAATCGTGCTTCTGGCGGCCGATGATCTTCTTGAACTGGACCAGCATCTCGGCCAGCACGTGCTTGGGATTGCCCACCACCAGGGCGCCGACCGCGGCGCCGACGATGATCAGCATTTCGATGGGCTGCCAGATGGCGCCGACGGTGCCGCCCATGAAGGCGAAGCCGCCGAACACGGCGCCGAGCACGATGAGGATGCCGATAATTTGCATGATGTTGTTACCTTTCTCGTTGTCTGTCCGGGCTTCAGGCCTGGGCCAGCGCGGCTTTCATCTTCGCCAGCGCGCTCTTGTTGAGCTGGCAGACGCGCGCATCGGACAGGTCGAGCACGGCCGCGATTTCCTTGTAGCTGAGCTCGAATTCGTAAATCATCTGGATCACCCGCTGCTCGCGCTCCGACAGGGCGTTCAGGGCCTGCTCGAGGCTGCGGCGCACCATGAACTGCTCTTCCGGGCCCGGGGCGCTGTGGGCGCGTTCGCTCGCTTCCTGCAGGATGTCGTCGAAGCTGAGCAGCTCCTCGGCGACATCGTCCAGCAGGAACTGGCGCCACTCTTCCTGGCTGATGCCGAGGGCTTCCGCGGCTTCCTTGTCGTTCGGCTCGCGGCCCAGCTTGCGGGTGAGGGCGCGCACGGCGTCGCGCATCTTGTGGCTGTCCTGGCGCACGGCGCGCGGACGCCAGTCCTGGCGGCGCAGTTCGTCGAGGATGGCGCCGCGCACGCGCAGGCCGGCGTAGCTGGCGAAACCGGCATCCGGCGTGCCGTAGCGGCGCAGCGCTTCCAGCAGGCCCATCAGCCCGATCTGTTCCATGTCCTCGCGTCCCATGGCGCCCGACACCTGCGAGTTGAGCTGGCGTGCGATGCGCTTGACCAGCGGCGCATAGGCGACCAGGTGGCGCTGCTCGTCCTTGGCGCTCATCGCCGCGTGCACGGCGGCGCCGGCGTATTCGGTACTGGCGTAGCTGTCGGCGTAGTCGGTCATGTAACCCACATTGTCCCCGGCTGTTATTCGATGATCAGCTTGCCGATCATGACTTCCACGAACGGCTTTTCCGCATGCGTGCGTTCATAGTCGGCGTTGAAGGAATGATTCAGCTGCTCGGCGTACTTCTCGACCGTCATGGTGGACGCCTCGGCCAGCGTGTAGCTCGACAGCGTGCGCACGGCCAGGCTGCGCAGCAGCGGCAGGTGTTCCTTGGTTTCCTTTTCCTTGGCCGGCTCGGTGGCCAGCACCAGGTCGGTCGACAGGTAATGGCTTTCGGTCTCGTTGGGGCCGCGGCGCAGCATCACGATCACCTTGTCGAGGGTGACGTACTTCACCGGCTTGGCTTCCTTCGGATGCTCCGCTGCCGTCTTTGCCGTGCCCGCGGCGGTGGCCGGCTTGGGCATGAACCACCAGACCGCGCCACCCGCGCCGGCGGCGCTGATGATCACGGCACTGGCGATGGCGATTATCTTTTTCATTTTGCTCATCGTTGTCCTGCGTTAGTCGCGTCCACCGAGCGAGAAGGCGGACGGGTTGTTGCTCGCCTCGGCCAGGGCGCGGCCGGGCTGCTGGTCTTCCTGCCCGCGCTCCTGCTGGCGGCCGCGGCCCTGCTGCGGATCGCCGAACGGCGCCGCGCCATTCTTCGGCGCCGGGGACACCGTCACCGCGACCTCGGTGAACTGGCGCTGCGACAGGTCGCTGCGCAGGTTGTCGCTGACGGTCTGCAGCTGGCGCAGCACCTCGCCGTTGGTGGCCGAGATGTTCACTTCCAGCGTGCCGGCGCTGTGGCGGATCGCGATGTCGATGCGGCCCAGCTGGGGCGGCTCGAGGCGGATCACGGCCTGCTCCATGTTCTTGCCGACCTGGACGTTCAGGCGTTCGCCCAGCGCTTCCTGCAGGCTCTGGCGCCATGCGGTCGGCGGACCGGCCAGCTTGACGGCATCGGGCGCCGGGGCATTCGCACCCGGCTGGGCCGGGACCGCGCCGGCGACCGGGACAGCCGGGGCGCCGGTGCCGCTGCCATTCTGGTCGGCGCCGCCGTCCTGCGCGCCGGTATGCGCGGCGCCGGCGTCGGCCTGCGCATGTCCGGCAAGGCGCACCATCGGCAGTGCCTCGCCCTGCGCCGGAACCGGGCGCGCGGCCGGGGCTTCCGCCGCCAGCGGCAGCGCCGGGCCGGCGCGGCGGCCTGGGTCGCTGCCAATGCCTGCGACCGCCGGGGCGCCGGAGGCCGGGGAAGCGTCCGCATCGTCCTGTGCGCCGGATGGCTGCGCGGCCTGCACGGCCTGCGCCACCTGGACCGGCGTCAGCGGCATCAGCGGCATCGCCATCGCGGCCAGCAGCGCGCCGTCCTGCGGGGCCGAAGCGGCAGCGCTGTCGTCGTCGGCGCCATCCGGCGTAGCCTCGCCCTTGCCGGCGGCATCCTGTGCCGCGGCGGCGTCCGGCAGGCCGGCCGGGATCGCCTGCGCGGCAGCCTCGGCCTGGTTGCCGAGCCAGGCCGCGAAGCGCTGCGGCCTTGCGCCGCCCTGCGTGGAGGCGTTCGGCTGTGCGGCGGCGTCTGGCGCGGCCTGGGCCGGCCGGGCGTCGGCGTTCTTTGGCGCGGCCGCGGTGGATTGGGGGACGGTACTCATCATCATGGTTGTACCTGGCTTGCGCCCGAGTCGCCTGGGTTGTGCATCGCGTAGGCGATCCAGCCGTCCTTGTTGGCGCGCATGTCGTCCATCCTCGTCTTCAGCGCCCGGGCGGCGGCGGCGACGGCATCGGCGGCATGGTCGTGCGCCTCGCGCAGGCGCTGCAGGGCGGCGCGTTCGGCGACGCTCAGCGGGCCGCGGGCCGCGAGCGCGTCGAGCTGTGGAGCCAGCGCGCGCGTCATCTGCGCCACCTGTTCCCAGGCGGCGCCGTCGGCTGCGCTGCGCAGCGACTCGGCGGTACGGAGCAGGGCGGCGGAATTATCCATTGCGCGCCTGCACGCCGGCCCAGCCCTGGCGGATGGTGGTCATGATCTTCACGACTTCATCGACCATCTTCGGATCCTGTTTGATGCCGGCCGCATTCAGGTGCCGGGCGCAGAAATCGTACAGGTTGGCGAGGTTGGCGACGACCTGGCCGCCGCTCTCGAAATCGAGGGAGCTGGACAGGCCGTTGATGATGTCGACGCATTTGTTGATGCTCTGGGCACGGGCTTCATAGCGCTTGCCGACGATGTGGGCGCGGGCGCGGGCCAGCTCTTCGAGCAGGCCGTCGGTGAGCAGCAGCACCAGTTCGATCGGCGATGCGCGGGAGGCCTGGGCATCCAGGTTGGTCGCGTGATAGCTGCTGTAGGCTTCTTGATAAGACATCGGAATATCTCTTAGTTGGACTTGTCGTTGCCGAACAGGGCGTCGAACATCGATACATTGCTGTTCATGGTCGCTTGCAGGGTCTGCAGCTCGGTGAATTGCTTGAGATAGCGCTGGTAAGCCGAGTCGAATTGCGTATCCAGGTCGGCCTGGCGCTTCGTCAGGTCGGACTGGAGCTTGGTGTTCGCGTCGGTACGGCCCTTGATCTGGCCGTTGGTGCTGTTGCTCCAGTTGTTCAGATAGGTATTCAGCGCGCCGGCGACGCCCGTCGAATTACTGAGGCTGGCCGAGCCGATCAACTGGTCGAGGCCAGTCGGGGAGACGGACAGCTGTTTCGTCAGGCGCGCCGAATCGACCGTCAGCGTGCCGTCGCGGGCCGCGATGATGCCGTAGCTGGCCAGCGATGTGCTGCCGGCCGGCCGCATCAGGCTGACGAGACGCTGTTGCAGCGCCTTGACGCCGGCGTCGTGCGCGAATGCGCCTGGAGTCTTGCCGTTCGCCGCATCGCCGGCGTCGACCAGGCCGTCGATGGCGGTCTTCAGTTTGTTGTAGGCGTCGACGAAGGCCTGCACGTTCGACACGGTGCCGCTGGTGTCGCTGCCGACGGTCAGCGTGAACGGCTTCTCGCCCGCAGCCTGGGCGCGGGTGAAGGTCATCGACACGCCGTCGATGTTGGTGAAGGTGTTCGACGCGTTGGTGATCGGGGTGCTGCCATAATGGATGAGTGCATCCTGTGCCTTCGCGATCTCGGTGCGGGTTCCCAGGTCATAGTCGGGCACGCCGTTTGTTGTGGACGCATCGACCCAGATGGTATTTGCGGCGCCGGTATTGTTCGACGTCAGCACCAGCTGGGGCACGCCATTCACGGTCACCACGCCAGCGGAGACCTTGCCCGCATTCATGGAGGCGCTGTTGATCGCCGCAGCCACCTCGCGCACGCTCAGGCCATTGGCGCCATCCGTATCCGCAGCAGTCAGGTCCACATCGATGGTCGCGGTGGCGGGAGACGCCGGGGCCGCCGGGACGACGGGATTGCCGTTCACGTCGACAGCTGGTGCCGCCAGTGTAATCGTCAGGGAACCCTGCGCAAGTGCGCTGTCCGACGGGGTGAATGAAAGCTGGTTGGCAGTGGCCAGCTGGTCGACGAACAGGCTGTAACTGCCGGCCGCCGCGGTCGGCTTGGCGCTGGCCGTGCCGATCGTGGTGTCGGACAGGGTCGCGCGCTGGGCCAGCATCGATTTGCCAAGACCGGTCAGCGAAGCAAGGCTCGACTGGAACGCCGAGATCGCCGAGCTCAATGAGGTCAGCGCTTTCGCCGTGGCGCTGGCGGTGGCGGTCTGGCTCGTCAGGATCTGCTGCGCCGCGGCAGTCGTCTTTTGCGCCATCGCCTGCGCGGTGCTGGTCGGATCGTAAGTTGGGGCGGTAATACTGGACATGCTTGCTCCTTTATTGATTTGCCAGCCACGACTGCGTGGCGACGTCATCTTCCCGTTTGCGCTGGGCGCGGTCCTGCTCGCGTGCGAACGCGACTTCGTGCTGGGACAGCACTTTTCCGAGCAGCTCGCGGCGGGTCCAGGCCTGGGCCAGGTTGCGCTGCGAGACCGCCATATTGGCGTCAATCAGGTGCAGGTCGGTGCGCTGGGTGTCGGCCAGCGCGAACACCGCCTGCTTGTAATTGCCGCAGTTGACCGCCAGCGCCGGCGACAGCCTGGCCGCGCTTGGCGCCGACGGGCCGCTGCCGACCGCCAGGTCCGTCAGGCGTTCGACGGTCGCCTGGTAGCGCGCGCGCATCGCTTCCTGCCTGGCCAGGTCGGCCTGCAGGCGCTCGACTTCGGTGCTGCGCAGGCGCACCAGGGTACCGAGGCTGTCGATCGTATTCTGCTTGCTCATGCCATCATCGCTTTCAACTGGTCGACGCAGGGGGCGAACGGCGCGTCTTCGCGCGTGCCCTGGCACAGGAATGCTTCGATGTGCGGATGCAGCTTCACTGCGCGGTCGGTTTCCGGATCGGCGCCCGGCTGGTACGCGCCGAGCGGGATCAGGTCGCGCACGCGCGCGTGCTTCGCCATCGCGGCCTTCAGCTTGCGAGCCGCCTGGGCGTGCTCCGGCGACACCACCTGGGCCATGCAGCGGCTGATCGACTGGGCGACATCGATCGCCGGGTAGTGGCCGCGCTCGGCCAGCTCGCGCGTCAGCACGATGTGGCCATCGAGGATCGCGCGCGCGCTGTCGACCACCGGGTCCTGCTGGTCGTCGCCTTCGGCCAGCACCGTATAGATCGCGCTCATGCTGCCGTTGGGGTTCTCGCCGTTGCCGGCCGATTCGCACAACTGTGGCAGATTCGAGAATACCGACGGCGGATAGCCGCGCGTGGCCGGCGGCTCGCCCAGCGACAGCGCCACTTCGCGCAGCGCCATCGCGTAGCGGGTCAGCGAATCGCACAGCAGCAGCACGTTCTGGCCGCGGTCGCGGAAATGCGCCGCGATCGAATGGCACAGTTCCGTCGCCATCACCCGCATCAGCGGACTTTCGTCGGCCGGGGCCACCACCAGCACGGCGCGCTTCAAACCTTCGGGGCCGAGCGACTTCTCGACGAATTCGCGCACCTCGCGGTTACGTTCGCCGATCAGGCCGACCACGATCACGTCGGCCACGGTCTGGCGCGTGATCAGGCCGAGCAGCACCGACTTGCCGACGCCGGAGCCGGCCATCAGGCCGACGCGCTGGCCCTTGCCGATCGTGAGCATCGCATTGATCGCGCGTACGCCGACGTCGAGCGGCTCCTCGACCGGGGCTTTCTTCAGCGGATTCACCCGGGGCGGAGCGGTCGGCAGGATCTGGTCGCCGCCGAGGCGGCCCAGGCCGTCGATCGGTTCGCCGAGGCCGTTCACCATGCGTCCCATCCACGACGGGCCGATCTGGATGCTGGACGGGCCGGCGGCCGGCAGCACGCGCGCACCGGTCACCAGGCCGTCGGCCTTCTTGAACGGCATCAGGTAAGTCACCTTGTCGCGAAAGCCCACGACCTGCGCATCCAGCCACTCGCCGTCGACCAGTTCGATGCGGCAGCGCTGGCCGGTGTGCAGGCGCACGCCGACGCTTTCGAGCAGCAGGCCCTGCACCGCGACCAGGCGCCCGGTGGGCGTGGCCACCGGCACCGCGCCGATGTCGAGCGAACGCAGGGTTTCGGCGAGTGCGCTCACGCGGCTTCCTCCTGGTCTTGCGCGGACAGGGCTTCACGCACCTGCTCCATGCAGGCGGCAAGGCGGCCCTGGCAGCCGGCGTCGACTTCGTGGTCGCCGGCCCTGACGCGGCACTCGCCCGGCTCGAGGGCAGGGTCGGCCATCAGGTTCCATTTCTTTGCGCGCTTCGGGTCGAGTTCCTGGATCCGCTTCATCTCTTCGGGGTTGAGCATCACCTCGACCTCGTCGCGGGTCGGCGGCATCGCCGACAGGGCTTCGTCGACCAGGGCCAGCATCTGCACCGGCTGCAGCGCCAGTTCGGCGCGGATCACCTGGCGGGCGATCTTGCCGACCAGGTCCACGACTTCCTTGCGCTGGGCATTCTTGTATTCGGTCTTCAGCTTCTTCAGTCCACGCAGCATGGCGTCGACCGGCCTGGCCATCGCCTCCAGTTCGGCGAGCGCCCGCTGGCGGCCTTCTTCGATGCCGCGCGCCAGGCCTTCCGCATGGCCGGCATCGAAGCCGTCGCTGCGGCCCTGCTCGACGCCGACGTCGTAGCCGTCCTGCTGGCCCTGGCGGAAGCCGTCGGCCATCGCGCCCTGCCAGTCCGCTTCCGCGGTGGCCGCGGAAGCGGCGGGCGAGGTGCTGCCATTGGCCGCCACGAACTGGGCCAGGGGAGGGAAGTGATAGGGCCGGAACTGCTTCATTCGGCGGTCGCCTCGGCGAACAGCTGGACTTCGATTTCACCGTTGTCGGCCAGGTCCTTCACGGAAGCCATGATCTCGCGGCGGGTCTGTTCGATGCGCGACATCGGCACCGGGCCGGAACGGCGCATCAGGTCTTCGAAGCTTTGCGCCTGGCGCTTCGGCATCGCGCCCAGGATGACTTCGCGCAGGGCCGGTTCGGCGCCCTTGAGGGCGACAGCCCATTGCTCCAGCGGGATCTCGTCCAGCAGGCGGGTGATGGTCTGTTCGGTCTGTTTCGACAGGATGAAGAAGTCGTACATCGACATCTCGATCTGCGACACGACTTCCGGATCGTGGGCGCGCAGCAGTTCGACGATGGTGGCGCGGTTGTTCGGCAGGCGGTTCAGGATCTCGGCCGCCTGGCGCACGCCTTCCACGGTGGCGCTCTGGGTGTCGAGCGCGGACAGGCAGCGCTGCACCAGCTCTTCCAGTTCGGCCAGCAGCTCGCGGTCGATTTCTTCCAGGCGGGCCAGGTTCAGCAGCACCAGCTCGCGGCCTTCTTCCGGCAGCGCGTCGATGATCTGGCCGGCCAGGCTAGGGGGCAGGAAGGCCAGGAACACGGCCTGCATCTGCACGTGCTCGGCGGCGATGTAGTCGGCCAGCCACTTCGGCGACGCGTACTGCAGGCGCGCCATCATCGGACGGATCGCATCGCCGTAGATGGTGTTGAGCACACTGTTGGCGATCTCGCTGCCCAGCGCCAGGTCCAGCGAGCGCTTCAGGTAGTTGCGCGAGGCGCCATGCAGGCCGCTTTGCTGGCGGTAGTCGTCGAAGAATTTCTGCAGCGAAGACTTCACGGCGTCGACCTTGATGCCGCTCATCCGGCTCATCACCTGGGTCAGCTCGATCAATTCATCGCGCTCGAGGCAGCGCAGCACGGCGGCCGCCGGTTCCTCGCCGATCGACAGCAGCACGATCGCGGCCTGCTCGACCGGGCTCAGCACCACTTCCTGCACGTCAATATTGTTCAGATCCGCCATTTTTCTTCTGCACCCATTGTTTGACCACTTCCGCCACCCGCTCCGGCTCCTTGCCGGCCAATACCTTCAGGTGGTCGACCATCACGTCCACCGCCGAACCGGCCGGTGGCAAATCGTAGTTTTCCAGCAGCGGCTGGACCGGCATCGCGCCGCCCAGCGAAGGCGTGCCCGCGGCCGGCAGGGCCGCGGCGGCGCCCGGCAATGCCGCAACACCCGGTGCGGCCAGCGCGCCGGCGGCGCCGTTCGCTGCCGCGCCGCCCGGCAGCTGGGCCAGCGCAGGCGTTTGCTTGCCCTGCGGCGCGCCGCGCTGGGTCAGCATGCGCATCAGCGGACGCAGCACGGCGAACCACGCGAACAGGGCGCCGACGATCCAGGCGGCCCAGCCGGTCATGTCGACCACGTTGTCGCGCTGCTGGTACCACGGTTCGGCCGGGGCCGGGGCAGGGAAGCTCAGCGAAGACACTGCCAGCACGTCGCCGCGGGCGGCGTCGATGCCCAGGCCGCCGCGCAGGATCTTGTCGATGTTGGCGATCTCGTTCGGGGTCCAGCCGGCCTTCGGCGAAGACGCCTTGGCGTTGTTCAGCACTACCGCCACCGACAGCTTCTTCAGGCGGCCACGCGAGCGCTTGATCTGGGTGATCGCGCGGTCGTAGGCATACTGGCGGGTGGTGGCGTTCTTGCGCGCGCCGCCGTCGTCGGCCTTGGCCGCGTTCGGATCGGCGGCGGCATTCGGGTCGGCCGGGTTGCTCGCGACCGGCGGACGGTTCGACAGCGTGCCCGGCACGCCCAGCGCCATGCGGTTCTTCTCCATCTCTTCGCGCATCGCTTCGCTGGTGACCTTCGGCGCTTCGCCGTACTTCTCCTGGGTCTCTTCGATCTTGTCGTTGTCGACGTCGGCGGTCACGCTGACCTTGAAGTTGTCGGCGCCGAGGACCGGGCCGAGCAGCTCGTTGACGTTGGCGCGCACTTCGTCCTGGAAGCGCTTGGCGGCAGTGTCGCCCTGCGCGGCGCCGTCGAAGCCGTCGCTCAGGTCGACGCGCGAAGACAGGTAGTTGCCGTTCTGGTCGACCAGCGAGACGCGGTTCGGTGCCAGGCTGGCGACGCTGCCCGAGACCAGGTTGACGATCGCGGCGATCTGCTCGTTCGACAGGGTGTGGCCCGGCTTGACCGCGACCACCACCGAGGCCGAGGACTTGTCGCCGTCGCTGGCCACGAAGCTGGTCGACTTGGCGATCGCCAGGTGCACGCGCGCCGAAGCGATCGCGTCGATCGTCATGATCGACTGCGACAGTTCGCCTTCCAGGCCGCGCCGGAAGCGGACATCCTGCACGAACTGCGACACGCCCAGCGGGTCGCTCTTGTCCATCAGCTCGAGGCCGGCCGGCAGCTGGGCGGTCACGCCTTTCGCGGCCAGCAGCATCCGTACCTTGCCGAGCTGGGAGGCCGGCACCAGGACCTGGCCGCTGTCCGGGTGGACGCGGTAGGGCACATGTTCGGCTTCGAGCACGGTCATCATGTCGGAGGCCGCGACCTTTTCGCGCGCGCCGAAGACCGGCTTGTAGTCGGCCTGGTCTTTCCACATGAAGAGGGTGACCGCGGCGGTGATGGCGATCGCCAGCACCAGCATCGGGGTCAGGTTCTTCGACAGCGCGGGCGGCAGCGCCGGCAGTCGTTTTCCGCCAATGGCGGACTTGAGAGCAGCAATCACGGTGGGCTTCTTCCTGTTCTTCCTGGTCAGACGGGCAGTTTGAGCAGTTCGTCGACCGCGCCCATGACCTTGTTACGGACCTGCATCAGCATCGAGAACGAGAGGTTGGCCTGCTGCGAGGAGAGCATGGCGCCGACCAGGTCGTCGCTCTTGCCGCTGTCGACGGCGGCCATCTTTTCCATGGCGGCGCGTTCTTCGCCGTCGACGCTGGCCAGCGCATTCTTCATGCTTTGCGCGAAGGAGAAATTCCCGGAGGTGCTGTCCTGGGTCAGCTGCGCGGCGTCGAGTGCCGGCGCCACGGCAAGGCGGCTGGCGTCATTGGTCAGGGCAGCCAGGTCGGCGCGGATCAGACCAGCAAGTTCAGTTCCCATCGAATTTCCCACTCCCATGCGTAGATATCGTGTGTGTAACGGTCGGTAGCGATTTGACAGTGTTTCTCTGTGTCAATGTGTCGCAATGTTGATTGCGCCGTGGAAATTGTTAAATTTTTAGGTTCTTCCAGGAGCTTGGTTTCTGTTCAAGAACCGGAGAGAATACCAGCTTGGTCTGGCGTCGCCCAATGAGGATTTCCCTGATACGGCACGGATTACGGACATCTTACCGTACGGCAACGACGAATTCAAAGAGGAATCTCAAGCGCCGCGACACAATTTAACGGGTATAATTGTTGCCGTGGGGAATGAAAAGAAGTCATTCCCGCTTATTAGATTGTTAATTTGAACATGCCGATCGCTACCCCTGACACCATCTCGCAGCACCAAGTGCTCGACCCCTGCCTGCTGGGGCGTCCGGTGCATCTGCTGCCCCAGTTCGCAGTGCGCCTGCAGGATGACATCGATGCCGCGATGCAGGGCCCTGCACGCCGCTATTGGGGCGGCTGGCGTCTCGACAGCATCGAATTCGGGCGCGTGCCGCAGGATGGCAGCCTGCGCTGGATGGCTGCCGCGGGCGCCATGGGCACGGTGTCGGTGGCCTTCGAACGTGGTTTATTACTGACACTGTTGGAACGGCGCTACGGCGGACGTAGCGCTGGCGCAACGCCGCGTGACCCCGGCAGCGAGCGCGTGACGGCAACGGAAGAGCGTTTGATCGTCGTGCTGACGCAACAGATGGTCGACCTGTTGTATGCGCGCGTCGCTGCCAGTGTGGCAATGGACGTGGCGCCGGCACCGGTGCCAGCCGGCGCCGTGAGTACTTCGACGATGCCGGGCAAGAGCGCCTGGACGGTTTGCGCAACGGTGCGCGATGCCAACGGTGCAACGGGCCGGTTCTGGATCGCCCCGGACCAGGCCCTGATGGGCGAGATCCTGGGCAGCCTGCGCCCGGAGCATGCGCGCAGCCACGCGGTGCGCGGCCCGGCCGAGCCGCTGTCGTCGAAGCTGCAGGTCAAGCTCGACGGCCGCCTGGTCAGCAAGGAGATCACGCTGGGCGCGCTGTTCGACCTGAAAATCGGGGACGTCATTCCGGTCAGCGTGGGCCGGGCCGAGGTCCTGCTCGACGAGGCGCGCCTGTTTACGGCCGCCGTCGCCGAGCACAAGGGAAAGCTGTGTTTAACCTCTTTTGAAGATGCCGAGTAAATGGACATGAACCTGAACGAGCATATCGCCGGTGGCGACATCATCATCGACGACCTGGCGGGCGTTGATGCCGCCGTTCCCGCAGCAAGCGGGGCGGCCAGGGCGGCGCGCCTGCCGCAGATGATGCGCCGCATCCCGGTGACCCTGACCCTGGAAGTGGGCTCGGCCCGCATCTCGCTGCAGGAACTGATGGAGATCGGCCCGTCCTCCGTGCTGCCGCTCGACGCGCTGGCCGGGGAGCCGCTGGTCATCAAGGTCAACGGCGCCGCCATCGGCCGCGCCGAAGTGGTGGTCGCGGGCGAGCAGTACGGCCTGAAAGTGATCGATCTCGATGGCCTCAACCTGGACCTGATCGCACCATGACGTTCCAACCGGGCGGCGCCGGGTTTCTTCATACCCTGCGTCGTCATGCGCCGGCGGCCGCCGGCGTTTTCCTTTTGCTGATCGCCGCCGCGAACGGCGCCCACGCGGCGCCGCAGAATCCTGACGTCCTGCCCGGGATCATCCCCGGCACCGGCAGCGGCCTGACCGTGAAGTCGCAGATCCTGGTCCTGATGACCATCCTCGGGCTGCTGCCCGTGATGGTCATGATGATGACCAGCTTCACGCGCTTCGTGATCGTGCTGTCGCTGCTGCGCCAGGCGCTCGGCCTGCAATCGGGCCTGCCGAACCGGATCGTCACCGGGGTCGCGCTGATCCTCACGCTGCTGGTGATGCGCCCGGTCGGCGAGCAGGTCTGGAACGAAGCCTTCGTCCCCTACGACAAGGACAAGATCACGCTGGAGCAGGCGCTCAAGACCGCCGAGGTGCCGCTGTCGCGCTTCATGCTGGCCCAGACCAGCAAGGCCGCGCTGGCCCAGGTCGCGCACCTGGCCGGCGAACCGGCCGACATGGCGCCGATGGCGCGCGGCTTCACCGTCAAGCTGGCGGCCTTCGTGCTCTCGGAGCTGAAGAGCGCCTTCCAGATCGGCTGCATGCTGTTCATTCCCTTCCTGATCATCGACCTGGTGGTGTCGTCGGTGCTGATGGCGATGGGCATGATGATGCTGTCGCCGCTGGTGATTTCGCTGCCCTTCAAGTTGCTGCTGTTCGTGCTGGTCGATGGCTGGACCCTGACCGTGAACACGCTGGTTGGCAGCATCCACGGATACTGAGTAGAGATATGACTCCCGATATCGCTGTCGACATCATGGTCGAGGCCTTGCAGCTGGTGATGCTGCTGGCGGCCGTGCTGGTGCTCCCCGGCCTCCTGACCGGGGTGATCGTCGCGGTCTTCCAGGCCGCCACCTCGATCAACGAGCAGACCCTGAGCTTCCTGCCGCGCCTGCTGGTGACGCTGCTGGCGCTGATCGTGGCCGGCCACTGGATGACCGGCAAACTGATGGACTACTGCGTGTCCGTGTTCCAGCGCGCCGCGCAACTGGTCGGCTGACCCGGCTGAATCGATGCTCGAACTCGTCGGCCTCCTGCTTCCCCTGATCAGCGCACTGTGGTGGCCGTTCGCGCGCTGCATGGCGATGCTGGCGACCGCGCCGGTGCTGGGCGAGGCCTATGTGCCGCTGCCGGTGCGTGCGCTGCTGTCGGTGGCGCTGGCCTTCATGATGCTGCCGCTGACGCAGGGCCACGCGATGCCGGATCCGTTTTCGCTGGCCGGCGTGGTGGCGATGCTCGAGCAGGCCGTGATCGGCGGCGTGATCGGCCTGGCGCTGCAGCTGACGATGGCCGTGGTGTCGATGCTCGGCTTCCTGGCCTCGAGCCAGATCGGCTTTTCGATGGCGCAGATGAACGACCCGGTCAACGGCCAGCAGTCGGACGTGGTGTCCGGCATGCTCGGGCTGGTGGCGATCCTGGTGTTCTTCGCCATCGACGGCCACCTGGTGCTGGTCGGGGTGCTGGGACAGAGTTTCCGGGCCTGGCCGGTGGGTGGCGGCTACAACGGCCTGCTGCTGCAGACGGTGGCCCTGAACGTGGGCTGGGTGTTCGCGGCGGCGATTTTGCTGGCGCTGCCGATCGTCTTTTCGACGCTGGTGGTGCAGATCGGCTTCGGCTTCCTGAACCGGGTGTCGCCATCGCTGAACCTGTTCTCGCTGGGCTTTTCGCTGGTGACGCTGTTCGGCCTGATGATGCTGGCGCAGGTCGTGCGCTTCATCCCCGAGCATTACGTGCAGATGACCAACCAGGTGCTGGAGATGCTCCAGCAGCAGATGAGGGCGGCCCATGGCGGATAACGGCACCGGCGGCGACAAGACAGAAAAGGCGTCGAGCCAGAAGCTGCGGAAGGCGCGCGAACAGGGACAGGTGGTGCGCTCGAAGGACCTGGCCACCGCGGTCGGCATCCTGGCCAGCCTGAAGCTGCTGGTGGTCCTGATGCCGGACTACCTCGAGTCCTTCCGTGCGCTGTTCCGGATGGTGTTCGTGCCGCTCGGCGCAACGGGCGCGATGGAGAATGCGCTGTCGGTCGTGTTCGCCAGCGCCGCCATGTTGCTGGTCAAGATGCTGCTGCCGCTGTTCGGCGTGACGCTGGCGGTGGTGCTGTCGAGTCTCGTGCCCGGCGGCTGGAACTTCTCGACCGCCAGCCTGGCGCCGAACGTCGGCCGCTTCTCGCCGGCCAGGAACCTGGGCAACCTCGCGTCGGGCAAGCACTGGAGCACCTTCGCGGTCTCGGTCGCCAAGGCGGCCGCGCTGGCGATCGTGCTGTGGTACGCGGTGAGCTCGGCGGCGATGTCGTGGATCGACCTGCAGCGCATGCCGCTGTCGGATGCCGTGCTGCGCGGCGCATCGCAGATGTTCGACGGGCTGATGGCGCTGGTGTCGGTGTTCCTGCTGTTCGCCCTGATCGACGTGCCGCTGCAGGCCTTCCTGTTCGCGCGCAGCCAGCGCATGAGCAAGCAGGAAGTGAAGGAAGAATACAAGAGCTCCGAGGGCAAGCCCGAGGTGAAGCAGCGCATCCGCCAGATCCAGCAGCAGCTGGCGCGGCGCAACGTGAACAAGACCGTGCCGACCGCCGACGTGGTGATCGTCAACCCCGAACACTACGCGGTCGCGCTGAAGTACGACACCAGCCGCGCCGAGGCGCCGTTCGTGGTGGCCAAGGGCATCGACGAGATGGCCCTGTACATCAAGGCCGTCGCGGCGAAGCACAAGATCGAGACGGTCACGCTGCCGCCGCTGGCGCGCGCGATCTACAACACCAGCCAGGTCCAGCAGCAGATCCCGGCGCAGCTCTACCAGGCGGTATCGCAGGTGCTGAACTACGTGCTGCAACTGAACGCATTCCGTGACGGCCGGCGCCAGGCGCCCCCACGGTTCCCCAACGAAGTCGTCGTCCCTAGCCATTTGAGTGAGGTATCCGCAACATGAACATGCGCACCACAAACACGATCAGCAGCTTGATCGCCGAGCTGCGCCGCCAGAAGTTCGCCACCCCGGCGTTCCTCCTGACGCTCCTGGCGATGATCATGCTGCCGCTGCCGCCGGTGCTGCTGGACGTGCTGTTCACGTTCAACATCGTGCTGGCGCTGATCGTGATCCTGGTATCCGTATCGTCCAGGCGCCCGCTGGACTTCTCGGTGTTCCCGACCGTGATCCTCGGCACCACGCTGATGCGGCTGGCGCTGAACGTGGCCTCGACCCGCGTGGTGCTGCTGCGCGGCCACGAGGGCACGGCCGCGGCCGGCCACGTGATCGAGGCCTTCGGCAACGTCGTCATCGGCGGCAACTTCGTGGTCGGCATCGTGGTGTTCGTGATCCTCATGATCATCAACTTCGTCGTGGTCACGAAGGGCGCCGAACGTATCTCCGAAGTGTCGGCGCGCTTCACGCTGGACGCGCTGCCCGGCAAGCAGATGGCGATCGACGCCGACCTGAACGCGGGCCTGATCAACCAGGAAAAGGCGCAGCAGCGCCGCAAGGACGTCGCCAACGAAGCGGACTTCTACGGCGCCATGGACGGCGCCTCGAAGTTCGTGCGCGGCGACGCCATTGCCTCGATCCTGATCCTCCTGATTAACCTGATCGGCGGCGTCGCCATCGGCGCGCTGATGCACGGCCTGTCGATGGGCGAGGCGTTCCGCCAGTACGCGCTGCTGACCATCGGCGATGGCCTGGTGGCGCAGATCCCGGCGCTACTGCTGTCGGCGGCGGCGGCGATCCTGGTGACCCGCATCAGCGATTCCGGCGACTTCGAAGAGCAGGTCAGCGGCCAGCTGCTGGCCCAGCCGAACGTGCTGTTCTCGGCCGCCGGCGTGATGGTCATCCTGGCCCTGGTGCCGGGCATGCCATGGTTCTTCTTCATGAGCTTCGCCGGCGTGCTGGGCTACGTGGGCTGGCGCCTGACGCGCGAGGTCAAGGCGCCGTCGCAGGAAAGCGTCGAGGCGATCGAGGCCGCGCTGCGCGATGACCGCGTGCCCGACCTCGACTGGCAGCAGCTGCCGGTGGTGCAGCCGATCTCGGTGGCCGTCGGTTACAAGCTGGTGCACCTGGTGGACAAGGCGCAAGGCGAAGCCTTGTCCAAGCGGATCAAGGGCGTGCGCCAGAGCCTGTCCGAGCAAATGGGCCTGCTGCTCCCAAGCATCGGCGTGCGCGACGACCTCACGCTGCGCCCGAACCAGTATGCGATCTCGGTGAACGGCACCGTGGTGGCGGAAGGGGAGGTGGTGCCCGAGGCGCTGATGGCGATCCCGTCGCCGACGGTGTACGGCCAGCTCGATGGCATTCCCGGCATCGAGCCGGCCTTCGGCATGGCGGTCACCTGGATCGACCCGGAGCAGAAGGCGCACGCGCTGGGCCAGGGCTACCAGGTGGTCGAAGTGGCGAGCGTGATCGCGACCCACGCCTCGAAGATCGCCAGGGATTATCTGTCGGAGCTGTTCCGCCACGAAGACGTGCCGGCGATGATGGACCGCCTGATGGCGCTGTCGCCGAAGCTGGCCGCGGCGCTGGACAAGGCCCTCACGCACACCCAGCTGCTGCGCGTGTTCCGGGTGCTGCTGGCCGAGCACGTGTCGCTGAAGGATATCGTGGTGATCGCCACCACGCTGCTGGACAGCTCGGAGTCGACCAAGGATCCGATCCTGCTGGCGGCCGAGGTGCGCTGCGCGCTGCGGCGCCAGATCGTGTCCGGCCTGTACGGGAAGAAGAAGGACATGCCGGCATTTAACCTGTCCGGCGACCTCGAGAACATGCTGCTCGGCTCCCTGAACCAGGCGCGCCAGAACAACGGCGGCAAGGTGGCGCTGGATAACTACCCGATCGACCCGCAGCTGCTGTCCCAGCTGCAGCTGAACATGCCGGTCGCGCGCGAGCAGATGAAGCAGCAGCACACGCCGCCGCTGCTGCTGGTGCTGCCGCAGATCCGTCCGCTGCTGGCCCGCTACGCGCGCCTGTTCGCGCCGGGGCTGCACGTGTTGTCGTATAACGAGATCCCGGAGAACCGCGAGGTCTCCATCATCGGTACGGTCGGCTGATTATTGAGCCGGCAGCACCAGCGCCAGTTCCGCCATCGCCCTGAACACCGGCAGGCTCAGCGCCGACGCCGCATCCACCGAAGGCAGCCGGATGTGCGCAGGCCCCAGCGGCAGGCTGTCGCGGTACTTCCATCCGAGCACGCGCAGTCCCGCACGTGCCACCGCCGTCTCGAGTTCCGGCTGCAGCGCGCGCAGGCGCGCGAGGCTGCCCTGGTCCGGTGCGCACAATTCCAGCAGCACGCCATCGGCCACCGGCTCGGCCTGCACCGTCACCACGGTGCCGTCGCCCAGCACCAGTTCCAGGCGCAGGGCGGCGCGCGCGCGGCGGCGGCGCTGCTGTTGCTGCTGGGGTTCCTGATCCTGTTGTACCACGCGCAGATGCTGGTCCTGGGCGCTGCCCGCATGCACGGTGAAGCGCCAGGCATCGAAAGGTGAGCCGTCCGGGGCGGGCTGGCGCAGGATGCGCACGTCCTGGCCACCGAGCTGCCCGGCCAGCAGCATCGCGGCCGGGACCTGGCCCGGGCGCGCCTGCAGGTCGCGGCTCACGAGCTGGGCGCCATAGCTGCGCACCATGCTGCGCCAGGAGCTGGCAAGCGTGCCGCCATCCCGGCTCGGCCAGGACAGCTGGCGCGCCATCATCACCTGGTCCGGCCGCATCGCGGCGCCGTCCGGCATGCCGCCGTCGCCTGCCTGGGCGGCCTGCGCCTGGGCAGGCTGCGATCCCGGCAGCGGCAGCGGCAGGGAATCCAGCTCGGCCAGCAGTGCGGCCGGGGCGACGGCGGCCACCGGACCGACCGGCAGCGCCGGCGCGGCGGGCACTGCGGGCAACACCTTTGATGCGAGCGGAGGGAAGGACAGGGAGGCCATGGCGGAAGGCAGGGTAACAAGTAAAAAGGCCAACCGCAAGGCTGGCCTTTGAAAACTCCCGGCTGTACCAGCCCGGGAAGATGGCCGTAACGGCCCTGCGATTACTGCAGCAGGGACATGACCATCGACGACATGCTGTTGGTCTGCTTCAGCATGGCGGTGCCGGCTTGCATCAGCATCTGGTTCGAGGTCATGTTCGACGACTCGGCTGCGAAGTCGACGTCCATGATACGGCCGGTTGCGTTCTTGACGTTGGTGCTGATGTTCGACAGGTTGTTGTAGACGTGCTCGAGGCGGTTGGCGGCGGCGCCCAGGTTCGAGTTCAGCGCGCCGACGTCATCGATCGCGTCGGACAGCGTCTTGATGGCGGCGTTCGCGCCGGTGGTCAGGTCAACCGAGGCCAGGGTGGTCACGTCGCCCGTGAATTTGGTATTTTCGGTCGCGACGTTGATCGTCATTTTTTCCGTATCGGCGGCGCCGATCTGGAAGGTCATCGCGGCGCCAAGGGTGGTGCCGAACAGGTTCTGGCCGCCGAAGGTGGTGTTGGCGACAACGTTGCTCAGTTCGTCCGACAGGCTCTTGAATTCAGCCTGCATGGCGGTCTGGTCGGCGGTGCTCGACGATGCGTCAGCAGCCTGGGTCGCCAGGTCCTTCATGCGGACCATCATGTTGGTGACTTCTTCGAGTGCGCCGCCGGCGGTCTGCAGCATCGAGGTCGAGTTCTGGGTGTTGCGCATTGCCACGGCCATGCCGCTGGTCTGTGCTTTCAGGCGGGTAGCGATCTGCAGGCCGGCTGCGTCGTCCATTGCCGAGTTGATGCGGTAACCGGTCGACAGGCGGGTCATCGAGGTCGACAGGCTGCTTTGGGTGCGGGTCAGCGAATTCTGGGCGGAAAGGGCGGCGGCGTTGGTGTGAAGGCTCAGCATGATTTGGCTCCTGATTGGCTGGAAACTTGTTTGGAGGTGCGCATCTCGCGCTCTCACAAGTACAAGACGACCAATTTCCGTGCGGCATTAAATGCCATGCAGAAATTTTTTAAAATATTTTTGCCGGACCCGTCGGCGAGCTCTTCCTGACGGCGTCAGGCGATTCGCGTATCATGTCGCCTCCCTGTTCCATCTATATATAGAGTCTCGTGTCCGACCAAGCCTCCCGCCTGCCCAGCCGCCGCCTGTCCGTCGCCCCCATGATGGACTGGACCGACCGCCACTGCCGCGTGTTCCACCGCCAGATCACCCGCCACACCTGGCTGTACACCGAGATGGTGACCACCGGTGCACTGGTCTACGGCGACGTCGAGCGCCACCTGCGCTACGACGAGGTCGAGCACCCGGTCGCCCTGCAGCTGGGCGGCAGCGAGCCCGCCGACCTGGCGAAGAGCGCGAAGCTGGGCGAGCAGTGGGGCTACGACGAGATCAACCTGAACTGCGGCTGCCCGTCCGAGCGCGTGCAGAAGGGCGCGTTCGGCGCCTGCCTGATGAACGAGCCGCAGCTGGTGGCCGACTGCGTGAAGGCGATGCGCGACGCCGTCTCCATCGACGTCACCGTCAAGCACCGCATCGGCATCGACTACAACGAGGAATACGGTTTCGTGCGCGATTTCGTCGGCACGATCGCCGACGCCGGCTGCCGCACTTTCATCGTCCACGCCCGCAATGCCGTCCTGAAGGGCCTGTCGCCCAAGGAAAACCGCGAGATCCCGCCGCTGCGCTACGCCGTGGCCTACCAGCTCAAGCGCGAATTCCCGGAACTGGAAATTATCATCAACGGCGGCATCAAGACCAGCGATGACATCGAAACCCACCTGGCGCACGTCGACGGCGTGATGATCGGGCGCGAGGCCTACCACAACCCGTATGTGATGGCCGACTGGGATGCGCGCTTCTATGGCGACGACGCGGCGCCGAAGTCGCGCGAGCAGGTGCTGGAAGCGATGATTCCTTATATCCGCGCCGAGCTGGACAAATATGGCCCGCTGGGCCTGCGCCTGAACAGCATCACCCGCCACATGCTGGGCCTGATGGCCGGCCTGCCGGGCGCGCGTGGCTTCCGCCAGCTGCTGTCGGATTCGCGCCGCCTCGCCGAAGGCAATCCGGAACTCCTGCTGGAAGCCGCCGGACGCCTGCGCAAGGCTGCCTGATCAATTTCCTTCCTGACAAGGCGGCGCCCTCCGGCGCCTCCGCGCCTTGTTAAAAAATCGTCAATCGCTGTTGCATGGATAGCTGCGGCGGCCTCGTTTTCCTTGCCCAAAGGAAAGAATAGACCCATAATCGGGCTCTTCTCCTCGCATAGGCCTTGATATTGTTGTAGTAGCGAAACAGTATTGAGCCAGAGCATGATTACTGACTGCAATCGCAGTGTTTTGATTTATCCTGACGGAAATACGCGAAAGTTCACGAAGAAGTTGAACTTTAAGTAATAGAGCGACGCGCGGCGCAGAAGTTCCGGGCGGATTCAAAATCATTTGAGAGAGACAGGGAAGATTCAATGAACTTATCGAACATGAAGGTCGGCGTGCGTCTGGGGCTGGGCTTCGCGCTTGTGCTCGTGCTGATGGTCATCCTGACCGTCGTCGGCGTGGTGCGCATGGCGCAGATCCAGAACCGCCTCGACCATGTCGTCAGCGTGAACAATGTCGTGACCCGCCTGGTCGTCGACATGCGCAACAACGTGAGCGAACGCGTCACCTCGCTGCGCACCCTGACCCTGATGACCGACCCGGCCGACATGGAACCGGAGCTGAACCGTTTCAAGGAACAGACCGCCAAGTACGACGCCTTCCAGCAGAAACTGGCCGAGAAGTTCGCGCTCGAAGCCTCGACTGAGGAAAAAGCCCTGCTGAACCAGATCAAGGAAGCGGAAGGCGTGGCCATGCCGGCCATCGCCAAGGCGTCGGCGCTCTACCTGGCCAACAACGCGATGGATGCGACCCGCGTGATGGTCAAGGAAATCCGTCCGGCCCAGAAGAAGTGGCTGGAAGCGCTGGACCAGCTGGGCGCCCTGGAAGACAAGCAGAACACCCAGACCCAGGCCGATGCGGAAGCCCAGTTCGTCAGCGCACGTAACTTCATGCTGATCCTGCTGGGCCTGGCCGTCGCCATGGGCGTGGCCGCCGCCACCGTGATCACCCGCGGCCTGCTGAAGCAGCTGGGCGGCGAGCCGGGTTATACCGCGAAGATCGCCACCAGCATCGCCGAAGGCGACCTGTCGATCGCCATCGACACCAAGTCGTCGGATCGCGGTAGCCTGCTGAGCGAAATGAAACAGATGCGCAACAGCCTGGTCGACATCGTCAGCCAGGTCCGCCGCGGCACCCACACCATCACCACCGCCTCGCGTGAAATCGCAGCCGGCAACGTCGACCTGTCCTCGCGTACCGAACTGCAGGCCAGCTCGCTGGAGAAGACCGCCTCGGCCATGGAAGAGTTGACCTCGACCGTGAAACAGAACGCCGACAGCGCCCGTGAAGCCAACCAGCTGGCCGCCGCCGCATCGGATGTGGCGCGCAAGGGCGGCGAAGTGGTGTCGCAGGTGGTCGGCACGATGGGCGAGATCAACAGCTCGGCCAGCAAGATCGCCGACATCATCGGCGTGATCGACGGCATCGCCTTCCAGACCAACATCCTGGCGCTGAACGCCGCCGTGGAAGCGGCCCGTGCCGGCGAACAGGGCCGCGGCTTCGCGGTCGTGGCGTCGGAAGTGCGCAACCTGGCCCAGCGTTCGGCTGCGGCGGCGAAAGAGATCAAGACCCTGATCGGCGACTCGGTCGAGAAGATCGGCCGCGGTTCGAAGCTGGTCGGCCAGGCCGGCGTGACGATGGAAGAAGTGGTCGACAGCGTCAAGCGCGTGACCGACATCATGAGCGACATCGCCGCCGCCAGCGCCGAGCAAAGCGCCGGTATCGAGCAGGTCAACCTGTCGATCATCGAGATGGACGGCATGACCCAGCAGAACGCCGCCCTGGTCGAAGAGGCTGCCGCCGCCTTCCAGAGCCTGCAGGACCAGGCTGCCGAACTGCAGCGCGTGGTCAGCATCTTCAAACTGGCCGAAGGCGAAGAAGCCGTGGCCGAAGCGCCGGCGCCGGTAGCGGTCTCGACCGCCGTGGCGACCCGCGCCGTGGTCGCCCGCCCGGCCCGACCCCAGCTGAAGAAGCCGGCCGCCGCCCGCAAGGCCAAGGCCGCGGACGAGCAGGCGCCGGCATCGGACAGCGCCTCGTCGACCTCGAAGAAGGTCGCCGCGGCCGCCGCCAGCGACGACTGGGAAGAATTCTGAGCCAGGACGGCTCGTCGAACGGCCGGTAACACACCGGCCTTTTAAAAAAACTTTGTTATTTAGGGGAAACTAAAATGTCCAACAAGAAATTTGCCGTCGGCCTGGTTGCTGCTCTGTTCGTCACCGGTTTCGCTGCTGCCGCAGAGACGCCG
This sequence comes from Telluria sp. Soil_C_11, assembly GCF_057657395.1. NCBI lineage: Bacteria > Pseudomonadati > Pseudomonadota > Betaproteobacteria > Burkholderiales > Oxalobacteraceae > Telluria > Telluria sp. Soil_C_11. The sequence goes on along the minus strand of NZ_JBDGIN010000003.1, from coordinate 13,688 downwards.
GCAAGCTTCGATCCGTCGAAGTGCAAGGTCGAATACCCGAAAGCGTCGCTGATGAACGAAGAACAAGGCGTGACCTCGATGTCCTTCCTGGTCAATGCCGACGGTTCGGTGGCGGATTCGAAGCTGGAGAAGTCGAGCGGCTTCAAAGGCCTGGACAAGGCAGCGCTGAAAGGCCTGTCGTCGTGCAAGTTCAAGCCGGGCACCAAGGACGGCGCACCGGCCCAGACCTGGACCAAGGTCGACTACTCCTGGAAGCTGGACTGATTCTTCTTCCTGCCTGAATGACGAACAACCGGCCCGCGTGGCCGGTTTGTCGTTTACGGCTGCGGACGCACCAGCCCGCGCCTGAATACGTAGTCCACCACCTGGTGACCCAACGCAAGACCGGCCGTCTTGTCGAATTGCCAGTGCACGCCGAGGTAGATCCTGCTTTGCCCGGCTTCCGCCTCGGCCTGCGAAAAGCTGGCGTAGCTGCGCGGCCAGCGCGGCCTGATCCACCCTTCGTTATCGCGCGTGACGCCGTTCCATTCATCCGAGAGGAAGGTGAACGGGACCCTGTCGCCGTACAGCTTGCGCAAGGTCTGGAAGGTTGCGCCTCCCGTCAGCGCATGGCCGGACGGATAGGCGGGGAAGGGCGGGGTGAAGTCCGGGCCGACGAGATTGCTGGCCGGCGCGCCCAGCGGCGTCCAGTTGGGGGCGGCCAGGGTGTCCGGGTTGCCGTCGCCCCGGCCGGTCGGTCCGGTGCCCGGGCTGGCTTCGCGGATGCCGTGCACGGGCCGCCAGAAGCGGTAGTAATACTTGGCTTCCCAGCCGACGATGACGCTGTCCGCAAGCCCGACGTTGAGCAGGGCCAGCGCTCTGGCCTGTTCGAGCGGGTCCGTGGTGTGCGTGCGGATGATCTGCATCGCGATCTGGTTGTACATGTTCAGGGGTGTGCCGAGCCAGGCCGAGCTGTCGTAGCCCCAGTAGATGCCGATCCTGGTCTGTTCGCCTGTGCGCCGGGTGGCGGGACCGTTGCCGCCCAGCTGCCTGACTTCATGGAAGGCGCCCGTGTAGGCGTCGCTGGCCAGGGATGGCGGCGGTGGCGGCCGGAACGCGCCCACCGAGGGCAGCACGAAGGGTTTCACATAACCCCACCAGGCGCCGAACGCGAGCTGGATCCCGCTGACCGGATCCGGGCGCCATTTGCCGGGTTCGGTGTAGAGCGGATAGTCCTCGCCGACGATGGGCTCGGGCCTTTGGGAGCCGTCGTTGGCGCGCAGCGCCAGGATCGCGGCGGCGGCGCGGCGCCCGATATCGATGCCGTTCAGTTTATTGCGGCCACCGGGCAGCCGGGCCAGGTCGGCGTTCAGCACGGCGTCCAGGCGCGCGGCCTGGCGGGGATAGAGGGCGGCCAGGGCGTCATGCGCGGCCTGGGCGATCGCCGCATCCGGCGAGCTGTCGGCAAACGCCGGCAGGGAGCCGCTGTAGCCGGGATAGCGCCGGCGGATGGCGTTCAGGGCGTCGTAGATGGCGATGTGGAAGATCGCCAGCACGCGGCTGCTGCGCGTCGGGCCGGCCTGTTCGAAATAGGCGGAAGGCCCGGCCGGCGGCGGCGCATGGTCGATCGCGATCGTGCGCCACGCCTGTTCGCTCCAGTAGGCCAGGCGGGCGTTGGCGTTCGGGCCGGACGGGGCGGGGTAGCGCCACGGCGGCGCATGCGAGTCCGGCTGCGACGGGTAAAAGGCCGGCACCACGGGGCTGCCGCCGACGGACGGCAGCAACGATCCGGCGCTGGCGGCCAGCATCGGGAAGAGCAGGGTGCAGAGCAATGGCTTGACGCGCAATTTCATGGCAGAACTCCGGTCGGAAGCGCAAGGAGGACAGGCGTCCGCTGCGCGTCAGGCGGACGCTGAAGCGGGCCCGGTGCTTCGACGGTACGGGGTCGGCCGGATCGGAACAAGCACAACCGCAAAGGGGTTTGATCGGCGACAGCGACGATTCCGCCCAGCATCGAAAGAGGCTTAACGTGGCGCAACACGCGCAGGGTTTCTGTTACACCTCTGTCGCGTCATGTTTCGGGTGTAAGCAGTTGCATCAAAACCACTGTTTCGCTCTTCGGATCGCTATAGTGGTTTCACACCAACCGAAAGGAGAAGCATCATGAAACGTATCCTCTGTGCCGCTGCCGCAGCCCTGATCAGCACCGCCGCTTTCGTGCCGGCGCAGGCGTTCGCAAAAGGTGACGTCCTGGTCGTCCGCACCGCGCCGCCGGCGCCGCGCCACGAAACCGTGCCGCACGCACGCCGCGGCTATGAATGGGCGCCGGGCTACTGGAACTGGAACGGCCACCGCTACGTGTGGGTCAAAGGGCACTTCGAGAAAGTTCGTAAGGGCTACACCTACCACCGTCCGGAATGGCGCCAGGGCGACAACGGCTGGACCCTGGAACGCGGCGGCTGGCGCCGCGGCGACCGCGACGGCGACGGCGTGCCGAACCGCTTCGACAACCGTCCGAACAATCCGAACCGTTCGTAATCCGTCCCAGCCAACGCAAGAAGCCAGTCATGTGACTGGCTCTTTGTTTTTGCGGGTGAGGGGGCGCAAATAGTCCGGCTGAGCGGTATGTAGCATGGGTAGTCCGGAGATGACAAAAGACGATCATGCCTCGCATTTCTAGAAAGAAAATCGCTTTCTGTGCGCTGCTGCTTCCCTTTTGCATGGCCAACGCCGCCGTCCTCGAATGCCCGCTCAACGCCCCGCCGGAATGGAAGGCCGGCAAGGTGCGGCTCGACCGGGTGCGGATGCTCGCCTACCTGCCTGGCAGCCGCTTCGGCGACAAAGCCTTGCCGCAAGGCGCGCCCGACGACGAGTGGCAACTGGGAGGCACCTTGTTCCAGTCCTGGAACCTCAAGAAGGGCCCGCGCACCATGACTTACCAGGTCGATTGCCTGTACATGGGGACTTCCCGCTTCGTGCGCTTCGATGCGCGTAGTGCGGGGCGTTGCATCGCGAAAAGGCCGGTGCGCAGGGATGCGCTGATGGCGGGCGGGCTGGAGTTTCGGTGCCGGTAGATCTGCGTTATTCTTGACGCTCCGATCACCTTGCCGGCCCAGGACATCATCATGAATGAAGATTCGTCCGCTCCTCTAAGCCTTCATGTCGGCTTCACGTCATTGCCGGCTTCGCAGTTGGCATTGCTCTTGTCAGCGATGTCGAACATCTACAGCCTGGTGGCTGATGAAAGGGAAGCGCTGGCCGGCGCCTTCGAACTGGCTTATCCGCCCCCTGATTATCTCGAGTACCTCAGGACGGAGCAGGATTCGGAATTGTGCCTGGAGTTTGCCCGAACCGGAAACTCGATCGATTTCCGCTTCTCCGGCAGGCGCACAGCCGCTGGGGCAAAGCGTGGAACACTGGGGAATCGCAGGATACAGGTGGTTCTGGCGACGGTAGGGGCGATCATCGCCTTGGCGGGTCAGGGCCAGCTGATCTACGACCGGCATGCGGACAGCGAAATGCAACGGCAAATCGACAAGGAGTTTTCAGTTGCCGAGATCGACAGGATCCGGGCCGAAACCGAAGAAATCCGTCACAGGATGAACGAGAAGCCGGCGCAAACGGGACCGAGCCAGCATCCCCACCAGGGGCGCAGGCACAAGGCCATCGTGAAGAACGTCAGAATAATTCAACAAATTATTAACGCTCCGAACATCAATGTCGTGACCATCAACGGCGTTCCGCTCAAACAGGAAGCGCCGGGCGCCGGGGATACGCCGGATACCGGTGGGCATGCCCCGTGAATGAGCAGGACTGCGGCCGTGTCTCCGGAAAAACAAAAAGCCCGGTGTTGCGAACCGGGCTTTTCATCGAATTCTTGGGGTGGCTGATGGGACTCGAACCCACGACAACAGGAATCACAATCCTGGACTCTACCAACTGAGCTACAGCCACCACTGTCTTGCTTGCTGTCTCGTTGTTGCCGAGACAGAACGAGATTATAGCGGCACCTTCCCCATCTGGCAAATCTAAATGTGCCCAGCAGTACGGGGCAGGGCGAAATGGGTCTCGTGCACGGGTGGATCGATGCCGATCAGGCTGTTGAACGCCGCCGACAGCGCGGTGGCGCTCGCGCTCGTATAGGCTTCGATGCGCGCCGGCCCCTGCGCATCGGACGGGCGCAGCAGGCCGCCGGCCTCGAGCAGGCGGCCCAGTTGGCGCGCGACTGCCTCGCCGGTGTCGACCAGCGCCACGTTGTCAGCGCCTGCTTCCGCGATCACCCGCTCGATCGAGGCCTGCACCAGCGGATAGTGGGTGCAGCCCAGCACCAGGGTGTCGGCGCCCTGCGCCAGCAGCGGGGCGATGTAGCGCTTCAGCATGGCGGCCGTCTCCTGCGAATCGAGCTCCCCGAATTCGATCTGGTCGGCCAGGCCCTGGCAGGGTTGCAGCAGGAATTGCGCGCCGGTGGCTTCCGCGACCTGGTCGCGCAGTTGCAGGAACTTGGCGCCGGCCAGGGTACGCTCGGTGGCCAGCACGCCGACCTTGCCGTTCCTGCTCGCCGCGGCGGCCGGCTTCAGGCCGGGCTCGACGCCGACGATGGGCATGTCAGGCATGCGCGCGCGCAGCAGCTTCACGGCTGCCACGGTCGCCGTGTTGCAGGCGACGACCAGTGCCTTCGCGCCTTGGGCGACGAGGAAGCGGGCGATGGCGAGCGAGCGTTCGGCTACCACTTCCTCCGGCTTGTCGCCGTAGGGTGCGAAGCCGGTGTCGGCCACGTAGACCAGGTGTTCGTGGGGTAGCTGGGCGCGCACATGGCGCAGGACGGAGAGTCCGCCGACGCCGGAATCGAAGATGCCGACCGGGGCGTCGTGGGATGAGGAGGAAGAGGTCATGGAAGAGATGATAACGCCGGCTCGTAGGTGGGCACCATGTGCCCACGTGTGACGTGCGCAAGTTGCCGGCGTCCGCGTGGGCACGGTGTGCCCACCCTACGTTATCAGGCGACGCTGACCGGAATACCCTTCAGCGACTCGATCTTCGCAGCCCATTCCTTCGGACCGGTCTGGTGCACCGAGGTGCCGGTGGAGTCGACAGCCACGGTCACCGGCATGTCCTTCACTTCGAACTCGTAGATCGCTTCCATGCCCAGGTCTTCGAAGCCGACCACCTTGGCCGACTTGATCGCCTTCGACACCAGGTAGGCCGAACCGCCGACCGCCATCAGGTAGGCCGACTTGTGGTTCTTGATCGCCTCGATGGCGGCCGGGCCGCGCTCGGCCTTGCCGATCATCGCGATCAGGCCGGTCTTCTCGAGCATCATGTCGGTGAACTTGTCCATGCGGGTGGCGGTCGTCGGGCCTGCCGGGCCGACCACTTCGTCGCGCACCGGATCGACCGGGCCCACGTAGTAGATCACGCGGTTCGTGAAGTCCACCGGCAGTTGCTCGCCCTTGGCCAGCATGTCCTGGATGCGCTTGTGGGCGGCATCGCGGCCGGTCAGCATCTTGCCGTTCAGGAGCAGGGTCTGGCCCGGCTGCCACGAGGCGACTTCTTCGCGGGTCAATGTGTCGAGGTTGACGCTCTTCGACTTCTGGGTGTCCGGGGTCCACTGCACGTCCGGCCAGGTCGACAGCGCCGGCGGTTCGATGTAGGCCGGGCCCGAGCCGTCCAGCACGAAGTGGGCGTGGCGGGTGGCGGCGCAGTTCGGGATCATCGCCACCGGCTTGGAGGCCGCGTGGGTCGGGTACATATTGATCTTCACGTCCAGCACGGTGGTCAGGCCGCCCAGGCCCTGGGCGCCGATGCCCAGCGCGTTGATCTTGTCGCACAGTTCGATACGCAGCTCTTCCAGCTTGTTCTGCGGGCCGCGCTGCTTCAGTTCGTACATGTCGATGTCTTCCATCAGCGACTCTTTCGCCATCAGCATCGCCTTCTCGGCCGAGCCGCCGATACCGATGCCCAGCATGCCCGGCGGGCACCAGCCGGCGCCCATCAGCGGCACGGTCTTCAGGACCCAGTCGACCAGCGAGTCGGACGGGTTCAGCATCACGAACTTGGTCTTGTTCTCCGAGCCGCCGCCTTTTGCTGCGACCTTGACGTCCACGGTATCGCCCGGCACCAGTTCCATGTGCACGACGGCCGGGGTGTTGTCCTTGGTGTTCTTGCGCTCGAAGTGCGGGTCGGCGACGATCGAGGCGCGCAGCTTGTTGTCGGCGAAGTTGTACGCGCGGCGCACGCCTTCGTTGACGGCGTCGGTGATCGAACCGCTGCCGAAGCCTTCGAAGCGCACGTTCATGCCGACCTTCAGGAACACGTTGACGATGCCGGTGTCCTGGCAGATCGGGCGCTTGCCTTCGGCGCACATCTTCGAGTTGGTCAGGATCTGGGCGATCGCGTCCTTGGCGGCCGGGCTCTGCTCGGCTTCGTACGCGCGCGCCAGGTGCTGGATGTAGTCGGCCGGGTGGTAGTAGCTGATGTACTGCAGCGCGGCGGCGACCGATTCGATCAGGTCTTCCTGTTTGATGACAGTCATTTCGTTCTCGTTCAGGTTAGTGTTTGGTGGTGCTTGCGGTATTGGTCATGATCCGGTCGGTGTAGGCGATCGCCATTGCCGACAGCAGGAACACGACGTGGATGGTGGTTTGCGAAATCAGCACCTTCGGCTCGTAGGCATTCGCGTTGATGAAGGTCTTCAGCAGGTGGATCGAGGAGATGCCGATGATCGCCATCGCCAGCTTGGTCTTCAGCACGGACGCGTTCACGTGCGACAGCCATTCCGGCTGGTCCGGATGGTCTTCGAGGTACATGCGCGAGACGAAGGTCTCGTAGCCGCCGACGATCACCATGATCAGCAGGTTCGAGATCATGACCACGTCGATCAGGCCCAGCACCACCAGCATGATGGTGGTTTCGTTCAGCTTGCTCGGCAGCGGCGCGCCCGGCACGGCGACGGCCTGGAAGATGTGCTGCAGGGCGTCTTCGTTGCCCATCGCGGCCAGCACCAGGTCTTTCAGTTCGACCCAGAAATGGAACACGTAGACGCACTGCGCCAGGATCAGGCCGAGGTAGAGCGGCAGTTGCAGCCAGCGGCTGGCGAACATGAAATTGGCGATGGCGCTGCGCTTGCGGGCACCGGAGGGGGATTGCGATTCGAGCATCTGTGATGGAGGCCGGTGAACGGCCGCGGTCAAAACAGCTCAACATTCTACACCTGCTGCGCGCGGCTGGCTTGCCTTCGATGTTCCGTAAAGGTTGGTAAAATGATCTTGGGATGCCGGAAGGCGTGCCGCGGCTACTACGGCCCAGGCTGGTCTGTAAGGGCTCAGTAAGCGAGTACGCATATGGTATGTGGCAAAACAAAACTACTATGGAGACTAGTATGGCTGAGAACGAGACCAATCAGGAACTGGAGCAGGGTGCATTGCACGAGCATCGCGTGTTCAACCCGCCTGCCGACTTCGCCGCCAACGCAACCATCTCCGGGATGGACGCATACCGCAAGCTGTGCGACGAAGCCGCCAGCGACTACGAAGGTTTCTGGGCCAGGCTGGCCCGCGAGAACATCGAATGGCAGAAGCCGTTCACCCAGACCCTCGACGAATCGAATGCGCCGTTCTACAAATGGTTTGCCGACGGCCAACTGAACGCATCGTACAACTGCCTCGACCGCAACCTGACGAACGGCAATGCCGACAAGACCGCGATCATCTTCGAGGCCGACGACGGCCAGGTCACCCGCGCCACCTACCGCGAGCTGCACGAGCGCGTCTGCAAATTCGCCAACGGCCTGAAATCGCGCGGCATCAAGAAGGGCGACCGCGTCATCATCTACATGTCGATGTCGATCGAAGGCGTGGCCGCGATGCAGGCCTGCGCCCGCATCGGCGCCACCCACTCGGTCGTGTTCGGCGGCTTCTCGGCGAAATCGCTGCAGGAACGCATCATCGACGCCGGCGCGGTGGCCATCATCACCGCCGACGAGCAGATGCGCGGCGGCAAGGCCCTGCCGCTGAAGGCCATCGTCGACGAAGCGCTGGCGATGGGCGGCTGCGACACCATCAAGGACGTGATCGTCTACAAGCGCACCGGCGGCAACATCAACTTCCAGCAAGGCCGCGACCTGTGGCTGCACGACCTGGTCGACAGCCAGTCCGCACAGTGCGAGCCGGAGTGGGTCGACGCCGAACATCCGCTGTTCATCCTCTACACCTCGGGCTCGACCGGCACGCCGAAGGGCGTCCAGCACAGCACCGGCGGCTACCTGCTGTGGGCCGCGCTGACGATGAAGTGGACCTTCGACATCAAGCCGGAGGACGTCTACTGGTGCACGGCCGACATCGGCTGGGTCACCGGCCACACCTACATCTGCTACGGCCCGACCGCGGTCGGCGCCACCCAGATCATCTTCGAAGGCGTGCCGACCTTCCCGCACGCCGGCCGCTTCTGGGAAACCATCGCCAAGCACAAGGTCTCGATCTTCTACACCGCGCCGACCGCGATCCGTTCGCTGATCAAGATGTCGAACGCCGACGAGAAAGTGCATCCGAAGAGCTTCGACCTGTCCAGCCTGCGCCTGCTGGGCACGGTGGGCGAGCCGATCAATCCGGAAGCCTGGATGTGGTACTACAGGAACGTCGGCAACGAGCGCTGCCCGATCGTCGACACCTTCTGGCAGACCGAGACCGGCGGCCACATGATCACCCCGCTGCCGGGCGCGACCCCGATGGTGCCGGGTTCCTGCACGCTGCCGCTGCCGGGCATCATGGCCGCCATCGTCGACGAAGCCGGCGCCGACGTGCCGAACGGCCAGGGCGGCATCCTGGTCGTGAAGCGCCCGTGGCCGTCGATGATCCGCACCATCTGGAACAACCCTGACCGCTTCCGCAGCGCCTATTATCCGGACGAGCTGGGCGGCAAATACTACCTGGCCGGCGACGGCGCGATCCGCAACAAGGACACCGGCTACTTCACCATCACCGGCCGTATCGACGATGTGCTGAACGTCTCGGGCCACCGCATGGGCACGATGGAGATCGAATCGGCGCTGGTGGCGCACGCAATGGTGGCGGAAGCCGCCGTGGTCGGCAAGCCGGACGAGACCACCGGCGAAGCCGTGTGCGCCTTCGTGGTGCTGAAGCAGGCCCGCCCGACCGGCGAAGAAGCGAAGAAGCTGGCGGCCGAGCTGCGCAACTGGGTCGGCAAGGAGATCGGCCCGATCGCCAAGCCGAAGGAAATCCGCTTCGGCGACAACCTGCCGAAGACCCGCTCCGGCAAGATCATGCGCCGCCTGCTGCGCGTGCTGGCCAAGGGCGAGACCATCACCCAGGACGTGTCGACGCTGGAGAATCCGGCGATTCTGGATCAGCTGAAGGAATCCGCGTAAATCGTCCGCGTGGGCTCGGGGAGCCCACCCTACGGTCAGCAGGGTAGGGTGGGCACCACGTGCCCACGCTTCCGTATCGATTGATAGCAGAGTTGACGCCGCATCCGTGAAAACGGTGCGACGTTTTTTTATTCGTCGCCGGGCTGCCTGAACAGGGCGTCGAGCGGATTCGGTTTCTTCGGCGCTTCGGCGCCGCCGAACAGCGCATCGAGCTCGGCGCGCTTGCTGGCGACTTCCGCGCGCCCGCGCGTGCCCGCGAACTCTTCCTCGATATTGTCGCGATAAAAACTCCAGGCCGCGCCCGAGGTCGAGAAGCGCCGCCAGGTTTCGCTGCCGACGCCGGAATGATCGATGGCGCTGCCGTCGTCGAATTCGACCCTCAGGATGCGTTCCTTCGGGTCGTAGCCGATGGCGCGGAGTTTGCCGGCGTTGATGCGTTTCATGTCCATGATGGTTACCTTTAAGTCCGTCGTTCCCGCTACCTCGATACGTCGTCCCCGCGCAGGCGGGGATCCAAGTTTTGCGAATGACCAGCTAACTTGGGGAATAGTGCCGGGGGCACTATTACGCCTGCGCGGGAACGACGATATCAAAGTTTTTCGAGCTGCTGCCTAGCATACCCCGCACCACTCCCACCCGGCGCCAGCTCCAGGTAGGTCTTGTAGGCAGTCCGGGCCTTCTCACCCTGGCCCGCCCGCGCATACGCATCGCCCAGGTTCATGTAGGCGATCGCCCGCGACGGATCCATCCTGATCGCATTCTCGAACCAGCGCGCGGCCTCCACAAACTTGTCCTGCTTGTAGAACACGAAGCCGAGATTGTTGGCCGCCAGCGCGAAGTTCGGGCGCAGTTTCAGGGCCTCGGTGAACTGGGCCTCGGCCTGGGCGTACTGCTTCTCTTTATACAGCTGCAGGCCGTGGTCGTTGGCGCGCTGGGCCTGCTGGCGGCTCGATACCGGCACCGCGGCGGGCGCCTTGATGGTGGCGGTGCCGCCCTGCAGGTCCTTCACCACCACGGTCGAGGAGGGAGGAGAAGCTTTGGCGTCCAGCCTGGTGTTCAGCGCGATCGCGTCGTTCGACAGCTGGGCCGTGTTCGTATTCAGGAATTCCGTCTCTTCCGGCAGCTCGAACACGAAGTCGCCGCCCTCCGATCCCGGCAGGCTGCCGAAGGCCGGCGTCTGCTGCGACACGCTGGACACCGCCGGCGCCACATAGGCCGCCAGTTCCGTCGCCGTGATCAGGCCGTCGCCGTTCAGGTCGGCCTTGCCGCCCAGGCCCTGCAGCAGGGTCCAGGTGAACACCGAGTGGCCGTTCGGGCCGCCGTCCGACACCAGCTGGTCGCTGCCGCCCGCCGTCAGCATCTGGCGGCCGAGACGGCGCCCGTTCTCGCGCAGGAAGGACGCGTTGGCGCCGCCGCGCGTCAGCCCCAGGCCGCTGTAGCAGGCATCCATCACGAACAGCTCGTGCTTGGCCGGCAGGCTCTCGGCGATGTTCTGGATTTCCGTCATCGGAATGGCGTCGGTGGCCAGGTTGTCCGGATCGGCATCGGAGGGAACGATGTAGCCGAGGTCGCGGCCCGAGCTGAGCTTGCGCGTGGCGCCGTGCCCGGCGAAGAACACGAACACGCGGTCGTTCGGCTGCAGTCCGCCCGTGCTCTTGCCGCGCTCGAGAAGGTCGTGGAAAGCCCCGAGGATGCCGGCGCGCGTGGCCTGTTCGTTTTTCAGCGTGATCACGCGCTCGGGCGCGAAGCCGAACTTCTGCACCAGCAGCTGGCCGACTCCTTCGGCATCGCGCACGGCGTACTGCAGGCGCGGCCACTTCTTGTACTCGTCGATGCCGACCAGGATCGCCCACGAGTTGGCGTAGCCGGTGGCGGCCGCGCGCTGGATCGGCAACTGCGCGGCGCTGGCAGCGGCGGAACCGCTGACCTTGAATGTGCTGCCATCCCAGCCGGCGAACTGGTAGCCCTCGGCCGCGAGCTTTTCCAGCACCAGCGGCAGCGCCTTCACGGTGCGCTCGTGGATGTCGTGGAACAGGATGATGCCGCGGCCTTCCTTGTCGACCGAGCGCAGCACGCGTTCGGCGATCGACGACGGCACCGGATCGGCCCAGTCGAGCGAATCGATATTCCACATCACCGATTTCAGATGCGCATCGGCCAGCATGTGCATGCCTTCCTTGTTGCGCGCGCCGTAGGGAAAGCGGAACAGGCTTGACCGCTGCGGATCGACGGCGCGCAGCAGGGCGTCGGTGCCGAGGATCTCGGCCTTCAGGCCATCGCCGCTCTGCCTGGACAACTGCGCATGCGTGAGGCTGTGGTTGGCCAGCACGTAGCCGGCCGCTTTCAGCTTGCGGCTGACTTCCGCGCCGGCGCCGAGGTGGGCCGCGCCGTTCGCGTCGAGCGTGCCGATGTTGCGGCCGACGCTGAAGAACACGGCCGGCGCACCGTACTGCTTCAGGATGGCGGCGATCTCTTCGCTGTAGCGGCGGTGCGGACCATCGTCGAAGGTCAGCACCACGGTCTTCTTCGGCAGCGCCTTGCCGAAGATCTCGTCGTCCTCTTTCTGCGGCTGCCGTGCCTGGGGCGACGGTCCCGGTTCGGCCGGTTCCGGCTTGGCCGGCTCATTTGCCGAATAAGGCATGACGACGCCGTAATCCTTGAGGATGCGGTCGCGCTGGTACATGGTCTTCAGGTAGGCGACGTAGCTGTCCCACTTTTCGCGCTTGAGGGCGATCGAACGCGACTCGTAGCGCCCGAACACCGCGCGGATCTCCTTTTCGTAGTTGCGCTCGATCTCGGCCAGCGCATCGAGGTCTTCGGAGACGCGCTTGTGCAGCTTGATGGCCGGCAGCGACGAATCCTTCGCCACGTGGCCGAGCAGCGACTGCATCAGTTCGCGGAAGGCGAGGCGGTCGGCGTCGTACAGGCCCTCGTTCGACTCGACGTAATCGAGCAGGCTGCCGACCGCCTCGAAGCGGCGCGGATCGCTAGAGGCCAGCAGCCTGGCGAGCGCGTCGTCGACCTTGCCGATGCGTTCCTGGTTATCGTGGAAGATCTGCTGGCCGACTTCATGCGTCTGCGCCTGCGCGGCGGCCGACAAACCGTCTTCGTCGAGCGTCAGCACGATCATCTTGCGGTAGGCGTCCAGCATGTGGCGCATGTCGTCCGAGATGGCGCTGACGTTGATGGCCGGCCCGGCGGCCTGGGGAGCGGACGCGCCCGGCTTGCGCGAGACGATGAAGGTGCCGGTGGCGGCGCCGGCGGCAGCGACGGCGAAGATGACGAGGTAGAGGGCTTTGCGTTTCACGGCAGTGGTGAAAAGTTCTAATCAAGCAACAATATCACCACTGGACAGATCTGGAACAGGGAAAAGCGCGAGACGCGTCAAACGATACTGAAAAGTCGTATTAGCCGCTCCCGCATTCGACGTCGTCCCCGCGAAGGCGGGGACCCAAGTTGTTTTTACGAAGAGGACAACACAAAAGTATTCCCATCCGGATCCTTGAACTTGGCAAACGATCCCCAAGGCTGCACAGTCGGCGGCTCGATGAACTCGACCCCGCGCGCGCTGAGCTGGCGATAAGTCGCCTCCACATTGTCGCAGGCGAAGGCGCCGTTGAAGAAGGTGCCGATGCGGTCTTCCTGTCCGTCCATCGTGAACAGCACGACGCGGGTGCCCGAATGCGCCACGCGCAGTTCGATCCAGCGCTTGCCCGGACCCATCGGCTGGTCCGTGGCGATCTCGAAGCCGAGCTTGTCAGTGTAGAAGGCGAGGGCGCGGTCCTGGTCGGAGACGGGGATGCTGACGAATTTCAGTTGGGTGATCATGGGTTTGTTTCCTGTTGTACTTGTAGTGGGTGTGATTATCGTGGCACCATCGCCCTCCGTGTGCTTTTAAACACTATAGTATTCATGACTACCCGCCAGTCCTCGCTCGACGCTTACGTATTCGATGTCCTGATGCCCGATTTGGTGGGGCATGACCGGCGGCCGGCGGCGTTCGTCGTGTATCTGTTCCTGCTGCACAGCGCCCAGGCGCTGGGGCGCGACCAGGTGCCGGCCAGTTTGCAGACCATCGCGGTGAAGACAGGATTGTCCAAGTCGGCAGTGCAGGTGGCGCTGCGGCACCTGAAGCGTCGCGGGCTGATCGGGGCGGAGGAGGTGGGATCGCAGGTCAATCCGGTGCGCCATGTGCTGAGGCCGTGGCGGCGCCGGCTGGAGGTGGCGTGACCGCCGTTGGACGGTTGCACTGTCAACGCTAAATAGAAATGTCCCCTGCTCTCCAAAGTAGAAATGTCCCCTTTGGATCAGGCAGGGATCAAGTCGG